>JAIRXS010000025.1 GCA_031268145.1 Candidatus Endomicrobiellum siamense
AGGTTTCTAGCGGCGGAAAAGAATTAAGTGGTGGAGAAAAACAAATAATAGAAATTATAAGACTTCTTTTAAATGATTCGCAGATAATACTAATGGATGAACCTCAAGCAAATATTGACCGAGAATTAAAAGAGATTTTAGCGGATATAATTGAACAATTTAATAAGTCTGGAGTTACGTTTATGATAATTTCCCATCAAGAGTTTGGTTTTAAAAATGAAAATATGAAAAATTTACATATATTACAGTTATAGTAAGAGGAAGTGGGCTGTCAATAATGTTGTGCAAAGTTGCCTTTTGTCAATGAAAATAATTAAACTTAAAAATATCAAAAAAACATATCTCTTAGAAAAGTTAGAAGTGCCAGTTCTACATGGCATTGATTTAGAAATCACACAGGGCGAATTTGTTGCTATCGTGGGACATTCCGGCAGCGGAAAGTCCACACTTTTAAATATTCTTGGTTTACTTGATAAACCGTCAGAAGGCTCTTATAAACTTGCAAATGTTGAAGTGTCTCGTTATTGCGATAATGAGCTTGCAGCGTTGAGAAATTATTATTTAGGTTTTGTTTTTCAGCAATTTAATCTCTTATCCAATCTTACTGTCCTAGAAAACGTGACTTTGCCTACTATTTACTCTTCAAAAAATGGCCTGCATGAAGATCCTGTTAAGTTGCTAAATATGGTAGGGTTGTCAGACCGCCTAAACCATTGCCCAAATGAAATTTCAGGAGGGCAACAACAAAGAGTTGCTATTGCAAGAGCGCTTATCAATAAACCATTAATAATTTTTGCAGATGAACCTACAGGTAATCTAGATACAAAATCAACAAAAGAAATCATAAATATATTAAAAAATCTAAACGATTCTGGAATAACAGTTATAATGGTAACACATAAACCAGACCTCACGACTTACGCCACAAGAATCATAACTGTGCAAGATGGATTAATAATCTCTGATAAAAAAACTGTAGAAAAAACTAATAACAGTAAAAAGCAGACAGATGTATTCAAACACAAAACATTTTCATTTACTAAAATGAAAGATTATTTTGTTGAAGCAACAAGAGCGCTTAAAAGCAATAAGGCACGTTCTATTTTGTCAATACTTGGCGTAATGATAGGTGTTGCAAGTTTAATTGTTGTGCTTGCTGTAGGTATGGGAGCTAAAAAATCTGTACAAGAACAATTTGAGAATTTGGGGTCAAACCTATTAATAGTATGCGCTGGAGCCCCTAAAAAAGGTGGAATTTCTATTGAAACTGACACGTACATGGGATTTAAGATTGAGGATGTATATGATCTTAAAAGAAATGTAGCTGGTATAAAAGCTGTAGTAGGTTATACTGTTGGTAGAGCTCAAGTTGTTGCAAATGGGAAAAATCATAATACGGTATTAGAAGGTGTTTCTCCAGAGTATGCTGATGTAAGAAATTCTCATCCATCTAGCGGTACATTTTTTACCGAGGCTGAAAATATTGAGAAAAAAAAGGTTGTGCTGCTTGGGAAAACTGTGATCAATGAGATTTATGGGGATGAAAACTATAACCCCATTGGCGAATACATAAAAATTAACAGAATAGATTTTCAAGTAATAGGAATTTTGCCAGTTAAAGGGTCAAGCAGTTGGCGCGATGAAGATGATAAAATTCTTATACCTTTAAATACAGCGCTGAAAAGGATACTTGGGACAGTGTATTTAAACTATATAGATGTTCAGGTAAGCGATGATGCACATATGAATGAAGTATCTGAATCTATAATAACTAGACTTTTATTTACACATAGGATGCCTGCTTCTCAAAGAGATGCTATAAAAGTTTGGGATATGGTTGAAATTCAAGAGACCATGTCGCAAACAACAAAAGCATTTTCTATTTTATTAGGTTCTATTGGTTTTATAAGTTTGCTTGTAGGCGGAATAGGTATTATGAACATAATGTTTGTATCTGTTTCCGAAAGGACAAAAGAGATAGGTTTAAAGAAGGCAATTGGCGCAAACAATACAGATATTTTGTTTCAGTTTATAATTGAATCTATTTTTGGATGTTGTGGTGGAGGTTTTGTTGGTATAATATTTGGATCTATAGCTTCAATTTTAGTAAGTAAATTTGCTGGTTGGTCAACTGTCATAACCACATTTTCAATAGCGCTTGCTTTTTGCTTTTCAGGGTTTACCGGCTTAATTTTTGGAGTGTGGCCTGCAAGAAAAGCGGCTAAATTAAGTCCTATAGAAGCATTGAGATATGAGTAATAGGATATTGAAAATTACTAAATTATATTTATGCTAATTTTACATTAGTATGTAAGATTGTCATTGACTCCTGATTGATATAATTGTATAATGTTGTGAGTGATTTATTGGAGGTATAATTATGCTTAAAAGAACAATTTCGGACACAATTTTAAAAATTTCTTCTGCTTGGCCGGTGTTACTTTTGAGCGGGCCTAGACAAGTTGGAAAATCAAGCACCTTAAATATGCTTAAAGAAAAAGGGCGCAAATATATTTCTCTGGATGATATTGTCGCTCGAGACCTTGCTTTGAACGATCCTCAAGCTTTTTTGCAAAAATATACGCCGCCTGTCATTATTGATGAGATACAGTATGCTCCTAACCTGTTTACTTATATAAAAATATGGGTGGATGAGCATCGTTACAAGTATAAATCTAAAGATTCTAAAGCAATTAACCCTGCCGGAGCCTTTTGGCTTACAGGTTCGCAGAAGTTCTCGCTTATGAAGGGAGTACGAGAAAGCCTTGCCGGGCGCATAGCAATTGTTGATTTGCTGGGACTATCTTATCAAGAGATAATAGGCAAGCCGAATAAATCCAAACCATTCTGGCCGGATGAAGTTAATGTTGATGAAAAAACAAAAAAACGTACTGTTATGGATGTCTATAGAGATATTTGGAACGGTTCTTTCCCGGAGTTTATAACTAATCCTGCTATAGGACGTGGTAAATTTTTCAGTTCATACATGCAAACTTATATAGAGCGCGATGTGCAAGATTATCAAGGTACAACAAATGAATTGAAATTTTACAAATTTATACGCGCCGTAGCCGTAAGAACCGGCAACTTAATAAATTATGAAGACTTAGCTCGTGATTGCGATATTGACCGGCGTACAGCGCAAAAATGGATGGATACCTTGCAAGCGTCTGGATTAGTATATCTTTTAGCGCCGTGTTCTGCCAACCTTACAAACCGCATAATAAAAACGCCAAAGGTATATTTTCTTGATACAGGTTTAGCTTGTTTTCTGGCTAACATAGACTCACCAGAAGCATTGGAAGCAAGCTATCTAAACGGTGCAATGCTTGAAACTTATGCCATTTGTGAAATTCTAAAAGGCTTTTGGCATAACGGAGAAGATACGCGCAGACTGTATTTCTACCGTGATTCCAACAAGAAAGAAATTGATTTAGTTTTGGAAAAAAATATGACTCTGTATCCTATAGAAATCAAAAAAACAACCTCGCCAGACAGCAGTGATTATGCAACCCTAAGCATTATAGACGGTTTGAAGAAACAAGTTGGCAAAGGCGCTATAATTTGTCTAAGTCCGGATATGATGCCTGTTCCTAAAAAAAATGCAGTAATTGTTCCAATTTGGAATATATAAAGAGACCAAACCTTGTATCCGAAGATGTTATCAGCCACTCGCCTAGCTAAACGTAACGTGCAGTTTTCCCACCCACACTACTTGCAAAGAGGTATAATCTTCTTTGCAAATTGATGCCATCCCTCCCTCGTTTTACGCAGTACATAATTTAGATTTTAGTGCCATCCGCCAGAATGAAGATTGGAGATATATAAAAAAATATCCATGAATCAGCCATAAGAGAATTTTTTTCAATACCGTTCGTTGGATATACCGATGACATTTGCCTCTACTGTGGTAATAATGCCGTCTTTCTTTTTAAGTAAAGATTTTAGTTGGTTCATAAGTAAGCCTTGATTTTGATGCTCACATTGTAAATTAAACGAGCATTAAAATCAAATACTGTCTAAGCTGTTGCCAGGGCTTTTTTGCACTTGTTGTAAATTTGATATAATATTTAGGATAAATTTGAATATATATGAATATAGAATTAAATGAAGATTTAAATATTGATCAGGATCGTTTGATATACACGGTCTCTCAAATAGGTAATGAAATTAAACTTATTTTAGAAGATTCTTATCCGGCTGTTTGGGTAAGGGGAGAGATATCTAATTTTAGACTTTATAATTCAGGGCATATGTATTTTAGTATAAAAGATTCAGAAAGTCAGATAAGAGCTGTAATGTTTAAAAATGCCAATATTGGCTTAAATTTTGAGCCTACAGATGGTGCTGAGGTTTTAATTTTTGGCAGGATAAGTGCTTATTTAAAGAGTGGTGATTATCAAATAATTGTAAATCATATGGAGCAGTTTGGACGAGGTGTTTTATATGATGCGTATGAAAAACTAAAAAATAAATTGGAAAAAGAAGGCCTTTTTGATCAAAAATATAAAAAACAAATTCCGAATGTTGTTAGTAAAATAGGTATTGTAACTTCTAAAGATGGTGCAGCCTTACACGATATTTTAAAAGTCATAAATAGTTTAAATGTCAATGTGGAGGTATTAATATATCCAGCTACAGTACAAGGTAAGCAAGCGCAGAAAGACATTATCCACGCCATAGAATATTTAAATATGCATCACAAAGATTTAGATGTTTTACTTGTGGGAAGAGGTGGTGGACAGATAGAAGATTTGTGGACGTTTAATAGTGAAGATATTGCAAGATCTATTTTTAACTCTAAAATACCAATAGTTTCTTGTGTGGGTCATGAAATAGATTTTACTATAGTGGATTTTGTTGCAGATTTAAGAGCTCCAACGCCATCTGCAGCTGCAGAAATCGTCTTAAGAAAAACAATAGAATTTCAAAGACAATTAGGCTATTTAAAAGAAAATCTTTATAGTGCTATGGCCAGTGTTTTAAATTATTGTAATCAATATTTTGATAGACTTAAAAACTCAAAAGCTTTAACTAGACCGCAAGATTTATACAAAGAAAAGATAGATTATATTAATGATTTATCTGTTAAACTTTTAAAAAATATTGAAAGATTTATCAATTATAAAATAGAAAAGTTTGAAAATATTAATCATAAACTACAGATTTTATCGCCATATAATATTTTTAAAAGAGGTTTTTCCGTTTGTTTTGATGAAAATAATAAAATTATTTTAGATTCAAAAAATGTTGAAATCGGCGAACAAATAAAAGTTCAATTAGCTTTAGGCATTCTATATGCAGAGGTCAAAAAATATGACTAAAAAACAGCCTCGCTTGGATTTTGAAAGATCTTTAAATAGGTTAGAGGAAATAGTTACCCAAATAGAAAATACTTCTTTAGATTTAGACAAAGCTTTAGCGCTGTTTAAAGAGGGGGATGCGCTTGTGAAGATATGTTCTTCAAAACTAAGTGAAGCTAAAAAAAAGATTGAGATTATAACATCTTCAGGCATAAAGAATTTTAAGGAGTAAGTATTTTGGAAAGGTTAAACTTAAAAAAATATTTGTCAAAAAAAGCTAAAGAAATAAATACAGCTTTAAAACAGTTTTTACCTAAAGATAATTCTATAATTTCTCAAAGTATGCGCTACAGTGTCTTAATTGGTGGAAAAAGGCTTCGCCCAATTTTTGTTATTTTAGCTGCAGAACTTTTTGGAACTAAGTCTAAAAATGTAATGCCTGCCGCATGTGCGTTGGAATATGTGCATACATATTCTTTAGTGCATGATGATTTACCAGCTATGGACAATGATGATTTGCGTAGGGGTATGCCTACAAATCATAAAAAATTTGGAGAAGCCACAGCAATTATGTGCGGAGACGCTCTTCTTACAGAAGCTTTTAATCTTGTAACAAAATCTAAAAGTAAGGCAGAATATATAGTTCAAGCTGTACAAGTTCTTTCAACTTATAGCGGTTTTAGCGGTATGATTGCAGGTCAAGCTGAAGATACTTTAGAGACAGGCGTGTGGAGTCAACAAAGTAAAGCTTTTTTAGATAAGAGATTAAAATTTATACAGATTAAAAAAACAGCAGCGTTGATAATAGCAAGTTTAAAAATTGGTGCAGTGTTAGCTGGAGCAGATAAAAAAAGCATAAAAGCGCTTGAAGTGTATGGTTTAAATACAGGCATTGCTTTTCAAATAGTTGATGATATTTTAGATGTATATGCTGATAAAAAACTTCTAGGTAAAAAAGGTAGTGATATAGATAATGATAAGCTTACTGTATTATTGTTATATGGCAAAGATTTAGCTCAAAAAAAAGCTCAGCAACATGTTGCAAAAGCAAAAAAGGCAATCTCTATATTTGGGCAAGAAGCAGAAATCTTTCATTTACTTGCTGATTATATTATAAATAGGTCTTACTAGAGTATTCAGGTTCTATTCAACAATTGGAGAAAATGTGAAAATATTAGAAACAATAAATAGTCCTTGTGATTTAAAAAAGTTGAAAAAAGAAGAGCTTCCTAATTTAGCGCAAGAAATTAGAGAAGAAATAATAGATGTTATTTCAAAAAATGGTGGCCACTTATCTTCAAATTTGGGTGTTGTAGACTTAACTTTAGCAATGCATTATGTATTTAATTCTCCTGAAGATAAAATAATTTGGGATGTTGGCCATCAAGCTTATGCTCATAAAATTATCACAGGAAGAAGAGAAAAATTTAAAACCATAAGAACGCACAATGGGTTAAGTGGATTTCCAAAAATAGAAGAATCTTGTCACGACGTTTTTGGTGTTGGGCATGCTTCGACTTCAATTTCAGCAGCTTTAGGTTTTGCTACAGCAAGAGATATAAAAAATGAAGGCTATAAGGTAATTGCTGTTATTGGAGATGGCTCTATGACAGGCGGTCTTGCTTTTGAAGGTCTGCAAAATGCAGGGCACTTAAAAAAAGACATGATTGTAATACTAAACGACAATGAAATGTTTATTTCTCAAAAAGTTGGTGCTGTGGCAGGTTATTTTGCAAAACTTTTAACAGCTGGCATGGCAAGGAAGTTTGAAGAAAAAGTTGTAAAGACAATAAGCAGATTTCATGGTTTTGGAGCATCTTTTAGAAAGTTAATAAAAAGGGCAAAAGTAATGCTTTTTCCAGGGATGCTTTTTGAAGAAATGGGTTTTACATACGTAGGTCCTGTGCAGGGGCATAATATAGATAACCTAACAGTTATTTTAGAAAATATAAAAAACATGAAAGGTCCTGTGCTTTTACATGTAATGACAAAAAAAGGCAAGGGCTATTTTCCTGCAGAACAAGAGCCTACTAAATTCCATGGTGTTGGAAAATTTGATCCACAAACAGGTACATCTGAAAAAAAGCAAACAGTTACTTATACAAAAGTTTTTTCAGACACTTTAGTTAAATTGGCACAAGAGGACAAAAAAATTGTAGCCATAACCGCTGCTATGCCTGAAGGTACTGGGTTAGATAAGTTTGCAAAAAAATTTCCTGAAAGATATTTTGACGTTGGTATTGCAGAAGGTCACTCTGTAACATTTGCTGCAGCTCAAGCCGCAGACGGCTTAAAACCAGTATGTGCGATATATTCAACTTTTATGCAAAGAGCGATAGATAATATAATACACGATGTTGCATTACAAAAATTGCCTGTAACTTTTGTTTTAGACCGAGCAGGATTTGTTGGTGAAGATGGAAGCACACATCATGGAGCTTTTGATTTATCATATTTAAACTATATACCGAATCTTGTAATAATGTCTCCATCTGATGAAAATGAATTACAGCACATGTTAAAAACAGCTTTAAGTTCTCGTAAGCCATGTGTGATAAGATATCCAAGAGGAGAAGGACTTGGCGTAAATTTAGATAAATCTTTACATATAATTCAAATAGGTAAAGGTGTTATTTTAAAAGAAGGACAAGATATTTGCCTTCTTGCTATAGGCAATCAGGTATCAACCTGCTTGCAAGCAGCAGAAATTTTAGAAACAAAAAACATAAAAGCTATGGTTGTCAATATGAGGTTTTTAAAGCCTTTAGATACAAAACTGATAAAAGAAATTTTTCTGAAAGTAAAGAAGTTTATCACTGTTGAAGAAAACTCATTGATAGGTGGTTTTGGCGAAGCTATCAAATCTTTTTTTTGTAATAGTGGGGCGATTGTAAAATGTATAGGTATCCCTGACAAATTTATAGAACAGGGCAATTTAAAAGTTTTGAGAAAAAAATATGGATTTACTGCAGAAAATATTGCTCAAGAAGCCTTACAGATGTCTTAAATATGCAAAAAAGAAAAGATAAAAAGCGTTTAGATATTATAATTTTTGAAAGAGGTTTATCTGAAACTCGCACGAAAGCGCAAAGTTTTGTAATGGGTGGCAATGTTTTTGTAGATGGACAAGTGCAATATAAGTCTGGAACTTTAGTTGATGAAAGTGCTTTAATAGAAATTAAAAATATAAATTCGTATGTTTCTAGAGGCGGTTTAAAACTAGAATCTGCATTGAACGCTTTAAAAATTTCTGTAAAAGGTTATATTTGTTTAGATATAGGAGCTTCAACAGGAGGTTTTACAGATTGTATGCTCCAAAAAGGAGCGAGTAAAGTTTATGCAGTAGATGTTGGTTTTGGACAGTTGCATTATAAGTTAAGAAACGATATACGCGTTATAAATATAGAAAATGTTAATTTTAGATATTTTGATGTTTTAACTTTAAGAGATAAAATAGATTTCGCTACAATAGATGTCTCTTTTATATCTTTAGATAAAATTTTGCCCATGTCATATAAGAGCGTTAAAGAAAATGGTTTTGTCTTAGCTATGATAAAACCTCAATTCGAGCTAAGTTACAAAGAAATAAAAAAAGGCGTTGTAAGAGACGAAAGTTTAAGGCAAAAAGCAATAGCTAAGATAAAAAAAGTAGCTTTAGATTTAGGGTTTAACATTATTTCTGGAGTAGATTCAGGGCTTAAAGGATCTAAAGGGAACTTAGAACATTTTGTGCTGTTACAAAAATGATACAGGTAATCAATAAGTAAAAGAATTTTAAGAGAGGGAATATATGTCTAGTGAATATAACCATTCTGAAATAGAAAAAAAATGGCAAAAAATATGGGAAGAAAAAAAACTATTTAAAAGTAAAGAGGATAAAAACAAAGAAAAATATTATTGTTTAGAAATGCTTCCTTATCCATCAGGTAACTTGCATATGGGGCATGTTAGAAATTATAGCATTGGTGATGTTTGCGCGCGTTTTCATAGAATGAAAGGAAAAAATGTTTTATATCCAATAGGGTGGGATGCTTTTGGATTACCCGCAGAAAATGCAGCTATAAAAAATAAAATTCATCCAGTAATTTGGACTAAACAGAACATATCGCGTATGAGAGAGCAGTTAAAAACTTTAGGGAATTCTTATGATTGGTCTAGAGAAATTACAGCATGTGACCCAGAGTACTATAAGTGGACTCAATGGCTTTTTATAAAAATGTGGGAAAAGGGTTTAGTTTTTAGAAAAAATGCAAATGTAAATTGGTGTCCATCATGTCAAACAGTACTTGCAAACGAGCAGGTTACAAATGGCGTGTGTTGGAGATGTAGTAGTGATACCGAGCACAGAGAACTAGAACAGTGGTTTATAAAGATTACATCTTATGCTGATGAACTTTTGGAAGGACACGAACAACTTAGCGGTTGGCCTGAACAAGTATTATCTATGCAGAAAAACTGGATAGGTAAATCTTATGGTGCGGAGGTAGATTTTGCAGTTTCAGGTACGGATAAGAAAATTAAAATATTTACTACAAGACCTGACACTATTTTTGGCGTAACTTTTATGGTTGTTGCTCCAGAACACGAAATTATTAATGAAATAAAATCTCAGATTAAAAATTATGATGAGATTACAGATTATATACTTTCAAGCGGCAAAAAATCAAATATAGATAGATCTTCAAGTAAAGAAAAAACAGGAATTAAACTTGAGGGAATTAATGCAATAAATCCAGCAACAGGTAAAGAAATTCCTATTTTTATAGCGGATTATGTTTTGTCAGGTTATGGTACTGGCGCAATTATGGCTGTACCTGCTCACGATCAAAGAGATTGGGAATTTGCCAAAAAATATAATATTCCTATTGTAGAAGTAATAAAGGGTGATAATTCTAACGTAATCGAACATGCTTATGAAGATGAAGGCTATCTTATAAATTCAGATCAATTTAATGGTACAAAATCTACAGAAGCTTTTAATTTAGTTGTGCAATGGATACAAAATCAAGGTTTTGGCCAAAAAACAGTTAACTTTAAACTTAAAGATTGGCTCATATCAAGACAAAGGTATTGGGGCGCTCCTATACCTATGGTTCATTGCAAAGAATGCGGGGTTGTGCCAGTGCCTGAGAAAGATTTGCCTGTATTACTTCCAGAAGATGTTGAGTTTACAGGATCGGGAGAATCTCCATTAAAAACCAGCAAAACTTTTGTAGACGTAAAATGTCCAAAGTGTGGAAAGGATGCAAAAAGAGAAACAGATACAATGGATACTTTTATTGATTCTTCATGGTATTATGCAAGGTATTGTGATGCTTGCAATAATAATGCTGTTTTTGATAGTTCAAAATTAAATTATTGGATGCCTGTCAATCAGTATATAGGAGGGATAGAACATGCATGTATGCATTTAATATATGCAAGGTTTTGGTATAAATTTATGAGAGATTTAGGTATTGTAAAATATGATGAACCATTTACAAAACTTTTGACTCAAGGAATGGTTACATTAGGTGGAAACGTAATGTCTAAATCAAAAGGCAATATTGTAGGTCCTGATGAAATAATCCCAAAGTACGGAGCAGATACTTTAAGGCTTTTTATTCTTTTTGCAGCTCCTCCTGAAAAACAGCTTGACTGGTCATCTGAAAATATTGAAGGATGTTGGCGGTTTATCAGTAGAGTATGGCGACTTTTTGATATTGTAACCACTAAATCTAATGAGGTTGCTGCAAAAGATGATAAAGATAATATATTAAAAATAATGCACCAAACTGTAAAAAAAGTTACCTCAGATATTGGTGAAAAAGTTCAACTTAACACTGCAATTTCTTCTATTATGGAACTTGTAAATACTTTATATGCTTATAAACATCATTCAAACGATGGCGGCATATCTTTAGAAGCATATAAAACTGTAATCCTTTTAATGGCTCCTTTTACTCCGCATATTTGTGAGGAAATATGGGAGAAGTTAGGTTATAAAGAATGTATATCTACATATACATGGCCTATTTTTAATGAGAATTTTATAAAGGAATCTTTTCTAGAAATCCCAGTTCAAATAAATGGGAAACTAAAAGGCAAAGTAGTAGTGCCTATGAATGTGCAAGAAGAAGAGGTCAAGAGTATTATAAATAGTGATGTTAAAATTGCCCTTTACTTAAAAGATAAACAGATAATAAAATTTATATATGTTAAAAATAAAATAGTCACAATAGTAGTCAAGTAAATTGGAGGCAGTGTGAAAAAAATTAAAGTAAGCTTTTATCTGCTTTTTATAAGTTGTATGTTTTTCGCATCTTGTGCATCAGTGTATACTCCTGCAGACCAAATAATTCCAGAACATATTAAAAGAATATATATTCAACCTGTTATTAATGCTACGAATCAGTTTGGTATAGAAGGAAGCTTTACAAATTCTATAACAGACGAATTTATGATAGACGGTCGTTTGTCTCTAACAAATTCCCCTAAAGAGGCTAATGCAGTTGTTACAGTTACGATAAAAAGATATATTTTAGAACCATTGACATATGATGTAAGCGGTGTGGTAGAACAATACAAACTTTGGGTAATAGTGAGCGCGTCTTTAGTTGATGAAGACAACAATACAGTCCTTTGGACAGAACCAAATTTAGAAGGAATACAAATTTACAGAGATACAACAAGAAGACAGTCAGACGATTCTTTTGGCGATGGTATGACTGAAGAAGATGCAAGGCAGCTTATTTGGAATAAAATATCTAGAAATATTGTAAGGCGTGTTATAAAGGGCTTTGGTTCAATTACAAGTATTTCGTCAAAAAAGGTTCCAGCTTAGTGCCTATTTTAAAAATTGCAGATTTTAACAAATTAATATCATTGAAAAAAATGTCTCCAGTGTATTTATTTTCAGGAGAAGAAACTTATTTTATAGATATTTGTCTTAAATCATTAGAAAAAATTATCAATGCTGATAATTTAAATAGAGAAGTTTTTTATGCTTCAGAAAACTCTGCGCGAGATATCATAAACGCGCTTTCTACATTACCTTTTTTAAGCGAAAAAAGATTAATTATTGTTAAAAGTGTAGAAAATATTAAAGCAACTGATGCTGGGCAGCTTTCAGAATACTTGTTAAATGTTGTAGAGACATCTGTATTGGTTTTACTTTATAATAATAATTATAAAAAAGAAACTATTTCTAAAAGAAAAGAACTTATCAATAATTGTATATCTTCAAAATTTTGTGTGTCTGTAGATTGTAGAAAGCTTTATGAAAATGAAATTAAATCATTTATAAAAAATGAGTTTAATTTTAGAAAAAAGAATATCTCTTATGAGAGCATTTCAAAAATTATTGATAATAATGGATTAGATTTATTAAGTATTGTAAATGAAATAGAAAAAGTATGTTTATTTGTCGGAGAAAATAAAAAGGAAGTTAGCCAAGAAGACTTAAGTTTAATAAGTGGCTATACGCAAGAATTAAATATTTATTCTCTTTCTTCGTGTATAGAATCAAAAGATTTAAAAAAAGCTTTATTTATATTAGATAAACTCTTAACTCAAGGGGAAGAACCAGTCGTGATTTTATCTGTCATTTCTTCTTCTATAAGAAAAATGCTTAATGCAAAAAGTATGCTTGAAGAGAGTTCTATGTCAGCTACTGAGGTAGCGTCAAATCTTAAGATTCATAGTTTTTATAGTGGTTTGTTTTTTACAAATTTGAAAAAACATGACACTAAACAATTGCAACAAACTTTAAAGAAAATTTTAGAAACAGATGTATCAATTAAAACCGGTTTATCAGATACATCTTTTGCTTTAGAAAAAACTATTGTGTATGCATGCAGGTAAAATTGGAGGAAAGGAAGCGAAATGCGATGCATTAGATCACGAGTTTGATGGAAAAGTTACAACGACTCTTGGCAATAAAAAAAGGTTTCTCATGCACTTTGAAAGGAGTTTACGCATTTTAGTATATAAATTTTATTAAAACAGTTTGGAGGTTTAAAGATGGTCACTGGTATTGATGAGTTAAACAACAAAATTGCACAAGAAAGCATGCTTGTTTCAAAACTTTTAAATGAAATTTCGCATGTTGTGGTGGGACAAAAATATATTTTAGTTAAAATGTTGATAGGATTGTTTTCTGGAGGTCATATTTTACTTGAAGGACTTCCAGGACTCGCTAAAACTCTTGCGGTTAGAAGCCTTGCTCAAACAGTACATGCAGACTATAAGAGAATACAGTTTACTCCTGACTTATTGCCGTCAGATATAGTCGGTACTTTAATATTTAATCCTCAAAATGCAGGTTTTTCTGTAAAAAAAGGGCCTGTGTTTGCAAACATTATTCTTGCTGACGAAATCAACCGCGCCCCTGCAAAGGTTCAAAGCGCTTTGTTAGAAGCCATGCAAGAAAAACAAGTTACTATTGGAGAAAATACTTACCAACTTCCTAAACCGTTTTTAGTTATGGCTACGCAAAACCCTATAGAACAAGAAGGCACTTATCCTTTGCCAGAAGCGCAGGTTGATAGATTTATGCTTAAGTTGAAAGTTTCTTATCCTACAAAAGAAGAAGAAAAAATTATCTTAGAGAAAATGACACATACTGTCCCGCAAATAAGAGCAGTTTTAACTTTAGAAGACGTAGAAAGAATAAGAGGTTTGATAGAGCAAATTTATGTTGATGAAAAAGTTAAAAACTATATAGTAGATATTGTTTTTGCTTCTAGAAACCCTGAAGAATATGGACTTAAAGATTTTAAAAACTATATATCTTTTGGGGCTTCGCCAAGAGCTACTATAAACTTAACGCTTGCAGCAAAAGTGTATGCATTTTTGCAAGGGAGAGGATATGTAATTCCAGAAGATATAAAAGAAATAGGGTACGATGTTTTAAGACACAGGATTCTTACCACATATGAAGCAGAAGCTGATTCTGTAGTTTCAGATGATATAATTACAAAAATTTTCTCAAGCATAGTAGTGCCTTAATCTAAACATATTGTCTTTTTTTAAGAACATATTTTATAAACACAGAAGCTGTGCTATGTAGCTTAATAAAGGGTAAACTGTCATGTTAGATACCTTACTAGAAAAACAAGTACGACAACTTGAAATAAAATCAAATAAACTTGTAAACGAGATTTTTGCAGGTCAATACCAGAGTATTTTTAAAGGTCAAGGTATAGAATTTGCAGAGGTTAGAGAGTATCAAATAGGCGATGATTTTAGAACTATTGATCGTAATGTTACAGCGCGTCAAGGCAAGCCTTATATAAAACTCTTTGCTGAAGAGAGAGAGCTTACAGTAATTTTTCTTATAGATGTCTCTGCTTCGCAAAACTTTGGCAGTTTTAGCAAGTTGAAATCTGAAATTGCTGCTGAAGTAGCTGCTCTTCTTGCATTTTCTGCTTTAAAAAATAATGATAGAGCTGGAATGTTGTCTTTTACAGATAAAACAGAAAAAATCATCACTCCAAAAAAGGGCAAAAACAATATTTTAAGAATCATAAACGAAATATTAAACTCTAAACCTGACGGACATAAAACGTCTATATCAAAAGCGCTTAAAGCGCTCAATGGTATATGGCGTAAAAAAGCCGTAGTGTTTTTAATTTCAGATTTTCAAGATGAAAATTATAAAAGGGATTTGATAATGACTTCTAAAAGGCATGACTTGATATGTATAAAAATAGAAGATCCAAAGGAAGTTTCTATTCCCAAAATAGGCCTCATAGAAATGGAGAATCCTGAAACTAAAGAAATTATAATGATAGACAGCAACGCTGTAGCTGAGAGTTTTAGACAAAAAAATAAAGATTTTAATGATGTGACAGATAAAATATTTAAAGAAGCTAACGTAGGTGTAATAAATTTAAGTACAGATCAATCTTATATAAAACCGTTAATAAAGTTTTTTAAAGAAAGACATTTACGTAAATCTGTTGCTTAATGTTGAAGGTAAAGATGAAAATATCCCACTTAATAATTATTGTGTTTGTATCTTTCTTTGTTGTTTTTATAAATATATACGCAGATGAGAATATAAGCGCTTATTTAGATAAGAGTGAAATTCTTATTGGAGATATCTTAGATTTTACAGTAAAAGCAGAGCTAGAACCAAATGCTCAAATAAGCGCAAATCAAAATTTTAATTTTGACGGTTTTGATATTATAAATTCAAATATTGAGCATTTGGTAGGTAAAGACAATATATATATATTGAAGTTTAAACTTTTATCTATAAAAACAGGCAATATTATTATAGATTCAGTGCCAGTATTTTTTATAAATCCCGATGGAACTAATAATTTATTTTTTACACCCAAACAAGATATTGTAGTTAAAAGTGTTTTAGATAATAATAGTAATCAAGATATAAAAGATATTAAAGCATTGCAAAAAATCAAATTAAAAGTTGTATATATTTTATTAATTTCTATAGTTGTAATACTTACGATTATAATTAGTTACTTGTTTATTTTCAGTTGGATAAGAAGGCCTAAAAATATAATTATAGATCCTAAAACGAAAGCATTAAATGACTTAAGTCTTTTGTATAGCAACAGAAACAATGTTGACATAAAAGAATTTTACTATAAAATGTCAGAAATTTTAAGAACTTATATTTCTAAAAAATATAATTTTTATACTTTGGAAATGACAACTTCAGAATTTTTTAAAAAGACAAAATCGTTGTTGCCTAGCGATATAAATGTTGTTGAATTTAAAAAATATTTGACTGTATTTAATTTAGCAAAATATGCTTCTTTTACTCCAAACGAAGTAGAAATAAAAAAGAATTATGATTTTACAAAAACCCTTTTGGAGATTTTATGAGGTTTGCAAATCCTATATTTTTTGCGATATTTTTACCTATTTTAATACTCGCATATCTTTATATTAATGTTTTTAAAGCAAAACTGTTTAGAACACATATAGATTTTTCGCGAGTAGGATTTTTAAAAGAACTCTCAAAGTTTAATTTAAAAGAACGTCTTTATAGATTGTTGCAAATTTTAAAGTATGTAGCTTTAATTTTTGTTGTTATAGCTTTAGCAAGACCTCAGGAAGGGAAAGTATTTGAAGAGAGTAATGATCAAGGTATAGACATTATAATGGCTTTAGACACTTCTTCTAGCATGAGTTCTTTAGACTTCAAGCCTTTTAACAGAATGGAGGCTGCAAAAAAAGTTACTTGCGATTTTATCAAAGAGCGTAAATACGATAGGATTGGTCTTGTGATTTTTTCAGGGCTTGCTTTTACACAATGCCCTTTAACTACAGATAAAGTGTCTTTAATAGAATTTGTACAAAATATTAATATAGGAGATACAGGTTTAGATGGCACGGCTGTTGGCTCAGCTATAATGATGTCTGTTAATAGGCTAAAAGAGTCTAAAGTTAAAAGCAAAGTTATAATTGTTGTTACAGATGGCAATAATAATATGGGAGAAATTGACCCTATAACAGCTTCAAAAATAGCTAAAAGTTATAATATTAAAATTTATACTATCGGAGTTGGTAGTTTAGAAGGTGCTATTTATCAGATAAAAGATCCTTTTTTTGGGGTACGAGAAGTAAGGTCTTCTAAAGATGCAATAAATGAAGACGTTTTAAAAGAAATTGCTGCAGGGACTAGTGGCCAATATTTTAGAGCTCAAGATACAAAATCATTTGGAGATATTATGCAACAAATAAATAAACTTGAAAAGTCTGAGATAAAAGTTACTCAACATACATCATATAATGAGTTATATAAATATTTTCTAATAATATCTTTATTTTTATTGACGACTATAGTTGTTTTAGAAAACACCTATTTACGGAAACTCCCATAGCAATTACTGGTTGTGTAGTATAAGAGGCTTAAAATGTTTGCAGATAAAATTTATTTATTATTGTTAGTAGTAATACCATTGCTTGCATTATTTTTTTATTTTACGTTAAAAAGAAGAAAAAATGCCTTGAACGCGCTTGTGGCCAATATTAATCTGTTGTCTCTTGCGGAAGTTAACTTGAATGCATACAAAATAAAAAACATTCTATTTTTATTTGGGATTTTTTTCATAATTTTTGCGCTTGCTAGGCCGCAATATGGCCAGCAGAACCGTAAGGTAATAAAAGAATCGTCTGAAATAGTATTAGCTTTAGACATTTCAAAAAGTATGCTTGCTCAAGACTTTAAACCTAATAGATTAGAAAAGGCAAAGTCTATAGTTTTAGATATTGTCACAGAAAATCCTGGCGAAAGAATAGGGGTGATTGTATTTTCTGGCAGCGCTATGTGGCAGTGTCCAATGACATATGATTTGCAGGCTTTAAAAATGCTGTTGGAAGATATAGAAGTTGGTATTTTGCCAAGTGGAGGAACACAGATAGGGGAGGCCATTACGCTTGCCTGTAAAGCGTTAAATGGCAGAGTTGTTAAAAGTAAAGTGATGCTTTTAATTTCAGATGGAGAGGATCATGATTCTAAAGTAAACGATGCCATTAGTATCGCTAAAAAAAATAATTTAAAAATTATTTGTATAGCGATAGGTACTAAAGAGGGTGCGCCTGTGCCTATTACAGATGAAGCTGGAAAAGTTCAAAGTTATATGAGAGATAATTCTGGACAGATAGTTATGAGTAAAGTTAATATTGACTTATTGCGTAAAGTATCTCAAGAAACTGGAGGCAAGTTTTTTGACGCTTCAAACAAAAATATTTCTTATGATTTAATAAAAACAGTAAAAAATTTAGAAAAAGATAATAATGAAACTGACGAGATAAATAATAAAATAGATAGATTTCAAATATTTGTTTTTCTTGGTTTAATTTGTTTAATTGTTGCTCTTATTTACCCTGTGAGGAGCAAAAGATGAAGAAGTTATTTGTTTTAGGTAGTATTTTATTTCTTTTAATTCTGTTTTTAGTGTTTCTTTTAATTTTTTCTTTTAAAAATTTAAAAGACAATAATAAAGCTTTAAAATATTTTAATAAAGGAGATTTTAAAGCAGCGTCTAAAATTTTTAATAAGATAGTTAAAAATAATCCTAACAATAACGATATTTTAATAAATTCTTCAGGAGTAGACTATAAACTTAATAAGTTTGATGAAGCTAAATCAAAGTATAATAGAGTTATAAGTTCTTCATCATCTACTCAATCTGATAAATTTATAGCTTATTACGATTTAGGTGATGTTGAGTTTAAACAAGGAAATCTTAAAGAAGCTGTAGATTTTTATAAAGAAGCTTTGAAAATAAATCCAAGCGATAAAGACTCAAAATATAATTTAGAGCTTGCTTTGAAAAAATCAAATGAAAAAAGTCCATCTCAAAAGCAAGATGAAAAGCAAAAACAAAAACAAAATGAAGATAAACCTCAAGAAAATAAAAAAGCACAAGATTTAAAAAAGCAAATGGAACAGAACGATAAAGCTCAAGAGAAAAATAAAAAACAACAAGAACAGGAAAACAAAAATTCTAAAGGAAATAATGAACAAAAATCTAAACAACAGGAGAATTTAGAAAAGGAAAAACAAAGACTTGAAAAACAAAGACAAGAAATAAGCGATAAAATAAAAGACTTGCAAAATGAAAAATTAAACAAGAATAAAAATATTGATAACATACAAAAAAATAAAAATATACCTAAAGAATCTGAAAAAGAAAATAAAGATACACCTACTTCCGTGATCTTAAATTATTACAACGAATCAGATAAGAATACACAAAGACCAAAAAAGAATTTTAAAGGATACCAAGTAACTCAAATGCAAAAGGATTGGTAAAATGTTTAAGAAAATATGTTGTTTTATTGCTTTGATAATATTGTCAGTTATAACATATGCGGATTCCATTTCTTTTAAAGCTTTTGTTGATAAAAAAGAGGTACCGTTAAATGAATCTTTTGTATATTCAATTACATTGAGCGGAGACGGTGCTAAACTTCCTGAACATCAAATATCAAATTTAACAGATTTTACAAAATTTGGCACATCTACTTCTCAAAGCATGTCTGTAATAAATGGCAAAACTAATGTAAGTGTGACATATAAGTATACTCTAGGGCCAAAAAGAATAGGGAAGTTTACTATACCTCCAGCAAGAATAACTTATAAAGGGAAAACATATCTTACTGAAACTATAGACATTGAAGTTACTTCTGCGCAAAGCGCTCAGACTTTACCATATTCAAACGCAAGACCTACCCAGTCTAATCCTCCTGGCAAGGCTTTTGCGAAAGCTTCTGTGAATAAAAAAATAATTTATGAAAACGAAAAATTAATTTATAAATTTAGTTTTTATACGAATGTAGATTTAGTATCCAATCCAGAATATTTTCCACCAAGTTTTGCAGGCTTTTGGAATGATGGTTCTAAGCCAAAAAATCGTTTTGAAATTGTTGATGGAATAAATTATCGTGTAGATGAAATAGAAACTATATTGTATCCAATAGAGTTAGGTTTAAAAACTATACCTCCAGCAAAAATAAAAATAGCTATTATGGATTTTTCTTCTCCAGACGATATGGGCGACTTTTTTAGTTTATTTTCAAATATGGGTCGCGGGCAGACTAAAATATTAGAAACAAAGCCAATTAATATAGAAGTAGTTCCTTTGCCAAAAACTAATAGGCCAGTTGATTTTTCTGGCGCAGTGGGAGATTTTAAAATATCTTCTTCTTTAGATAAAAAACAAGCTAAAACAAGTGAGCCTATCACCTTAACAGTTACAGTCAAAGGCAATGGAAATATGAAAAGTGTTACTGGAATAAATTTTGACTCTTATGAAGGTTTTAAAAAATATGAGACAATAGTTTCAAACGACTCAGAAAATGTAAAAGAATTTAAAACAATATTTATTCCTCTAGTTGCAGGAAGTCAGGAGATTCCATCAGTAAGTATTCCATTTTTTAATCCTGTTAAAAGAAAATATGAAACTATAAAAACTTTTGCGCAAAAAGTTGAAGTAACAGGAGAAACTGTAAGTATTAGCAATTTTGATAGCACTAGCTCTTCGGGTAACGTTATACGCCAAGATATAAATTATAATAAGCGAATTGACAATATAAATTTAAATAAAGGATATTTGTTAAAAAATCCAAAATTCTATTTAATATTTGTTCCTTTTATTGGTTTATTACTTTTTAGCATTTGTTATAAAATATACAAAAATAAATATTTTAATAATAGTACAAATTATAAGAAAACTCATTTGCGTGATATCTGGAAATTAATTAAAGAATCTGAAATAGAAATTGGTAAAGATAATTATAAGCAAGCTTTAGATTTTATAAATATGGCATTTACTAAATTTTTAGACTATCAGATAAAAAAAGACTCTCGGGAGCTATCTAAAAATATAGTAATGGAAGAGCTTAAGAAATTGAAATTAAACAATGAAATGACTGATAAAATATTAACAATTTTTGAACGACTTAATTTCTATAAATACTCTTCTGTTGATTTAAACAAAGATAGCGTACATGAGTTAATAAATGACATTAAGCGTATTGTATCAGATATACAATAAAGGGTCTCTCTAAAGTAAATACAAAAGATTTATAGTTTTTATTCTCTCTAGGGTTGGCGGATGAGAATATTCTAAAAATATTTTAAATTTATGCGGATAAAGATTAGACAAATTATCTACTGACAATTTTTTTAATGCATTTATCATGTCTTGAGGGTGTTTATATGTTGTTACTGCATATGAATCGGCTTCAAATTCATGTTTTCTAGAAAAATAACTACCTATAACAGAAAGAACTAAAGAAATTGGTGAGTACAGAAATGCAAAAAATATAACCCCTGCATAAATTGGTTGAGAATTCAACAAAAATGCGTCATATAGCCAAGTTTTGTTAATAAAAATAGATAAAATGTATAACATCAATCCTGTAGAAGCAAAAGAAAAAATCATATGTTTTATTATGTGTCCGAGCTTAAAATGTCCCATTTCATGTGCTAGGATACTTGTCAACTCTTCTACAGTATGTTTTTGTATAAGGGTGTCAAACAAAACTATTCTGCGATACTTACCAAACCCTGTAAAGAAAGCGTTTGATTTACTTGAACGTTTTGAACTGTCCATTTTGAAAAGACCTTTCATTTTAAAGTTTTCTTTTTTTGCGTAAGTTTCAATGGAAGTTTTTAACTGTCCGTCTTCTAACGGTGTATACTTATTGAATAAAGGCATTATAGCTATGGGCGCTATAAAAGTTAAAAAAAGTTGAAAAACAACAACAGTAATAAATGCATAAAACCAAGCTAGGTTTGAAGAATTTGTAAAAAACCACAATATTAAAGCAAATATCAGAGAAAATATTGATAAAGTTATAAGTTGTGATTTTATCCAATCAGAAATAAAAGTTTTCAAAGACATTTTATTAAAACCAAATTTTTCTTCTATAACAAATACAGAATAAAGAGAAAAAGGTATTTTAATGATCTCAGAAATCAAAAGCAGTATATTTGCAAAGATTAAACCTGTTATAATATTGCCAAAGCCAAAAGATATAGCGATATTATTTACATAGTTAAACCCGCCTAAAACTATAAAAAGTATCTGGATAAGTATGGTAATTGTTGAAGAAACTAAAGAAAAGTTTGTGTTTGTTTTAAGATACTTCTGGGATTTTTCATATTTTTCTTTATCAAAATAATTTTCAAACTCTATTGGTATATTATTTGTTATGTTTTTGACATTTAGTAAATCTGCAATTGTCTTTATAAGATAAATAGAAACTATAAAAGATAAAACAATGTAAGTATAAATATTCATATGCTTTTCTCCAAAAGTTAATTTGTTTGTATTGTAGCATTTTTATATAATTAAACAATCTATTTAAAGATTATAAATGCGCAATTATATTAGTAAACGATGTTTTAATAGAATTAGTAGAAACTAGTCTCTCTGAAGAACAAATATGGGATGAAGATGAAACTTTAAAGAACGGTGTTTTATATAAAAATGAAAACTAAAAACCTTTTTATAACTATTGAGGGTGGGGAAGGGTCAGGTAAAACAACACAATCTAAACTTTTAAAAGAGTATTTAGAACATAAAGGGTATAGTGTTGTGCTAACTAGAGAGCCTGGAGGCACAGCTATAGCTGAAGCTATTAGAAATATGCTTTTAAATCCAAACTCAAATCTTACAGCGGAAGCGGAGTTGTTTTTATATGAAGCCGCAAGATGTCAACATATAAAAGAGGTTGTTATACCAGCTTTAAAAAAAGGCTCAGTTGTTATTTGCGATAGATTTACTGATGCTAGTGTAGCTTATCAGGGATATGCAAGAAAATTAGATATTTTGCTTATAAATAAACTTAACAGCGCTGCGTCTTTTGGAGTTAAACCCATAGTAACTATATATTTAGATACTGACCCTTTAAAAGGACTAAATAAAGCAAAAGATTTAAATAAAGAATTCTATGGTAAAAAAGGCGATAGAATTGAAAGAGAATCTTTGAAATTTCACAAGGATGTAAGAAAAGGATATTTAGAGCAAGCAAAAAAATACTTTAATAGAATAAAAGTAGTTAAAACTCAAAGTTCTCCAGAAAAAACACATAAACTGATAAAAAAAATTATAGATACGGTTTTATAATGTTTAGTAATATTTTAGGCCAGAAAAAAGTAAAACAAATACTTAAAGAGCAAATAAAAAACAATAAAATTGTTCATGCCTATATTTTTATGGGGCAGGATGGTGTTGGCAAGCGTTTAATGGCGCAAGAATTTGCCAAAACGCTCAATTGTGTAATAAACGATTTTACAAATACAGATATTGGTGCTTGTGGTAAATGTTTGTCTTGTCAAAAAATATCTCAAGGTGCTAGTCCTGACTTGCATTTTATAGATTTTATGAAACAAGCGCAATTACAAGAAGAAGATTTAGAAAAACAGAAAGTATTAAAAATAGAAACTATAAGATATATGCAAAAAGCTATTTCAACAAAAAGTCACGAATCTAAATGGAAAATTTTTGTAATAGATCCAGCTGAGAAAATGAACATTGCAGCGGCAAATTCTTTACTTAAAACATTAGAAGAACCTCCAGACAATACGATTATAATTCTAATTGCGCGACATAAAGAAACTATCCCTAAAACGGTAGTATCGCGTTCTCAGGTTTTATTTTTTGCACCTATAGATCAACAAGAAATAATTTCTTGGCTCATGTTAAATAAGTCTTTAGACTCTAGCCGCGCGCAGGAAATAGCAAATTTAAGTGAAGGATCTTTAGGCAATGTGATAAAATTTTTAGAAGAAAATGAAAAAGAAAGTTTATCTTTATGGCAAAAATTAAAAGCCAAGAATCTTACCATTTCAGATATTTTAGAGCTTTCAAAAGCGTATGCGAAAAGTGGTGCATTAGAATGTATAGATGCTATGCATACTCAAGTTAAAAAAGAATTTAGAGTGTTTCCTCAAGAAACTTTAAAACCTTTAGAATTGTTAAATGAATATAGATCTTTTGTATTAAAAAATGCAAATGGACAGACAGTATTAGATAATTTATTTTTCGATTTATACGAACTAAACAAAAGTAAGTAATAGTTAATGGAGATTATTATGTTAACGATTGTAGCGGTAATAGTCAGAAGAATAAAAGATAAAATATATGCAGACGCAGGTAAGTTAAACTTGAAATTAAATGATAAAATTATAGTTGAAACAGAACACGGTGTTGAATATGGATTGGTATGCGAAATAGCAAAAAATTTTGTAAAAGAGAAAGAATCTATAGGGAAAGTGATAAGAAAACTTACAGAAGACGATAAAAGGAAGTTAGCTGACAATCAAAGAAGAAACTTAAGAGTGCAAGCTACAGTATTTCAAAAAGTAAGAGAATATAAACTAGATATGAAACTTACTTGTGTAAGTTATACTTTTGATCGCTCAAAACTTTTTGTTTATTACACGTCAGAATCCAGAGTAGATTTTAGAGAACTAATTAAAGATTTAGGACATACTTTAAAAACTAGAATACAAATGGTTCAAATAGGTGTTAGAGATGAATCCAAAATTATAGGTGGCATAGGAACCTGCGGACAAGTGTTATGTTGTAGAAGCTTTTTGAGAGATTTTAGTTCTGTAACAATAGATATGGCTAAAGAACAAGATTTATCTTTAAACACATCTAAACTTTCAGGACTTTGTGGCAGACTTATGTGTTGTATAGCTTATGAGAATGACACTTATAAAAACATAAAAAAAGATTTGCCAGCACTTGGTTCAACTATTTCTACTCCAGGTGGTAAAGGTAAACTGGCAGCGATTGATTGTATAAGAGAATGTGTCAGTATAGATTTTGAGGAAAAATTTTTTAAAGTATTTACAATTAAACAAATTAAAAGTATGAATAATAAGGGCGATAAATGAAATTTTATATTACAACTCCAATTTATTATGTCAACGATATACCTCATATAGGGCATTCTTACACTACAGTGGTAGCAGATATTTTAGCAAGATGGAAACGTTTAAATAACTATGATGTGTTTTTTCTTACTGGCACAGACGAACACGGCACAAAAATTGCTCAAGCTGCAAAAGAGAAAGGTGTTGCACCTTATGAGCTTTGCAATCAAATGAGCTCAAAGTTTAAAGAAGCTTGGCAGCTTTTAAATATCTCTTATACTAATTTTATAAGAACAACAGATAATAAACATTTTGAATCTGTAGAGAAAATAGTACAGATATTGTTTGATAAAGGTTTAATATTTAAGAAAAAATACGAAGGGTTTTATTGTGTTGGTTGTGAGAGATTTTATGTTTCTAAAGATTTAGATGAGAATGGGTGTTGTTTTTTACATAAAACAAAACCTGTTTTACAATCTGAAGAAAACTATTTTTTTAGAGTTTCTCAGTTTGAAGGAGATCTTCTAGAAAGAATAACAAATCTAAACCACAAAGAGCATATTCAAATATTGCCAGAAGAAAGAAGAAATGAAATTATAGGGAAATTAAAACTTGGATTAGAAGATATAAGTATTTCAAGAACTGCTATAGACTGGGGAATCCCTTTACCTTTTGATAAAAGCCAGACTGTATATGTATGGATTGATGCTTTGATAAACTATTTAACAGGGATAGGTTTTCCTAAAGGCGAATTTAAAAAGTATTTGCCAGTGGACGTTCATTTAATGGCTAAAGATATTTTGTGGTTTCATAGCGTGATATGGCCTGCTATTTTAATGGGGACTGATCTAGACCTTCCTAAAAAAATATACTCACACGGTTTTTTTACTTTAAATGGCAATAAAATGTCTAAGTCTTTAGGCAATGTTATTTCTCCTGAAGAACTTGTAAATAAATACGGTGTGGATTCTGCTAGATATCTTACAGTTACACTTATTCCTTTTGGTCCAGATGGAGATATTTCGTGGGAAAGTCTAACTTTAAAATATAATACAGATCTAGCTAATAATCTTGGAAACTTGCTCTCAAGAACGCTCAAAATGGCGGAAAAAAATTTTAATAATACAATTCCACAAACAATTCCTGATTTATCTCTTGTTAAACAAGTTGGGAATATTTTTAAAGAAAATTTTGCTTACAATATGGATAATATTGCTCTGCATAAAGCTGCAGAAAATTTGCAAAGCGCAATTACTCTTGTAAATCAACAAATAGAACGTGATGCCCCTTGGAAACTTGCTAAAACAGATAAAGAAAAATTAGCAGTTAGTGTTTATTCTTATTTACAAGCTATAGATCTTATTGCAATACATTTATTGTGCTTTATGCCGGAAATTGCACAAAAAATTTGGTTTTTGGCAGGTGCAAGTGGAGACATACAAGAAATAGCAAAGAAATATTTTAATAGTTTTAATATTCCAGATGAAGGTTTTTCTATTGTAAATGCTAAATTGGGAAATTCAGAGATATTGTTTCCTAGAATATCTTAATACTAGAAGAAAATAAAATGATCATAGACACGCATGCGCACATTACAGATGTAAAATTTGATAGTGATAGAAATGCTGTTATACAAAGAGCTTTTAATGCTGAAATTGGTAGATTGATAGAAATTTCTTGTGAAATGTATTATTGGGACAGGTCTTTAGAACTTTTAAAACAAGACAATATTTTTGTGTCTTTTGGTATTCATCCTATAGATGTTTTAAAAGCAGTTAAGAACGATTACGGAAAATTAGAATCTTTAATTTGTAACGAAAAATGTATAGCTGTTGGCGAGGTAGGGTTAGATTATCATTATGATAGTTCTAAAAGAAATATTGACGCTCAAAAAGAATCTTTAGGAATTCAATTTAATCTTGCTAAAAAATATAATAAGCCAGTTATAATACATTGTAGAGACGCTTATGACGATATGCTTACATTTCTAAAAAAACAGACCAATGTTCCTAAAGGCGTGATACATTGTTTTTCTGGTAATTTAAGTCAAGCAAAAATTTTTGTTGAATTAGGTTTTTGTCTTGGTATAGATGGGCCAGTTACATATAAAAAGTCGGATAGTTTAAAAGAAGTTGTTAAAAATATAGAAATAAGTAAGTTGTTGGTAGAAACGGATTGCCCATATCTTACTCCTCAAAAACACAGAGGGAAGCGCAATGAGCCTGCTTATATAGTAGAGATTTTAAAAGAAATTGCAAATATTAAAGGCATGGATTTAGAAATAGTAGAGAAAGTAACAACTCAAAATGCTTTAGACTTATTTGAGGGAATAAAATGAACACTATTGCTTATACTTTTGAAGGAAACTTATATTTAAATATAACAAATAGATGTATGATGGCATGTCCTTATTGTATAAAACACAAATGGAAAAACATGTTTTCTGGTAATGATTTGAAGTTGACCAAGGAACCTAGCGTAAAAGAAATTATATCTTCAATTGGTGATCCTAAAAAATATAAAGAAGTAGTTTTTTGTGGTTATGGTGATTGTTTAATTAGACCAGATGTTGTAAAAGAAGTTGCAAAATGGCTAAAAGATCAAAATGTAAAAGTAAGAATAAACACTGCAGGTCTTGCAAATTATTATCATGGTAGAAATGTTTTAAGGGATTTAGAAGGACTAGTAGATGTTATTTCTATAAGTTTGAATGGTTCTAGTTCCATAGAACACACCTATATGAACAAGCCAATGTTTAAAGAGAAATCCTTTGATGAGATATTAAATTTTGTTTTAGAAGCAAAAAAATATATACCAGAAGTTGTTGTAACTGCTGTAAAGTTTCCTGATTTTGACATTTCCAAAGTGGAAGAAATATCAAAAAAACTTGGCGTTAAGTTTAAGGCGCGTCCTTACTTAAACGAAAATGAAAAATAAATCTATTACAAAAATTTTAAACCTTTATTTTGTAGCGCTACTTTTTTTTTTTCGCTGCAAAAATTTATGATTTGTCTAAAGCAAAAAAGATTGAAGTTGTAGCAACTGCATACTATCCTGGCGATCCTCTTGCGTGGGGCGATGGTACTGTGACAGTTTTAGGGCAAAAAATGCAAAGAGGCATAGTAGCTGTAGATTCTAAAGTTATACCTTTAAAGACAAGACTTTTTATATCTGGGTACGGTTATGGATACACAGGGGACACAGGAACCCTTATAAAAGGAAACCGGATAGATTTAGGTGTAAATAATGAAAAGGAAGAAAAAGAATGGATGTTTAGAAATACTACAGCATACATAGTAGAAAGCTCAACGGCTTATTAATATTTTTTTGCCTTTATTATGTGCCGAAGGTGGGACTTGAACCCACACGCCGCCTAAGCGACTTGAGATTTTGAGTCTCACGTGTCTGCCATTCCACCACTTCGGCTTTACAGAAGCTTGCTTTGTAAGCTATAAATATTCTATAATAAAATAGTTTATAAGTCAATTTTTTTGAGACGATGTAAGGTGGGATAACTATAAATGTTTCAGAATCTGATAATAGCTACTATTGTTATTTTAGTGATAGTGTTTTTGATAAGACGTATAGTAAAAGGGAATTGCAACTGTTGTAAGAAAGATAAAAAAGATTCTAATTGCCAACGTGATTGTTTGTACAAAAAATAATTGCAGGAGGCGTATTTATGAAGCGTTTTTTTTCGTCTTGCTTGTTGTTGTTTTTCATGTTTAATTTGTATTCAGCTACTTTTGTAGAGGCTTGTACAACAATGATTGTTACAAAAGGTGCAAGTAGAGATGGAAGTACCTTCGTGGCTCATAGTGACGATGATGATTTAGCAGATCAAAGTATTGTTTATGTCCCTGCAAAAGATTGGCCGGAAAATTCTAAAAGACCTGTTCATGGTAGTGCTGTAGCAGTCAAAGAACTTCCAAAATTTAACGATTTTTATATTCCTCGCCTTGTAGATCCATCAAGATCTCCAGATTATGCAAATTCTGAGCATAAGAAATCAATCCCTTTAGGTTATATTCCTCAAGTCTCTCATACATATGCGTATTTAGATGGCAATTACGGTATAGTAAACGAGTATGGTCTTATGTTTGGAGAGTGTACAAATGGCGCAAAAGTTACAAATGAGCCTGAAGAAGGAAAACGCATATTTTATTCTGCAGAACTTTCTAGGGTAGCACTTGAGCGTTGCCGTACAGCAAGAGAAGCGATACAACTTATAGGGAAACTCATAGAAACTTATGGATACTATGGTACAGGAGAAACACTCCCTGTTGCAGATTCTCAAGAAGCTTGGGTAATAGAAATGGCCCCTTCTCCTGAAGGAACGGGCGGTCTTTGGGTAGCTCAGCGTGTGCCTGATGGGGAATTTTTTATTGCCGCTAACGAATTTAGAATAAGAGATATAATTCCGGGAAATCCTGACCAAATATATGGTAGAACTCTTTTTGATGTTGTAGAACGTACTGGTATTCGCAGTCCTAAAGATAAAAAAAAGCCGATGGATTGGTTAACAACTGTAAGTAAGGGAGAATATAGTCATCCATACTATTCTTTACGTAGAGTTTGGAGAGCTTTTTCTTTAGTAGCTCCTTCGTTAAAGTTGTCACCTTGGGTTAAAGACGGTACCACTAGAGATTATCCATTTTCAATCAGGCCAGATGCAAAAGTAGATATTTCTGACATAAAAAAAATTTACCGTGATCACTATGAAGGTACAGAATTTGATTTAACAAAAGGTATTGCAGCTGGTCCGTTTGGATGTCCTAATAGATATTTAGGTCCTAAAGATCTTAGCGGCGATGTAGGAGATCCAAACATTAAACTTGAAGGTGCTTGGGAAAGACCCATATCTATGTTCTATACTGGATATGTTTTTGTTAATCAACTAAAAGCGGACAATCCGTTTCCTTTAAACGTAATTTCTTGGATAGCGTTGGATACTCCAGCGGAATCTGTTTTTGTGCCGCTTGCTGTTGCTAAAACGCCAAGGTCCTATGTGAATGCTAACCCTGAAAAATATGCCCCTGACTCTGCATGGTGGACTTATAATTTAGTGAGCGAGTATTCAAATGTTAAGTATAGTTATATGATAAAAGATATACAAAATAGAGCTTTAAAACATGAAGATAATTCTGAAAAACTAATAGAGAATTTAACTTATGAGTTGGAAAGCCTCTCAAGAACCAATAGTAAAAAAGCTTTAGACGAGTTTTCAAAAGCTTTAAATCAAAATGCAGAAAAGATTCGTAAAGATTGGCAAAACTTCTTTATTGAACTTTATGTTAAATATAATCAAGGGTTTATAAATTATCCAGACAAAATGGCTCAAAAAGTTGGCTATAGTCAGGATTGGTTAAAATATACAAACTACAAACAAGGGCCTACAACGTATAAAAAAAATAAATAAAAAAAAGAGAACTAATAAACAATGACTACAATTATAAGAAAAATATTTTTAGCTTTGTTTGTGGCTATAATGTTGTTATGCCAAAATATTTTTGCAGATAGCATAAGTGAAAACAACATTTTTTCTAGTTTAGGATTAGTTGTCAATGGATACCTAGATTTTGTTTTACAAGGTAGCCCTCGTTGTAATGTAAGTGATAAAAAAGGAGGAGTATTTGACGGAGCTTTTTTAGGTGCAATATATATTACAAAGCAGATTGCTGAAGATTCTTTAATACGTACACATTTTAGAGTGACAAAAGGTATTGGCATAAATAATAAGTTTGATTTGTTCAGTTCTTTAGACGCTAATGTAGGTATAATAGATCACCCAACAAATGGTTTTCCTGAATTGGTTGAAGTACTTTGGGAACAAAATTTATTTGATAAGAAACTGACAATAGATTTTGGTAGATTAAACCCTACTCTTTATTTTGACGTAAATAAAATAGCAAATGATGGTACTTGTCAGTTTTTAGCGTCAATGTTTGGAAACAATGCTGCTGTACCATTTCCTAATAATACGTTAGGACTAAGAGCAAAATATTCTGTTTGTGATTCTTTAGAGTTAAACTACGCATACTTTAACAGAGATGATGGTGTGTGGTCTGACATTGGAAAAAACAATACTAACTTTGCTGAAGTTACTTATAAACTTTATAATAATGGTAATTATCGATTTCTTGTGTGGAAAGATCTCCAAAGAGAATATGCACAAGGGATTGGCTTTAATTTAGATCAAGGGTTGAGTAGAAATATAGTATTGTTTACTAGGTTAGGATACCAAAACGCCAATAGTCCTTATATTCTTAAAAGTACATATTGCAACAAATCTTGGAGCGTAGGATTTCAATTTAATGGCAATATGTGGAGCAGGCTAAAAGATACATTAGGTATCGCAGTGGGGCAAAATTTTGTAGAAAAGCTTGCGAGTAAAACTGCTGAGACGCAAGCTGAAATTTATTACAAATATGTGCCCAGTGGTTGCTTCGCATTAAGTCCTATTTTTCAATATGTAGATTGTCCTTACTCAGGTATCATAGATGGTCAATCGACAACGGCAAAGAATATTTTTACGCTAGGTGTTAGAACAAATATAACATTTTAAAATTTAAAAATTGGCGTAAACTGGAGCTAGCGGGAATTGAACCCGCATTTTATCGTTGCGAACGATACGTTCTCCCGTTTAACTATAGCCCCATAAGGTGAAATGATTATAGCAATATTTTTACAGTCAACTCAAATGATTTTTGAATACTAAATTGTTAGGAGGTTAATATGCATGAGATTACAAAATCGTTTTCAAGAGTTTTTTTTGTGTTCATGTCATTATTTATAGTAAGCAGTGTAGCGTATAGTGTCCAAAAAAGGAATAATGTACAACGAATACAACAGCAACCTGTCACTAATGAACTTATCAAAATTTTAGAGAAAAATCCTGAAGTTAAAGATTTATTAGTTAAATCTATAGAATCTGCTAAGAAGATGAACCATGACATAAAAAGTAATCCAGCACAAACATTAGAAGATTGGTACACATACATAGATTGGTCTTTAAGGGCAATGCCCTGGAAAGATTTGCGTAAAGAGTATTTCCCTAGTGTTTTTGAAGGCCTTGATCAAGGATTAGATTATTTTTATTTTATTTTAGATCAGCCATTGGATGAGTTAAAAGGCAAAGGTCTCTATTATAATAGTTTGCAATATTATGAGCCTATACGTTCTTGGGTAATCAAATATGTAAAAGCATATGGAGCACATCTTAATACTAAAGAATCATGGAATTTAGACTATTATGATGCAATATATAACGATCCTCATTTTGGTTTTAAAGATCATGACTGGTATGAGGATCCAGATAATTGGCGTACATTTAACGATTTTTTTTCAAGGCATTTAAAGTCACCAAGTGCACGTCCAATTGCAGATAAGAATGATGATTCTGTAGTAGTGTCTCCTGCGGACTCTGTTCCTGAAGGAGTTTGGCGTATAGATATGAATGCCAACATTGTGCAAAAACAAGGCGTTAAAATTAAAGGTAGTGTATATTACTATATTCCGAAACTGTTAGGTGAAGAAGAAGATAGCCCTTATAGAGAAACGTTTGATGGAGGTTATTTAACACACACTTTTCTTAATGTTTATGATTATCATAGGTTTCATTTTCCAGTTAGTGGAGTAGTAAGGGAAGTTCGTATAATAAGTCAAGATACTGCAGCTGGTGGAGTTACAACTTGGGATCCAAAATTAAAGAAATATATTCTTGACAGTCGTGTTCCAGGATGGCAATCAACAGAAACCAGAGGCCTTGTTATTTTAGAAACAAAAGATTATGGGGTTGTTGCTCTACTTCCTGTTGGGATGTCTCAAGTTAGTTCAGTTAAATTTGAAGATAACATTAAGGTAGGAAAATATTTTTCCAAAGGTGATCCATTAGGGTGTTTTTTATTTGGGGGTTCGGATTTTATTATGCTTTTTCAAAAGAATTCTGGTTTTAAAATGACTGCTCCAGAAGGGAAAAAAGGTATATATAAACATATTTTGATGGGAGAAAAGTACGGCGTATTAAATAAAAAATAAAATACCTTGAGTATCTTGTATCATCAAAAGAGGAACTGCTACATAATTGTATAGCAGCTCCTCTTTGTTTTTTAGTTTTTTAAATATATCTTACATTTTCTAAATTTTATAGGAGAACTTAAGCAAGCCAGACATGGAGTTGCCAGCCTTACCATCAGAATACTTAACAGAAAGGTCAATACCAACATTTTTGTAAGAAGTGTTAAACCCAGCTTCAATAAGTCCTCTACCTCCACCAAGCTCAGGGGTATCAACAGACTGATTGCTTATAGTAGCTTTAATTTTGTTAGTAGGTTCATATTCAAATCCGCTACCAAGATAGGTACTGAGCAATCCCTCATTACCATTTAAATGTATCTTGGCTCCAATCTTAATTTTGCTAATAGATTCATTCTCAAAAGAAACAGATTGATTTTCAGGTAAAGAAACATCTTTAGCAGAAAGAGTAGAAAAGAAGTATTTTCCAGAGAAGTCTAAAGC
>JAIRXS010000002.1 GCA_031268145.1 Candidatus Endomicrobiellum siamense
CGGAGTAGGCAGTAATGACAGCAAAACTCTCTGTTTATATTTTACAAAAATTCCCTAAAAACAGGGAATTTACAGGGAAATTTAGCGTTTTTGGGCCTTTTATATAATTTTTCCTAGCAATTCTCCCTATACAACCATAATAAATTCCCTAAAAAAATAACAGGCAATTTATTATTTAATTCAGGGATTTATTTTAAAGATAAAAATACAGAAAAAATGCTTTATAATGTCATTTTATTGTCAAGGGGGCAGTTCACCGTCCCCTTGACCCCAACTATTTTTTATATTTTCCAATCCGACAAAGCATACAATCTTTATCTTGGTATAGCTATTGCTAATATGTGTTTAGGACGACTCATTGCCACATATAGCTTCTTCCATTGTGCTTTATGATTATTTTTCTTTGTTTTTGCTCTTAATGTTTGTATATCTGTTGAAGTAGTTCCATCCTTTGTAGCTAAAACCAAAGTTGCATCATGAGTCTCCCCTTTAACCCCATGTATAGTATCAATATGAAAAGTTAGTTCATTATATTTGAAAGAATTATTTATGACAGGAATCTGCTCATTATTAATATCTATATATGAAACTATTTGAAAATTTTCCTCTTTATACTTTGAATCACAAAGCACCTCATAGTTAAACGTTATGTCGCACAGCTGAGAAAAATCTTCTTTAATTTTCTCTTTAGATATTGGGGTATAAACATATAGCCAAGTAAGAATTAATCGATTTAAAACACCTAATTGAGAAGTTGCAGTTAAAAAGGTTATAAATTCCAAGCGAGAAGATCTTTTAGCATTAATAACAGAGGATCTTGCGATACAATCCATAATCAAATCATAATTGTTCGCAAAATTACCAAGTATATTTTTATGTAAATATTCTAAAGCTTGAAAAATATTGGAAGTTCTGAATCTGCGCTTTTTTAGTTCTTTATTAAACGCTGGAATATAGGCTTGAATATCTAAAGCCCTTGCGCTTGAGTTATTCCCTTGCGCTCCAATAATTTTAACTATAGGGTTGACTGGCAACCTATCTTTATTAGAACATATATGATTTACAAATTCCTCTATAGCCTTTGAAGGAGTGCTCTGATTAAAATTTATTTCGAATATTTCATTACCTTGAATATTACTTGTAATCGTAGTGGAAGAAAGGGAAAACAGAGTAGTTTTTTCAGCAATTTTTTTACAAAATCTATGACTTTCTGTTATTTTTTCTTTGCCTTCACATCTAGAAAAATTTTTATCATTTAAATCAGCATCCCCTCCAAAATCATATATTGCTTGGTCCGGATCCCCTATCCTTTGATAAACCACTTTTTCTATATTAGCAAAACACTTTTCAAGTATTTCATACTGTTTCTCACTAGTATCTTGAGCCTCATCAACAATTATTAACGGAAATTTATAGCGCAAGACCACTAAAATATTAGGATATTTTTCAATAAATTTATAAGCATACTTAAACATATCTTCATATGTAAATATACCTTCAGATAATAATACAGATTCTATTTCGGAAACAAGAGCTTTTTTCGAATTAAAAAAACTAATAGCTTTCTGCCTGGGAACGGGATTAACTAACCCCATAAAACTGCAATATTTCTCACTATTATTTTCTTTCAAATATTTAACAAAGCTAGACAAACTTTTAAACCGTACTTTGAGAGGGGGAGTTTCCCAAAAACCAAACATACTTTTAAACCTATTCCAATATTGCTCACTATCAATATATTTGACTTTAGAAACGCAGCTATCTATATATGGAATAGATAAATAAGAATCTACAAACTGTTGTATCGTTCCAATAAAATTAGGGTAAGTCTCCAAGGAATAGTGTGGATTTATATTCTTCAATTCTTTAATTATTATATCTTTGGCCACATTGGTATGAGATAGCACACAAATGCCTTGATTTTTATATGGCCATTTATTAAGAAGAAGTGCTATTTTAAACGCCAATAAAGTTGTTTTCCCGCTACCAGCAACAGCATGAAAATCTTTAGTATCTAAATTCTTTATAATTGATTTTCTTAGTGCACAAAAATGCTTCGATTCATGAGGATACTTATCATTGTATATTGCTAACAATGAATCAATATCATTATCTGTTATAGATATTAATTCTTTCAAAGGGGTCATGATATTTTTCTATCCACAAAAGAGATTGCATCATTAATATAGTCTGGTATATCACTTGTCGAGAGAAGAAGAGCATTTTCAGCGGTGCTCTTTTGTTTCGCTGTCCAGGAAGAAGACTCATGTAAATTTAAAGAAAAAACCGTCTCTTCAAAGGTACTTTTATCAGGTTTTTCATTTAAAAAAGAATGTACTAAGCTAGCTTTACGCAAATCCAAGTTAACTAGGTGATAAGCTAAATGAGATTTGTGCTTGCCATCATTAATATAATTAAAGAGTTCTTTTATTGTAGCCTTTTCATACTCTTCTTGTGGGGTTATAAATCTTCTTATAGATTGACAAACTTTTTCTCTGTTTTTATGAATTAAATCCACTTCCAAAGTTCTGTATTTAGAGACAAAACCTTGATGGTATTTTGAATTCACATTTAACTTAGAGCTTCTTTCCGCTTCCACCAAGGAAGCCTCCATATCTCCTTCTTTAAAATATTCAATTATATCCAGATCAGTTACATAAGCAATAGGCAACGGAATATCTGATCCAGATCTTCTTTTAAATATCTTCACAAATTTCTCATATGCTGTATTACCGATATTGATAATAGAAATTCCTTTTTTAGATATATCAACAGATAACAGCTCTGCCATCCTAGGGAGTAAAAGCTGTTCAGAAATGCCTTCTACCAAAATAAGTCCTTTTGCAAAAAATAAATCAGCTTTTGTCACGTCCAAGAATTTTTCTAAGAAAACATAATCTTCTTTATCCAGCATTGTCTCTTCAGGCCTTAAAGGATATACTCCTTGCGCTGAACACAAATATAAATCCTTAATAGGAACTTTTGAAGCTAAATTAGGACTATGTGTAGTCATAAATATCTGAAGGCTTTCTTTTTCCTGCTTTGAAATAAAATCAAGAAGTTTTATTTGTAATTGAGGATGTAAATGAGCCTCTGGTTCTTCTATCAACATAATTGGAGCATGATTATAGATTTCGCCTTCTAACAAGAGCATTTCAACTGCCATGAATAAAATATTCTGATATCCAAGTCCTTGTTTACCTTTTCTATCGTTATATTCCAAGTTTAATTTGGATAATATGTCGCGGTATTTTGTTTTATTGTCTTTATTTTTAAGTCCTAAATTAATATCCTTCTCTTCACCTACTACTAAATTATTCAAATATCTTTCTTTAATTTTAGTTGATATGGCTTTTTCTTCTCCTTTAAGAGAGTCTATCCTTCTTCCCATTTCTTCATAGAACGCATCAATTTTTTTAAATAAATCAAAACTATTGTCCTCAAACTTCTCCTTTGGTAGATCAATATATCCTTCTAAAATTTTTGCCAAACGCGAGGCTCTACTAGCTTTAAGTTCTACTTCAGCATCTCTCAAAGGTTTTAAATATGTTACCTCTAAAAGTTCCTTGATAACGGCATCTAATTCTTTCCCATCCCCATCGCGCCCCGTTCTAACATGGCGACGAATATATCCTTTGCGTCCTTCATCTTCCTTGTTGCAAGTTAAAGTCAAATATAATTTGGGGGTTAGTTTTCCATCCACTTCTTCGTATGTAAGATATTGTAAAAAAGTTGCCTCGTTACTTCTATTTAAATCAGAAAACGTTAATTTAATTGAAAAAGTATCAGATATATTCCCATTAGTATCTACATGGAAGTCATTTTCTCTATCTATATTCAAATAATCCGTAGAATTGGTATCCAAAACGTATTTTATAGCATCCAAAATAGCTGTCTTTCCTGAGTTATTCTCTCCAACAAAGACATTTAGGCCCTTATTAAGCTTTAGCTCTAATTGTTTAAATATTCTAAAATTTGCTATTTTTATTTCACTTATATACATAAAAACAAACTCCTAATCGCTTATTTGAATGGAATACTTCCCAATACTTTCAAAAAACTCTCTTACCGAATTATCAATGATAATGTCTCCAGGAGTTAACGTTTTCTTCAAAAAGACCCCCTCTATGGAGCGTATTCTGCTTAATGCTACATAAGTTTGTCCTGCGCTAAAAGCCCCATTTCCAATATCAATATAGGCTTTTTCTAACGTAAGGCCTTGGGCTTTATGTAT
>JAIRXS010000009.1 GCA_031268145.1 Candidatus Endomicrobiellum siamense
TTGGTTGGTTGGTTGGTTGGTTGGTTGGTTGGTTGGTTGGTTGGTTGGTTGGTTGGTTGGTTGGTTGGTTGGTTGGTTGGTTGGTTGGTTGGTTGGTTGGTTGGTTGGTTGCAAAATTATTCATTGATGCCAATTTCCTCCAAGACTTTACTTACCTTCATAAACAACACCCAAACTGAAACACACACTGTAGAAATAATAAGCCCTAAAACTATGCCATTTACTCCATATATTTTAGACAAAAAATATTGAAGCAGCAAATTTATAATAACTTGCAAAGGCATATATATCCAAAAAATTTTTAAAACATTTATACTTTGTAAAAACATTGCAAAAGTATCTTGCCAAGCTTTAGCTAAAATATATATACCTATCAACAACATAAAACAAATTGTTGGCACAATGTTTTGCCCTGGTGCTAAAGTTTTTATTATAAATTTAGAAAAAATCATAATACACGCTGTGCCTAAAACCATAAATAAAGATACATATGCTAAATGCTTTTTTATTTTATTTTTAAGTTCTTTAAATTGCTTATTCATGTACATTTCTGAGCTAACTGGCCAAAAAGCTGCCAAAAATGACATATATGCATAAGAAAAAAATAGAAAAACTCTCATAAAAATATTATACTCAACTATTTCATTTACACTTAGAGTTTGAGAAATTACCAGATAATCTGTCTGAACATATGCTAAAGAAACCATTATAGTACCATGAAATTTTGCAGCCCTTACTATCAAATCTTTTAAAACAGATATATTAAATTCTAATAATCTTGAAAAATAATTTTTAAATACTTTAATAAATGAAAATAAAACTAAAACTAACTGCGGTACTGTAAAAACAAGCAAAACAAATAAAATATTACCTTGTTTTTGAGAGTATATATTAATAGAAACAATAATAATCATAGAAATTACAATAGATATTGCAGGTATTAAATTTGCTATATAACCTTTATGCAATGCATAGTACACTTTAAAAACTATACTTAAAAAACAAGATGTTAAAGTAATAATACCTACAACCAGTGTAATATTTATACTTTGTATTTCTAATATATATGAAAATTTTCTAAAAATAATGTTTTGTATAGGAGAAGATATAAAAATTGTAATTAACAAAGTAGCTGCAAACAAAACAACTACTATTTGTAAAGCAGCAACAATATATTTTTCGTAGCTTTCTTTCCTTGCTTGTGACTCAGAAATAAAATTTTGAAGAGAAATCCCAACGCCAAACTCAGCTAAGTTAAACCAACCTATTAAAGAATAAGCTATTACATAAACAGCATATTTGTCTTCATCAAGGTAATCTAATAAAACTCTTACATTTATAACTTGTATTAAAGCAATAATAATTTTACTTATCCAAGCGCTTATAGCTACAATTACATGGTTAGGGACATTTTTCATTGAAAGCTTTATTTTTTTCATCTTTATATTAGGTTTGTGGATGTAATGAATATAGATTTAAATACAAATTTTCATGCTGCTTTAAAGCATAATTTATATCAAACTCTTCACATATTAAGTTACAACCGATTTCCCCCATTTCTTTTGAAATGTTTTTGTTTAAAAGCAAATATTTCACTTTTTCTGCCATCTGTTTATAATTATTAGGCTCTATAAGAAAACCCGTTTTGTTATGTAATACAATCTCTTTTATTCCATCAATTGCATTGGCAATAACAGGCTTAGAACAACACATAGCTTCTAAAATTGAACACGGTAAGCCTTCCCATAGAGATGTCAAAATAAATATATCAGATGATTTAAGTATATTTGCAATATCAGTTCTCCAACCAAGCAGGATAACTTTTGTTGTTAGATTAAATTTTTTTATTAAAGATTCTATATCTTCTCGTTGTTCGCCATCGCCAACTATAACAAATACGACATCTTTTATGCTTTTTGTAACTTCATTTGCAACATTAATGAAATCTTTAAGATTTTTTGGTGACTTTAAAGAGGATACAGTAACAACAATTTTTGTATTCCAACTTACTCCAATCTCTTCCTTAAACCCTCTCTTCAATACGAAGTTTTTATAAAAACCTGTATCAATTCCTGCTCTTATGAGTTCAAAATTATTTTTCTTAACAATTCTATATTTGAATCCTTTCTTTATATTTTCTTCTGAAACAAATATAAGTTTAGTTGAGAATAATGCACAAAGCCTTTCTGCCCATATAAATAAATACTTCAAGTACCATTTATGCTCATCACTAAAACCATATCCATGTATTGTATGCACAATAGTTTGAACTCCAGCAAGTTTTGCAGCAAGACGTCCTAAAATACCAGCTTTTGGCGTATGTGTATGTACAATATCAGGTTTCTCTTTTTTTAATATTAAATAAATATCAATAAAAGTCTTAATATCCTTTATAAGAGAAATTTCTCTAACAAATCTTTTTAATTGATAAAATTTTAATTTTTTTTGTACATCATCATCTAAAACTCCACCAAATCCAGAAATGACAAAGCTATCAAACATATTTTTATCAATGTTTTTGGCAATATATAACGCTACTTTTTGAGCACCACCAAGGTCTAATTTCGTAATAATATAACAAACTTTAATCACTTGAAATAGTTATTCTCTCTAGCTTAGATTTTATACAGCACTATGTGCTGTATGGTAATTTTACTTTTAATCTTTAAGTAATTCTTCTTCTACAGCTGCAACCGATTTTCCTTTTTCAATACTTAAACCAAGTTCGCTTAAAACCATTTCAAGACAAGAAAAACCCACAAGCAGGTCTGCTTTACAAATATAGCCCATATGAGAAAATCTTACAATTTTATCTTTCCAGTCACCATGTCCACCAGCTATTGATACACCATATTTTTTTCTTAAAGTTTTAACTATTTTTTCGCCAATATTTTCTGGCACAATTGCGCTCGTTAAAACATCACATGGAACTTCTGCAAAAAGTTTTAAACCTAATGCTTGCATGCCTGCTCTAGCTGCTTTTGCAAGTACCCTACAATCGTTCCAAATATTTTCTATTCTTTTTTCTTTAATAAGTTTTATAGCTTCTTGAAGAGACACAATAAGCGTTACAGGAGGTGTAAATGGTGTTGCATTTGTAAGATTTTTATATTTTTTTATATCAAAATAAAATTTAGGGATTTTTGAAGATTCTACAAGTTTCCAAGCTTTATCGCTTAATGTTATAAACGCAAGCCCTGGCGCAAGCATAAAACCTTTTTGAGAAGTACAGATCACAACATCAGCTTTCCATAAGTCAGTCTTAAATTCTTGTCCAACAAGACCAGAAATCGCATCAACAGCAAAAATTGCATTTGTAGCTGAAACAATTTTGCCTATAGACTTAATATCATTAACTACGCCTGTTGAAGTCTCTACAAGTGTCGTAAAAACAGCTTTAATATTTGTGTTTTCCTTCAAAGCTTTCTGTACTTGCAAAGGATCTACAGTTTTACCCCACTCAACAGATATAGAAACAATTTTTACTCCATAGGCTTGAGATATCTTGATCCACCTATCTCCAAAATTACCACAACTTGCTACTAAAATTTCGTCATTAGGACTTAATAGATTTACAACAGCCATTTCCATAACCCCAGTCCCTGAACATGCAACAGTATAAATATTATTTTTTGTTTGAAAAATGTATTTTAAATCTTCTGAAATATCTTTATAAATAGCAGAAAATTCATCTGTTCTGTGGTGGATTATAGGTAAAGCTTCTTTTAAAGCAACTTGTGGAGGAATAGGTGTAGGCCCAGGAGTTAACAAATATTGTTTTAACATCTTATGTCCTACCTTAATAAGCTATTTTTTCTTAATCTTTGTCTTCACATCTTTCTTTAAACTGCCTGTATCTACCGCCAGAGAAATCACTTCATCCATGTGCGCAACAGGTATCATTTTTAATTTACGTTTTATATCCTCTGGAATATCTGCTAAATCTTTTCTATTTCCTTCTGGGAACAACACTGTATTCATGCCTTCTCTATAAGCAGCTAAAGTTTTTTCTTTTAAACCACCTATAGCAAGCACTCTACCTCTTAAAGTAACTTCTCCTGTCATAGCTATTTTCTTTTTAACAGGTTTATTCATACAACAAGAAGCTAAAGCTGTTGCCAAAGCAATACCAGCGCTAGGGCCATCTTTAGGCACAGCGCCTTCTGGAACATGGACATGAAAATCTGTATTCGAAAAAATATCTTCGTCTATTCTAAACTTAACTGAAGAAGAACGAACATAAGTCAAAGCTGCCTGGGCAGATTCTTTCATTACATCTCCAAGTTTTCCAGTAAGAACTAGAGCCCCCTTACCTTTCATTTTATTTACTTCTATTGTAAGGGTTTCCCCGCCAACTTCCGTCCAAGCAAGTCCTGTTACGACTCCAATATCATTTTCTGCTATATTTTCTCTCTCGTAAAGAGGTACACCTAAATAATTATTTAAATTTTCTGCAGTAATAGTTATTGTTTTTAATTCTTTATTAAGTTCTAAATCTTTTGCAACTTTCCTGCATAAATTAGCTATTTCTCTTGTTAAATTACGAACCCCTGCTTCTCTAGTATAATTTGCAATCACTGCATTTAAAGCATTTGGAGCAAAAATAAACTCTTGAGAAGTTAGGCCGTGTTCTTTTAACTGTCTTGATATTATAAAATCTTCTGCTATTTTGCGCTTCTCTTCATCAGTATATCCAGAAAATCGTATAAGTTCTAGCCTATCTAATAAAGTGTTAGGTATATTGTTAAGAGAGTTTGCCGTGGTTATAAACATAACATTTGACAAATCAAATTCTAAATCTAAATAATGATCACCAAACGCATAGTTTTGCTCAGGGTCTAAAACTTCAAGCAAAGCAGCAGAAGGATCTCCTCTCCAATCAGTCCCCATTTTATCTATTTCATCTAGAATAAAAACTGGATTATTAGATCCTGCCTTTTTCATAGACTGTATAATTTTACCTGGCATAGAACCTATATAAGTGCGTCTATGACCTCTAATTTCTGCCTCGTCTTTGACACCTCCCATAGAGATTCTTACAAAATTCCTACCTAAGCTTCTTGCTACAGATTTTGCAATAGAAGTTTTACCAACACCCGGAGGCCCTATAAAACAAAGAATAGGTCCTTTAATTTTCTTTACCCTAGAAAGTACAGCAAGATATTCTAATACTCTATCTTTAACTTTTTCTAATCCATAATGATCTTGATCTAAAATTTCTTTAGCTCTTTTTAAATCTAGATTATCTTCTGTAGATTTCTCCCAAGGTAAATCTAAAATCCATTCTATATAATTTCTTATAACACCTGCTTCCGGAGACATTGGCATCATTTTTTCTAATCTTGCTATTTCTTTTTCTGCAGCTTCTAAAGCACTTTGTGGCATTTTTATTTGTTTTAATTTTTCTTTTAAGTCTTCCACATCTTTTTGAATATCATCTTTTTGTTTAAGCTCTTTTTGAATAGCTTTCATCTGTTCTGTAAGGTAATATTCTTTTTGAGTTTTTTCTATTTGGTTTCTTACTCTATTTTGTATACGCCTTTCTATGTTTAAAATTTCTATTTCAGAGTTAAGTATTTGTACTATTTTTTCTAAACGTTCTATAGGATTAACCAACTCTAAAATTTGTTGTTTGTCATTATTTTTTATAGCAAGGTGAGAAGCTATAGTGTCAGCAAGTCTTGCAGGTTCAACAATATTGTTTACAGCAGCAGAAATTTCCATTGGCATTCTTTGATTAAGTTTTACGTACTGTTCAAAAAGAGCTATCGCTCTTCTCATGATTGCCTCAGACTCTGGTGATTTTTCAATTTTTTCATCAAAAATATTTACACCAACTTCTATATATCCCTTATCAATAAGCTTATAATCTGTCCATTGCGCCCTAGAAATTCCCTCAACTAAAGCTTTTAAAGTACCATCTGGCATTTTTAATATTTGTAAAACTTCACAGATCGTTCCTATATTATAAATATCGTTTGGAGTTGGATCCTCAGCTTGAACATTTTTTTGAGCTACAACAAAAATGAGTCTATTTGTAGCCATAGATTCCTCTAAAGCTCTAATAGATTTTTCTCTGCCTACAGCTAAAGGCAATACCATGGCAGGATATAAAATAATATCTCTCACAGGAAGAAGAGGTAAAGTATCTGGAATCTTTAAACCTTCACTTTTATCAGTGCTAAACCTATCTAATTCACTCATTAATAAGTCTCCTTTGTGCTTTTCTATACACAAACTCAGGACTTTCTCTTTTTAATACAGTGTTTTTATTAACTATAACTTTCTCCATTGATGTATCGTCAGGAATGTTAAACATAACTTCCATCAAAATATTTTCAATAATAGACCTTAAACCCCTAGCGCCTGATCCCTTTTTTAAAGCCTCAGCTGCTACTTGCTCTAAAGCAGTCTGATCAAATTCAAGCTCTACACTTTCTAAAGAAAACATTTTTTTATATTGCTTTACTAATGCATTTTTAGGTTCAGTCAAAATATGAACAAGATCCAAAATAGACAAATGGTTAAGAGTACTAATAACTGGCAATCTGCCAATAAATTCTGGGATAAGTCCAAACTTTATTAAATCTTGACTTTCTACATTGGATAAAGCAAAATCAGTTTTCTTAAAATTTTCTCTATTATCTAAGTCATCTGTTATAAAGCCTAAAGTTTTTTTAGAAAGTCTTTTTTCTATTATTTTTTCAAGTCCGTCAAAAGCTCCACCGCAAATAAACAAAATGTTTGTAGTGTCTATCTTTATATATTCTTGCTGCGGATGTTTTCTACCACCTTGCGGAGGCACGCTTGCAATTGTTCCTTCAAGAATTTTTAAAAGAGCTTGTTGAACACCCTCACCAGAAACATCTCTTGTTATTGAAGGAGTATCAGACTTTCTTGAAATTTTATCTATTTCATCTATATATATAATTCCTCTTTGAGCTCTTTGTATATCAAAATCGGCATTTTGAATAAGCCTAAGAAGAATATTCTCAACATCTTCGCCTACATACCCTGCTTCTGTCAAAGTTGTGGCATCAGAAATAGCAAAAGGAACATTTAAAACTTTTGCCAAGGTTTGCGCTAATAAAGTTTTCCCTGTACCAGTTGGTCCTATAAGCAAAACATTAGACTTTTGCAATTCAACATCATCTTTTTTATTATCTATAGCAATATTTTCTAACCTCTTGTAATGGTTATATACAGCTACAGATAAAGTTTTTTTTGCATGTTCTTGCCCTATAATATAACTGTCAAGAATTTTTTTAATTTTACTTGGTTTTAAAAGATTAATTTCAGTATCTTTTAAATCATTTTTATCTAAATCTTTAAATAAAGCTAAAGAAGTTTTTGCACACCCTTGACAAATATAAAATCCATTGACTCCTACAAGCTTTTCAGGATATGTTTTATTGCAAAAAACACAATGTTTATTAATTTCTTTATTCATTTTAAACTCACTTAATTTACTATTTCAAACTAACAATAACTTCATCAACAAGTCCATAATCTTTTGCTTCTTGAGCAGACATATAATAGTTTCTATCTGTATCTTTCAAAATTTGTTCTGTAGTCTTTCCAGTATGTACTCCAAGTATTTCTGAAAGTTTATGTTTAGTAGAAAGTAGTTCTTTTGTTTCTATGTTTATGTCTGAGACCGTACCAGAAAGACCCCCACCATATATTATGGGTTGATGTATCATAATACGTGAATGCGTTAAAGCGTATCTTTTACCTTTTGCACCTGCAGCAAGCAAAACAGCGCCAAAAGACATGGCCATACCCATACAAATTGTAGTTATAGGACTTTTTATAAATTGCATAGTATCATAAACTGCAAGACCTGCAGTAACCATACCACCAGGAGAATTAATATATAAGCTTATATCTTTCCCAGGTTCTTCAGAATCTAAATATAAAAGCTGAGCTATCAATATATTTGCAGAATCTGTTACAATAGATCCGTCATAACCACCTACAAAAATAATCCTATCTCTAAGAAGTCTTGAATATAAATCATAGGTTACAGCTGCACCTTGACTCCATCTTTCAATTACTGTTGGCATTACAGATGGCATTTATCCTCCTAAAACACCCAACTAATCTTTATTTAAAGGCATGTCTTTTTGTTCTATATCTATTTTCGCATTTTCAATTAAAAAGTTGAAAAGTTTTTGTTCTTTTAGAGAAATCATTATATTTTCTTTTTTTTCAATAAAATATTTATCTACATCAGATTCTCTACCTTGGTTAGAAGTTTTCATTTTATTTTTTTCTACTTCAATCTCTGCATCTGTTACTGCAAGATTTTCAGTTTTGCTTATTTCATTTAAAATATAAGAAAGTCTAACATTATTTTGAGCTTCTTTTAAAAATTTCTCATCTCCAAGCTCAACTTGTTGTTCTATATAATCTTTAGGAGCGCCCTGTTTCTGCATATAAGATTTCATTCTATCTATAAGCATATTTTTTTGTTCTGTTACTAACAAAAAAGGCACATCAAATATGTTTTTTTCAAGTAAGTAATCCATAATTTGTTTTTCAACATTTACATCTTGACGCCGTTTTTCCTGCGCTTCCATATTCTCTTTTACTTTATTTTTTAAATCTTCTAAATTTTCTACCCCCATATCTTTTGCAAAATCATCATTAAGTTCAGGAGGTTGTTTTTCTTTAATTTCAGTTACTTTTACTTTAAAAGATATTGTTTTTCCTGCCAACGTTTTATTTGGATAATCAGCAGGATACTCTATTTTAGCATCTTTTTCTTCGCCTATTTTTACGTCAATTAAAGCTTCTTTAAAACCCTTTAGAGTACTTTCAGCAGACAAATCTAACATATGTCCTTTTGCAGTAATTTCTGGGAGAAGAGTACCTTCGCTGTCAAAAGCATCGTAATCCACATTAACAAAACTGTCTTTTTTAACTTCATTTGAACTAGATTCTATAAGTCTTGCATTTCTTTCCCTTAAAAGATCCAAGCTTTGAGTTAAATTTGCCTCTGTAATATTAAAAATTTCCTTTTTTATTGGAATACCTTTATACTCTTTTAACTCTACTTTTGGGTGACACTGCGCAGAAAAGCGATACTTTAAGACTTGTCCTAAATTATAATCAAACTCATCTACTATAGGATAATCTATCGGTATAAAATTTTCCTTATTTAAAGCATTTAAAACTGTCTGTCTTACAATATTTTCTATAGCTTTATCTTTAGCTTGATTTAAAAACTTTTGTTTTACAATACTCATAGGCACTTTACCTTGCCTAAAACCATCTATTTTTGCATATTTTTGTATCTGGTTAAATGCATTTTCCATCTCAAAAGAAGCTACATTTTCTGCAACCTCAACATCAATAGTTATAGAACACGGTTTTTTATCGACAACCGTCGATTTAAAATCAAGTGTTTTTTCCTCTCGAACCATTTATTTTTCCCCTTTACTTATTAAAACCATCTTAAAATTATAGATTATAATATGGATTTATAAAAAGATAATGCGGGCGAAGGGACTTGAACCCCCACACCTTGTGGTATATGGTCCTAAGCCATACGCGTCTGCCAATTCCGCCACGCCCGCATTTTATATAATAAACTAATATATGCGCTGCATAGGAATTGAACCTATAACCTAACGATTAAGAGTCGTTTGCTCTACCAATTGAGCTAGCAGCGCTTTTAGTAAAAATTTAAATACATCTAATAGTCGGGATTTTATCAAACTATAAACAAAAAAGCAATTTTACATATTATGTTTAATCTACAAAAATTGGAAATAAATCCTTATTTACGCTAAACTTGTAGCAGGGTTACAAGCAAATTTTTGTAAATTTACTAATTTTTTACATTTTATTAATTGAAAATAAATATTTATATGCTATATTTTTTACGAGCTATGAAGAAACATATATTACTTTTATCATTGTCAATACTATTTTTATTACAGGCTTGCTCTAAAGACATCAATCGCACTATTGAGCAAAAACAATCTACTAATTCAACTTTAAACGCTAATGGCATCTGTCAATTAAAGCATAATTATACCTCTCACAAGAGGTCTTTCAGATGTTCAAAGCCATGCAAAAGCAGAAATAGGAATAGAAGTTTATCAAGGTGAACCTGGTCATATAGTGTTAACAGCGGCCAAGGTTATTGCTTAAGCCAACACCAAAGTGTAGCACCTAAAACTCTCTCTGATTTTGAGGACCCTAAAATTTTGTTATAATATACAAAATATGCTTTATCGAATTTATAAAAATATAAAAAAACGTTGGTTTGCTACTGCAGGTTATAAAGAAATTTTTCAAATAGCAATCCCACTAATTATTTCTACAGCTATATGGGGCTTTCAATCTTTTATAGATAGATTTTTCCTAGCGTGGTATTCTACAGATGTTTATGCTGCGTCTTTACCAGCAGGCCTTTTAAATTGTTCTGTTATGAATATCTTTATTGGCCTAATAGCGTATGTAGATGTTTTTGTAGCTCAATATAATGGCAAAAAGGAATATTATTCAATAGGTAACACTGTTTGGCAAAGTTTTTATATCGCAATTTTAAGTGGCCTTGTACTTATTATTTTTACTTTTCTTTCTCCATACATGTTTAATTTTATAGGTCATCCAAAAAGTATAATGATTGAAGAAATTAAATACTTCAACACACTAAGCTATGGTTCATTTACATATTTTGCCCTTTTCTCTTTATCTGGTTTTTATTCAGGTAGAGGTAAAACAAGAATTGTTTTGTTTGTAAACATAATAGCCGTAATAATAAACATAATTTTTGATTATCTTCTAATTTTTGGAAAATTTGGTTTCCCAGAGTTGGGCATAGTTGGAGCTGCGCTTGGGACTATCATAGGTTTTTTTGTAGCTTTCATATTATTGCTTATATTAATGCTATCTAAAAAGAACAATTTAATTTATAAAACAAGAAACACAAAACTAAACTTTGAAACTATAAAACGTTTAATAAGATTTGGATTTCCAAGCGGGATACACATGTCTTTTGACGTTTCAGTTTATACTCTTTTTATACTTGTAATAGGTACTTTAGGAAAAAATGAACTTATAGCCTCAAATATGGTTATAAATATTTGCAATCTTATACATATGCCTATGCTAGGGATTGGCATGGCAACTTCAATAATCGTCGGCAATTATTTAGGCAAAAATAAAGCGTCTATTGCGCAAATAGGTGAAAAAACAGCATTACATATAACATACTTCTTCGTGCTAATTGTTGCATTGATGTTTTTATTAACCCCCAATATTTTTATATACCCGTTTTCAAAAGGGCAAGATGTTTTTATCATTAAGCAAATAAAACCAATTGTATTAATATTATTCAGATTTGTTGCTTTATCTGTTTTATTTGAAGCTGCAAGCACAGTATTCTCTTCTGCAATAAAAGGCGCTGGAGATACAAAATTTTTAATGAAGCTCATTATAAAACTAATAATATTTATAAGTGTGTTGATGTATGTAGTTGTTGGAATTTTTCATATGGATTTATACTATTGTTGGAGCATTATAGTTATTTATAATGTCACACTTATGTTGTTTTGTTATAAAAGATACAAAGCAGGAAACTGGAAACATATGCGCGTAATAAAAATGAAAATTATTGACGGATAATTTAACTATTTAAACTTTTTTATATTTTTTAACTATCAGAGCTTCATAAGAAACAAGCTATTTTACAAGCGTTGGGATGATAGACGCATTTTATTATCTTACCATAGAAACTTCAAAAGGACTAGTGGAAATTATACTTTCTTTGGACTTAGCAGATTGATTCAAAAAATCAACAATATGTTTTTTACCATCTTTTTCTTCAACAATAACAGCTTGATAGCCCCAATGAGATGGATTACCTCTTATGTATTTCTGAGGAATACACAATACATTGTTTTTAACGGCTAAATTTATAACCTTACAATCGCCGTTTGACGAATATTTATATAAAACAGCTTTATTCCTATATACTCTTAAAGCATATTCCCAGCCTGAACCATTAGTAAAAAATCCAGACAGTCCAGAGATAAACGAAACTGAACCTGTGCCCTCTATATTATTTAAGGCTATATAAAAATCTAAAAAAGAAATTTTATCCCACGTTAAAGAATCAAAAGTAAAGCTTATTTCAATGTTTTCATTTTTTGATAAAACCCTAATATTTCTTAAAAACCCTTCATTTTTAATCAAAACACCATTTGGTATTGATAATATTTGAATTTGTCCAGTAAATATAGGTTGATTCTTTTGATTAATTTCTAATATATCATCATTATTTGATTTATAAACAGGTGTTCCTAAAAGATGATAAATATTATCATATGCAGCATTAAATTTTCTTGAGCTATCACGGGAATAAAGATAATTTTTTAGAATATTGTAGCTAAGCAAATAGACAAACTCATTTTGAGCATTTTCATACGCATATTCATTAAAGTTTCTTGTATTAGCATAATTATTAATTAAATTCATTGCAGAACATAACTTTGTTTTTAGATTAGTTTCTATTTGCCAATATTGAAATGCTTGATTTTTTTCTAATTTTGAAATTTTGCAAAATTCAGACACATATGTAGGCACAGCAGGTTTGATATATTTGCTATTATCAAACACATAAATTAAATAGTCCATAAATTTTGCGTCTTGCAAATGTTTCTTTGTAAGAAGAACTGGTATGATATTTTGATTTTTTTTAGAAAGCCAATTCATTACATCTTTTTGATTAGTTGGAAAATCTTTATATAAAGAAAATATTGTAATACCATTTACTTTGTAGGCTCCAAACACATCACCTCTTAAATTATCTATGTTGACCCATGCAAAGCCTAAATTTGCCAAATAGTAGAGCACGTCATTAGAAAGTTCTGCAAAGTTTAAAAATAATCCAAAATTATTATTTACATTATCTTCAAAAGCAGTAAAACTATTTGAAATATACTTTTCAAATACTATACTAGAATCCATTTTTTTTGAAGAATTTGAGATACTGGCAAGCTCTGCAAAAATAGGAAGAACTGGTTCTGGATTTAAAGAAAGGGCTACTTCTAATTTACCTAAAGCAACGCATTCTTGCAAGTTATTCGGTATTTCGATTTTTGCATCAATTGGAACTGTCATACAAAAACGATTTGAGAGGGTTATTTTATTCACTACAGAATCTGGAATATTTGCAGTATCTGCAAAAAAAACTATATATCTACTATTTTGGCAAAAAGACATACAATAAAAAGTTATAAGTACTGAAAATACTCGCAATAAATTATATACAACTGTTTTCATAATATAATTATTATATCATTAAATTGACAAAAATTGTTAATTTCAAGTATAATTATAGATATGCAAAAAATTAAATTTATATTACTTTTATTTTTCATTTTACAAGGTTGCATTACTCCCTCTGCCAATTCTAATAACAGAGTTCTTATTTTAGAAAATCCTCAAGAAGAAGAAACTATATCAAATCAAATAGCTAAAACAACTATAGCAAGTGCTATTAACAATAAACAAAGATTCGGAAATTTTATAAGAGGGATACATCTTTCTGCATGGGTAAGCGGTTCAAAAAAATATAGAGAAACTATTACAGATCTTTTTAACAATACAGAATTAAATACAGCAGTTATAGATATAAAAGAGTATGAGGGCAATGTCTATATTAATGGAATAAAAGATGTAAATACATATAGCCTATATGAATCTGCTATGCCTGACATAGAACAATACATAAAACAATTAAAAGAAAAAGGAATCTATACTATAGCAAGGATAGTTGTTTTTAGAGATAACGCTATGTCTAGAAAAAAGCCTGAACTTGCAGTTAAAAATCCAGATGGTACAATTTGGACTGATAGACGCAATGTTGCATGGCTTGACCCTTACAACAAAGAAGCATGGAAATATAATTTGCAAATAGCTAAAAAGGCAGCTGATATTGGCTTTGACGAAATTCAATTTGATTACATACGTTTTCCTTCTGACGGGAACACAAAAAATTGTAGATACTCTAAACCACATTCTCCAACAGAAGCGTCGAAAGCTTTAGTTGGTTTTTTAAAAGAAGCCAACAACCAACTAAAACCTAAAGGAACAAAAATTTCTATAGATGTTTTTGGTTTGACAACTACAGCAAATGATGACCTAGGAATAGGTCAGAAAATAATTGAAATGACAGAATTTGTAGATTACGTAAGTCCTATGGTGTACCCTTCTCATTACGGAAAATGGAACTATGGTATAGAAGAACCTAACAAAGAACCTTACAAAATAGTTTATTATTCAATTGAAGGGGCTCTTAAAAGAGTCTCTCCAGAAAAACTTCGTCCATGGCTGCAATATTTTACGCTAGGCTATAAATACGGCAAAAATGAAGTGAGAGCACAAATGCAAGCTTGTTACGACAATAAGATTGGAAGTTGGTTGCTATGGAATCCTCGTTGTATATATACCAAAGATGCATTGAAAGATAAAAAGGAAGAACATTTTTACCTTGAAAGCGATCCTTCAACACTTCAAATGTTAAAAACAGCAAATAATCTCAAAACAAAGATAAACTCGGATTTTAGATTTTAGCAATACGCCACTCCCTATAAAGCACAATATGGCGGATAAAAGCAGTGAAGTGAACCCAACTCAAAAAAAATATACAAATTGATATTTCTAATTTAGTCTTTAAGTTCATAATAGGAGGTAGCTAATGTCAAATTGTTTTAATCTTTTTAAAGCTTTTAAGGTACACCTTTTTAGTCTTGTCTTGTCTTGTCTTGTCTTGTCTTGTCTTGTCTTGTCTTGTCTTGTCTTGTCTTGTCTTGTCTTGTCTTGTCTTGTCTTGTCTTGTCTTAACTCCTAATTCTCTTCTTGCTCAACGAATTGATATCAACATCCCAACAGATTA
>JAIRXS010000022.1 GCA_031268145.1 Candidatus Endomicrobiellum siamense
TATAGCGGACCTTGGTCTGAATTCCCTACTGATTCCTCTGACAATACTATACTAATTCATTCCTCTATGTCTAATTCTGTATTCGGTGGAATTAATTATCCCTTTGATACTACTCCTGTATTTAGTACCTCCTCTAACATACACCTTAAACCTCTTATTACAGCTTCTTCTAATACTGTCACTATTTACAATGATTTAAATGGTTCATCTGTCTTTGGTGCTTATTTTGATATATCTTCTTATAATAGGAGACATCATGCCTAATAATTATATCATCAACTCAACTTTCTCTTTCTGCAACAATACAGTTCAAGTTAGTAGCTTTTCTACTCTAAACTCCATCTACGGCTCTTACTCATCCCTAATGCTTAAGTATGACTCTTTAACTTGTTTAAAATATACTATTTTTTTAAAGTCTTATAATCTTTTTTAGAGTAACTAACTTTTATAGTTTCAGTTGCAAGGCCCATATCTTTAAGTAAAGAAATAAAAGGATCTGGGTTTAATTCCTCAACATTTACCATAGTCTTACAATCCCAGTCTCCTTTAGCAACTAAAATTGCCGCAGCAACTGCAGGTACTCCTGCTGTGTAACTTATAGCTTGGGACTCAACTTCTTCATGACAAGCTTTATGATCGCAAATATTGTAAATAAAAAGCTCTTTTTTTCTGCCGTCTTTTGTGCCAACGATTAAATCCCCTATACAAGTATTGCCTGTATAATTAGGAGCTAATGTTTTAGGATCTGGCAAACAAGCTTTTACAACTTTTAAAGGTACAACTTCTAGACCTTCAGCAGTTTTTACAGGTTTCTCTGACAAAAGACCTAAATTTTTAAGCACATTAAAAACATTTAAATAGTGATCGCTAAAACCCATCCAAAATCTTATTGAATTTGCATCAATATTTTTAGAAAGAGAATGCAACTCATCATGTCCCGTTAAATAAATAGTTTGCAGACCAACTACAGGAAAATCAAAAACCTTCTTTTCAGAATGTACAGGCATACAGACCCATTGTTTATCTATCCAAGTCCAAACTTTTATAAATTCTCTAAAATTTATTTCTGGATCAAAATTAGTAGCAAAATATTTACCGTGACTGCCAGCATTTACATCCATTATATCTATTGTATCTATAGTATCAAAAAAATGTTTTTTCGCATATGCCACATAAGCATTTACTGCTCCAGGGTCAAAACCTGCTCCTAAAATAGCAGTAATGCCATTGGCTTTACAACGATCTTTCCTTTTCCACTCATGGTTAGCATACCATGGTGGATTTTCACAAACTTTATTTGGCTCTTCATGGATTGCAGTATCTATATAAGCAGATCCTGTTTCTATACAAGCTTCTAAAATAGACATATTACAAAAAGCAGAGGCTAAATTTATGGTAATAGAAATATTACGTTCCTTTATAAGTTTTATCATACCAAGAACATTTAATGCATCAATTTGTTTTATTTGTATTTTTTTTAAAGTGTCTTTATAATTATTTTTTCGATCTATGCTGTCTAAAATTTGCTTACAACTATCTATAGAACGCGAAGCTATAAAAATATTGCCGAATAAATTGTTACTCTGAGCTAATTTATGAGCTGCAACATGAGCAACACCTCCTGCACCTATAAGAAGTAAATTTCTCTTTTCCATTTCTAATAGATTCCCTCCTACTTGGTCACTTTATAAATTAAAATTTATCAAGATAAACTTTTAAAAAAATCATTATATAAAAACTTCCTAATAATTTCTACTTTTCCATTTAACCTTTTGACTACAATTGATGGCATTTTTATTCCATTAAACCAATTTTTCTTAACCATTGTGTAACCTGCAGCATCTGCAAAACGTACAGTAGAACCAACCTTAAGTTTACTTGCAAGTTTATACGTTCCAAAAACATCTCCTGCAAGGCAAGAATTACCTGCAATTATATACTCATTTTTGCCAGTTTTGGCATCAATTTTTGCTTGTATTCTATAAATAAGCAAATCTAGCATATGTGGTTCAATAGAAGCATTGACTATAACTATATCTTTTTCATTTTTTACAATATCTAAAACAGTTGTAACAAGTTCGCAACTATTTGTAATAGAAGCTTCTCCTGGTTCTAAATATACTTGAACATTATATTTTTTACTAAAATTTTTAAGTCTAGTGCAAAATTTATCTATAGGATAATTATCTTTAGTAAAATATATTCCTCCACCTAAACTAACCCATTGTACTTTATTTAAAAGTGTCTCATATTTTAATGCTAAACTGTCCAACATTTTACTAAAAGTTTCAAAATCATCATTTTCACAATTATAATGAAACATTACCCCATTAATTTTATCTAAAACGGACATAATCTCTTTATTATTAGAGACGCCAAGTCTTGAGTACTTTCTTGCAGGATCGGCTAAATCAAAATGAGAATAACTAAAACCAGGGTTTATTCTAATCCCAATTTGTAAATGTTTTACTTTGTTATAAAATCTTTTAAGCTGAGAAACAGAATTAAAAATAATTTTATTAGAAATATTTTTTAGCTGTTCTATGTCTCCCTCAGAATAAACAACACTGAAAGCATGTGTTTCCCTGCCAAAATATTCATGCCCTAATTTGGCCTCATATAAAGAACTACTAGTTGTGCCGTCCATATATCTACTCATTAAATCAAAGACTGACCAAGTAGAAAAACATTTCAACGCTAAAACAGACTTTGCTCCGCTTTTGTTTCTTACATATTCTATTTTTTTTAGATTTTTTAATAGTTTTCTTTCATAAATTAAGTAATAGGGTGTTTCTATTTTTCCCATATTATCTTTTCCATTCTTGTGTTTAAGTATACACAATATTTTTTATGATTTAATTTTTGTTTTTTAAAGCAGCATTAATAAATCCTTTAAAAATAGGGTGAGCTTTCATTGGTCTAGAAGCAAATTCTGGATGAAATTGCACACCTATAAAAAATGGATGACTCTTAATCTCTACTATTTCAGGTAAAACTTTCTTATGATATGCGCTTACTATCATTCCTGCCTTTTCTAATAATTCAATAAATTCTGGATTCATTTCATATCTGTGTCTGTGTCTTTCCTCAATTTCGTTAGACTTATATAAACTATGCGCTAAAGTATTTTTTTTGATTTCAGACTTATAATTACCAAGCCGCATAGTACCGCCTCTATATTTAACATCCTTTTGTTCGTCAAGAATCTTTATCACAGGGTATTTAGTTGTTTCATCAAACTCTGTTGAATTTGCGTTTTTCAGTTTTGCTAAATTTCTTGCAGCTTCTATAACACTACATTGCATGCCAAGACATATACCAAAAAATGGTATTTTATTCTCTCTAGCAAAATTTATAGCTTTAATTTTCCCTTCTATACCTCTATTGCCAAAGCCTCCTGGTACCAAAATACCGTTGTACCATTTAAGCTTGTTTATTAAATTTTTATCCTCCACCCCAAGATAATGAATCTCAGCCTTAGCTTTTAATTCTGCAGAAGCAATATTTAAAGATTCATCTATAGACTTATAAGCATCTTTTAAATCTGAGTATTTTCCAACAACTGCAATTTTAACTATTTTATGATGTTCAGATAAAGATTCTATTTTTGTAAACCAAGTTTTATCAAATTTTGCTTTTGGTTTTATATTAAGTTTTTCTATCACTAATACATCTACTTTCTGTTTATACAGAGCCTCTGGGATATAATAAATTGATGGCACGTCCAGAGCTTCTATAACACATTCCTGCTTTACATTGCAAAAAAGCGAAATTTTTCTTTTTAAAGAATCATCTAATGGTTGTTCTGTCCTACAAATAATCATGTCTGGAGAAATTCCTATCTCTCTAAGCTTATTAACAGAATGTTGTGTAGGTTTGGTTTTTAGTTCGTGCGCGCCTGCAATATAAGGGACAAGCGTTACATGTATGCTAAGAACATCTTCAGGATTGTTTTCTAATTTAAACTGCCTTGCTGCTTCCATAAAGGGAAGTCCTTCAATGTCTCCGACAGTTCCGCCTATTTCTATTATAGATATCTCACACTCATCTTTTAACGCTGAAAAACGTCTTTTTATCTCATCTGTAATGTGGGGTATAACTTGTACAGTATCGCCATCATAATCGCCCTTTCTTTCTTTTGTTATTACAGTCTTATAAATATCTCCTGCTGTATTTGTATTGGATTTGCTTGTGTACAAATCTAAAAATCTTTCATAGGTGCCTAAATCTAAATCGGATTCTGCACCATCACTAGTGACAAATACTTCACCATGTTGATATGGATTCATAGTACCTGGGTCAACGTTAATATAAGGATCAAACTTTATCATATTAACTTTAAACCCATGAAGTTGAAGAAGTTTCCCTATGCTTGCTCCAGAAATTCCTTTACCTAAAGAACTTACAACTCCACCTGTAATAAAAATATACTTTGCCATTTCAATAGCTTTCCTTATATGTGGTCTTAGAGATTTTCGTAAAATATTTTCCAGTAAAGCACGACTTACAAAATATATCATCTTCATCTTTATTATTGACGTAGGAACAAGCTTTAACAAGATTTCCTAAATTCAAAAAAGTTAAGCTATCTGCACCTAAATATTTTCTTATTTGTTCTACAGAATTATTTGCAGCAATTAAATGCTCTTTACTCGGTGTATCTATACCATAGTAACAAGATCCTATAACAGGAGGGCAAGATACTGCAAAATGAATTTTTTTAACACCGTAGTTTTTTAAAAGATTTATAAGTCTTTTTGAAGTTGTGCCCCTAACTATGGAGTCGTCTATTAAAATTATATCTTTACCGTACACAACTTCTCTTATTGGCCTCAATTTTAATCTAGCAGTGAAATCTCTTAAATTTTGTGATGGCTTAATAAATGAGCGCCCAACATAGTGGTTTCTTACAAATCCGTTCTCAAAAAGTATCTTTGAAGTTCTTGCAAATCCTAAAGCTGCAAAATACCCTGTGTCTGGTACAGGCATAACAATATCTGCCTTTATATTTTTCATTTGAAGAGCAAGAAACTGTCCCATCTTAATTCTTGCCTCTTTTACAGTTTTACCAAACATTATACTATCTGGTCTTGAAAAATATACTTGCTCAAATATACACGTATTTTGTTTTTCTGAGGTTTTATATAAAAATGACTTTTTTATTTGCCCTTTTTCTATAATTATAACTTCGCCTGGTTTTATATCTCTAATATATGCCCCACCAATAATTTCAATAGCAGAGCTTTCAGAAGCTATTATATAAGAATTTTCTATTTTGCCAAGTACTAAAGGTCTAAAACCATGCTCATCTCTTACGCCTATAAGGGTTCTATCTGTTAAAATTACTAAAGAAAATGCACCTTCTAATTTTCTCATTGAACTTGCGATTACATTGACTAAACTCCCCTTAGACATAGCAATAAGATGTAATAATATTTCAGTATCAGAAGTGTGGTTAAAAATTGCCCCTTTTTTTAAAACTTCTTTCTTAATTTTTAAAAAGTTTGTTATGTTACCATTATGAGCTACTGCAATATTTCCATGGATACAACTTATTTGGAAAGGTTGCGCATTAGTTAAAGAGCTTTTTGCAGAAGTTGTATATCTAACGTGTCCTATAGCAGCTGTACCTGGAAGCTTATTTAATAATATATCCTCATTAAAAATTTTAGAAACAAGCCCCATCGCAGTAAAAGTTTTCATCTTTTTTTTACCACTAATTGTTATACCTGCAGACTCTTCTCCTCTATGTTGTAATGTCAACATCCCAGCAGAAGCTAAAACAGCCGCATTGTCGTTATTTTCAATCCCAATTATACCACACATATATTATCCTTTATTTATACATACACAAAATTTACAAAGTAATATAGTTTTCTATGTCTTGCAGTTCTTTGTAAGAGTCATAAGCTCTTAAATATGCTATTGCTTTTTCTAAATTTGTAAGTATTGAACAACCGTATTTAACAGCTGTTTTTCTGATCTCGGCATTGTTATTAAGCTCGCCTACACTTAAGTTTTTGTTGATATTTATAACAAAATCAACTTTGCCGTCTATTATACTATCCACAGCTCTTGGACTTCTATTCCAATGCACAACATTTACTTTATAACCTTTATCTTCAAGATACTTCGCTGTTCCTTTTGTAGCATATATAGGAACATCTAGCTTATAAAGATTATCCATAACTTCCATAAATTTTACTTTATCTTTTTCTCTTCCAGTACTTAACAAAATACCTTTTTGAGGCTTTTTGATTTGAGTTGCTTCCATTGATAAAAGCATTGCATGGTCAAACTTTTCACCCAAACAACCAACCTCGCCAGTAGATGACATTTCTACGCCAACAACAGGATCTGCACCATCTAACCTTTGAAAACTAAACATAGAAGCTTTAACCCCAACATGTGCGATTTCACTTTCATCTAACAAAATCTTTTTAACTCTTTCATTGTTCATTACTTTACAAGAAAGTTCTGCTAAATTGATACCAGACACTTTTGAAATAAATGGGAAAGAGCGAGAAGCTCTTGCATTACATTCAATAACTTTAACATCATTATCTTTAGCTATAAACTGTATATTGAAAGGGCCATTTAAGTTAAGACCTTTTACTATTTTTCTAACTATATCTTTTATAATATTTATAGTCTGAGTATATATCTTTTGAGAGGGAAATACCATTGTAGCGTCTCCACTATGCACACCAGCATTCTCTATATGTTCACTGACAAGGGAAAGAATTACTTCCCCACCTTTGGCAACCCCATCACACTCAATTTCTTTTGCATCTAAAATAAACTTAGAAATAACTACAGGATGATCTTTAGATATATCTTTTGTAAGCGATAAATAGTAATCTAAGGTGAGTTTATCATTTGCAACGTTCATTAAAGTACCAGACAATACAAAACTTGGACGTATTAATACTGGAAATCCCACTTTATTTATAAACTTGTCAATCTCGTCAATAGAAGTAACAGATGCCCACTCTGGTTGATCTATCCCAAGTTTATCAAGCATTGCAGAAAACTTTTCCCTATCTTCTGCTTCATCAACACTTTTTGGACTGTGTCCTAAAATGTTAACTTTAGCTTCGCTTAAAGGAGTAATCAAATTATTAGAATTTTGCCCACCCATACAAGCCACTACACCTTTAGGTTTTTCTATGTCTATAATATCTAAGACTCTTTCATAAGAAAGTTCTTCAAAATATAGTCTGTCTGAAGCACTATAATCTGTCGAAACTGTTTCAGGATTACAATTTATAATAATGCTGTCATGTCTTTTATTTTTAAAATAACTGCTCGTCATTACAGAACACCAATCAAATTCTAAACTGCTTCCTATTCTGTAACTACCACTGCCTAAAGTTATAATACTATTAGAATTCTTTTTAGAAGAAATATCGTTATATATTCCATCATAGGTAAGATACAAATAATTTGATTTTGTAGGATACTCTGATGAAGTAGTATCTATCTGTTTTACAACAGGCACTATACCTAACTTATTTCTTAAATTTCTTATCCCAAAAGATAAATTTCTTATCTGTTTTGTGCTTAATTTTACTTTAGAATTTAAACAAGCAACTAAAAATATTTTTGTAAGTTGAAAATCAGAAAAACCTCTCGATTTAAGGTGCTGTAAATGTTCTTTTGACACATGTGTAAAAGCATTGTAGATATCTTTGGTACTAAATATATCTTGTTTAGCAAAACTTTCTTTAAAGAAAACAAATAAACTTTTTTCAACTTTAGACAAATATAAAATATGAGATAAAAACCAGTAATCTATATTGGTTTTTTCATATATATATTCTAGTGTTTTGCCTCTTTTAAATGACTCATATATAGCGAAAATTCTCAAGCTTGTAGGAGATAAAAGTTCTTTTTCAAGATCGTTATCTGTAGCTCCATTAAAAACGTTTGACATTATACCATTATCATTTTCGTTTACCATTCTTAAGGCTTTCTGCATAATTTCACAGAAGTTTCGGCCTATAGCCATAACTTCCCCTACAGATTTCATCTGAGTGCCAAGATTTTTTGACACTCCACTAAATTTACTCAAATCCCAACGAGGCACTTTTAAGGTAACATAATCTAAAGATGGTTCATAAAATGCTGACGTTGTACCTGTGACAGTATTTTTAAGCTCAAGCAAATCAAAACCTATAACAATTTTTGCAGCTATATAAGCAATAGGATAGCCAGTTGCTTTACTTGCTAAAGCGCTAGATCTCGAAAGTCTTGCATTGATTTCTATAACATAAAAACTATATTCTTTAGGATTTAAAGCATATTGTACGTTGCACTCCCCTACAATGCCAATACTTTGAGCAATTTTAATTGCGGTATCTCTTAACATATTATTTTCTGTATTATTTATTGTCTGGCAAGGAGCTATAACTATGGAGTCTCCTGTATGTATTCCCATAGGGTCAAAATTTTCCATATTACATACTGTTATAGTATTTCCTGTTTTATCACGCATCACTTCATATTCTATTTCTTTCCAACCATGTAATGATTTTTCTATTAAAACCTGAGGAGCTGTCATTAATGCTGATTGCGTAAGTTTTTTTAATTCCTCTTCATTTTTTGCAAGACCAGACCCAAGACCTCCAAGCGCAAATGCAGATCTAGTTATAACAGGGTATCCTATGTTTTGAGCAGTTTCTAGAGCTTCTCTTACTGTAGATACAGCATGACTTTTTGCAATAGGCACATCTATGGATTTCATTTTCTGAGCAAAAAGTTCTCTATCTTCAGAAAGTTCAAGAGCAGCAACTTGAGTTCCTAAAACTTTAACATTATATTTTTTAAGTACTCCGCTTTTCCCCAAAGATATGACACAATTTAAAGATGTCTGTCCTCCAAAACTTGATATAATAGCTGCTGGTTTTTCTATCTTGATAATCTTTTCAACCCAAAAAGGCGTTATAGGATACAAATATATTTTTTTATTTGTTCCTTTGTTTGTTTGTACAGAAGCAATATTTGGGTTTATGATTATAATTTCAAACCCTTCCTCTTCTAAAGCTTTTACAGCTTGGGAACCTGAATAATCAAACTCTCCTGCTTGCCCTATAGACAAAGCTCCAGAACCCAATAAAATCACCCTCTGCTTTTTCCCATTCTTTGGCAATAAAAAATCTAAAATTGGCATAACTTTCCTCTTACTTAAATCTATTTAATATTTAAGTTATATCCTCTTTTTTAACAATAATTGATATAGGGATAAAGAGCAACCAAATATGTTAATCCTATAAACATAGAACTTACTGACCATAAAAACCAATAAGACCACACAACTATTTAAAAGATCCACAAACAGATTCTTCAACAACTATTTCACCCAAAGCGCACGTAATTACAATGCTACCTATAATATAAACCCAATATTATTGACGGACTGCACAGATGCAATTGCATTCCCTACGACAAGAAAAATACCAGCATCCAATCGCTATTAGGTGTATATGCCTTTCACTTAACTCTCTTCTGTAAGTTTTCTTGATTACCATCTTGCATAAGATTTACACATCATTTTTTATTTTCTTCTACAAGTTGTACAAATTTATCCATTATCCAAGACGTATCATTTGGTCCACTTGACGCCTCTGGATGAAATTGAACTGACATAAAAGGTTTTGTCTTATGTATTAACCCTTCAACGGAATCGTCGTTTGCATTCTCAAACCATAGACGCCAGTCTTGTTGTATAGAATTTTTTTCCACAGTGTACCTATGATTTTGACTAGACATATAAGCTTTCTTGTCAGGAAGCGAAAAAACAGGTTGATTGTGGCTTCTATGTCCATGGTTTAATCTTTTTGTTTTTGCTCCCGATGCTAAAGCTAAAAGTTGATGTCCTAAACATATACCTAAAATAGGTTTGTTTGACCCCAACAGATCTTTTCTTATTCTTTCAACTAAATCCTGCGTATTTTTGGGATCCCCAGGTCCATTGCTTATCACCCAACCGTCACAGCTTATTTTGGAGAAATCGCTATCCCAAGGTAAAACATTTACTTTACAGCCTCTTTCCATCAACATTCTCATTATGTTCCATTTAGCACCACAATCAATCACCGAAACGACCTTATTACCACTGCCCATGTACACTATTTCTTTTATAGATACTGACGGCATTAAATTATATTTTGATGGATCTACATATTCGTCATCTTTAAAATTTCTTAAGAATTCAAATTTTTCTTTACTTTGAGCTTTTGCTCCTTCAGGTACAATCCTTCCCCATAAATTACTACTTTCTCTTATCATTTGCACTAAATACCTAGTGTCTATACCTGCAATACAAGGCACATCTTGACTCTTCATCCAGTCTTGTATAGATATGCCTCCATCATGGTGATAACAACCATCATAAATATCTGAAACTATAATTCCTTGCGTCTTTATTGAAGAACTTTCGTGTCCTTTTGACATAAAAAAATCCCCATCTTTTGGGAACGGTACACCATAATTACCAATGATACAAAAACTAAACACCAAAATTTGACCCAAATACGAAGGATCGGTCATAGATTCACTATAGCCAAGCATTCCAGTATTAAAAACCATTTCACCACTAGTTATTACATTAGCGCCAATAGCTCTACCTTCAAGTTTAACACCATTTGAAAGTTCTAGATAAGCCTTCTTGTAGTTTTTATCAAAAATATTGTTACCTTTTCTCATTGTATAACCCTCTATAATAAAAACTTAAAAATTATTTGATTTTACCAAATAACGACTCCGTTGACAAATTTCATTCCACAATAGTAAAATCAAAGTAAAAAATCTGCCCAATTATCCTTATTTATGACTTTTAAGCTTGAATTTTTATACGATGATAAAAATTCCTTAGCCGATTTTACTTTGTCTTTTGTAAACTTAAATTCGTAGCCTTCAAGTTTTTCATCATATTCTTCTATATAATCAACTTCTTCTTTGGAATATGTCCTGTAAAAATAAGCGTTTACACGCCTATCTTTAATTTGATTATATTTAAACCTTTCAATAATACAAAAGTTTTCCCACAATGCTCCGACATCATTTCTCACATTTAATGGAGCAAAAGATTGTATAATATTGTTTCTTATTCCCAAATCGAAAAAATAAACTTTCACAGATTTTGCAATTTCCTTGCGTTTATTTCTGCTAAAAGCTCGCAGTTTAAAAATAACAAACCTTTTTTCAAGCAAATCTATATATTTGCTTACAGTGGTATGATTCATACCCAACTGCTTGCCAATTTCGTTATAGGAAACCTCATTGCCAACTTGTAAAGCTAAAAGTTGTAGTAACTCCAAAAGACGGGAAGACTTTTTTAAACCTTCATAAATTAAAACATCTTTATATAGATAAGTGCCAGCAAGAAAATCTAACAATTTTTCTGCATCATGTTTGGATTTGTCAAATATGCGAGGGTAACCGCCGCGTATTAGCAAGTTTTCTAAATTGTTTTTTACACTTAGGTAACCAATGTTGGCGGCAATCTCTCCTACAGAATAAGGATATAATGTAAAAGTCAATGCTCTGCCTGTAAGCGGCTCGGAAAGTTTGTTTGCCAAATCAAAAGAGGAAGAACCAGTGGCAATAACTTGAACTTGAGGGATATGATCGTGAATTATTTTTAGCGTTTTGCCAATGTCTTGGACCAACTGCGCTTCGTCCAAAACTATTAGTTCTTTATCACCGATAATTCTTTGCAGATCGTCAACATTATTGGTGGTTTCAAATGATGCGCGCAAGGAAAGCATTTCGCAGTCAAAATATTGCGTTCTCTTTTGAGTAGAAAACTTTTCCAATATCTGTTTGCAAAGTGTAGTTTTGCCAACTTGCCTTGCACCGTAAACTATGATAACTTGATCCTTAAAGAGCCATTTTTCAACCAAACTTTGCAAATCTCTTTTAAACATAATTTCTCCTAAAACACATTCTTAAGAAAGCTAAATTATTGCAAAATTAGCTTATAAATAAGCAATATAACAATAAATTATTGCACTAAGTTACCATTTTTTGAATAAAAAGTACAGGATTATTCACTACATAAAAAATAGTATACTTTTTATATTTTAATAAACACAGTACATATTTGCATAAGGATTTTTATTTATAGCTAAATATTTTGAAAAACTATTTATATTTATATGTTTTAAATCTTTATTAAATTCTTTAGAATATACGCCAATTTGCTTTTTTAAAAAAGAAATATCTGAATCTTCAAGTTTGACTTTAGAAGCTTCTTTACCAAATTTATATGGATCTTGTTTTTCTCTTAAATATATAACGCCGCCATGCATGCCTGTTGCGCAAAACCTACCTATAATATCTTCATCTTTATCCAAATTTAAGCCTAAAACTAAAATAACTCCTCCTGCCATATATTCGCCTAAAAAATCTCCTGCCTTCCCGCCCACAACAATAATAGGCTTCATATCATTATATTCCTTCATATGTATGCCTACTCTATATCCAACATTGCCTTCAACATAAATCTGCCCACCGCGCATTGCATAACCTAAAGTATCGCCAGCATTTCCATGAACAACAACCTTACCTCCATTCATTGTGTTACCTAAAGCATCTTGAGCATTACCAAAAACTTCAAGCTCAGCTCCATTCATATAAGAAGCCATGTCGTTTCCTGCAACACCGTAAACTGACATTTTAATACCGCAGGAAAGTCCTCTGCCTATATATCTTTGCCCATATACATTTTTAATAATTAAGTTTTTTTCTTTTAATGATTCAGCGTCTACAACTGCATTTAAATCACGATAATGCATATTAGAAGCGTCTATTGTCTTCATTTTTACCTCTTTAATCTTTAATCATTGACCTGCATATTTTAAACCTAATATCTCTAACTCTTTTTCATTTAAGTCTATACCCCTAAGCATTAATCTATTACCTCTTAAACTATCTATAGCATTAATGCCCATACCGCCTAACATCTCTTGAATTTCATTATTCCAAGCTAAAATCAAATTTACTAACTTTTTATACATCATATCGGGATTAAGCCTCTTGACAAGATCAGGTTCTTGAGTTGCAATTCCCCAATTACATTTACCTGTCGTACACGATTGGCACATATGGCATCCCAAAGCAATTAAAGCAGCTGTTCCTATACATACTGCATCTGCACCTAAAGCTGTAGCTTTTACAATATCAGCACTATTTCTTATTGTGCCAGAAACTAAAAGAGATATATGGTTTCTTATACCTTCTTCTCTTAATCTTTGGTCTATCGCAGCCAAAGCAAATTCTATCGGGATACCCACATTATCCCTTACTCTTGTCGGAGCTGCTCCAGTACCCCCTCTAAAACCGTCTACAACAATTGCATCTGCCCCAGCTCTTACAATACCAGAAGCTATCGAAGGTGCATTATGTACAGCAGCAATTTTTACAAAGATTGGTTTTTTATATTCTGTTACTTCTTTTAATGAAAATATTAACTGTCTTAAATCTTCTATTGAATAAATATCATGGTGCGGAGATGGAGAAATAGCATCTGATCCAATAGGAATCATCCTTGTAGAAGAAACGTCTTTACCTACCTTTCTACCGGGTAAATGTCCACCTATACCTGGTTTCGCACCTTGCCCTATTTTAATTTCTATAGCTGCACCAGCATTTAAATATTCTTTGTGTACGCCAAACCTGCCTGAAGCAACTTGAACTATAGTATTTTTACCATATTTGTAAAAATCTTTATTTAAGCCGCCTTCTCCCGTATTGTAACAAATGCCCAGCTCGCTAGAAGCTCTTGCGAGGGCTTCGTGAGCATTTTTTGAAATAGAGCCATAACTCATAGCGGAAAACATTATAGGAATATTTAATTCAACCTGTGGCGGAATTTCAGTAACAAGCTTACCTTTAGAATTAAACTCTAATTTTTCTGGTTTTCTGCCTATAATTACTTTTGTTTCCATCGGCTCTCTTAATGGATCTATAGAAGGGTTAGTAACTTGGCTAGCATTGAGAAGCATTTTATCCCAATATACAGGGAATTTGTTTGAAGTTCCCATACTAGAAAGCAAAACCTCTCCTCTTTGAGACTGTTTGTAAATCTCTTTTATTGCACGTGACGTCCAATTTGAATTTTCTTTAAATTCTAAAGGATATTTCTTTATTGTTAAAGCTTTCAAAGGGCATAACACAACACACCTATGACAGTTAACACATTTTGAATTGTTGACATTTAAGGTTTTTTTATTTTCATCATAGAAGTGTACCTTGTTTGAACATTCTAAAACACACACCTTACATTTATTGCAGTTCTTTTCGTTTCTTACAACTTCAAAATCTGGGAAATCAAAATTTAAACTCATTGTTGCGCCCCTTCTTCTAACAAAGCAATAACAGGTTCTCCGCCTTTAGGAGACCAAACCTTATCTGGATTGTTACATATTATTTTTATTGCGCTCTCTTCACTTGCTACATATATTTTTGAATCTTTACGTGCAGCAACTAAAGAGCGAAGCTTTATTCTATCGTTAAGAGCTATCATTCCTTTTTCATATCCTAAAATTATAGAAAAAGGCCCATTTATAAGCGCGCTAGAATAAACCGTACGCATAGCTTTTAACTCTATTTTAATTTCTTTATTTTCTCTTTCAATGTCATCCCAAAAAGGGGCAACAATTACTTTAATTGCTTTTTCTATTGGCATGCCATGTTTTCTTACGAGCAAGTCAAACAAATACGTTATAACCTCTGTGTCAGTTTGAAGAGTACACTTATAGCCAAACATTTCAACAAACCTTCTATTAGCATCATAAGAAGAGATCTCTCCATTGTGTACAACAGACCAATTCAGCATTGTAAATGGATGTGCTCCGCCCCACCACCCTGGTGTGTTAGTAGGAAATCTTCCATGAGCTGTCCACATATAAGCATCATAGGTTTCTAACATAAAAAATCTTCCTATGTCTCCAGGATAGCCAACACCTTTAAAAGCTCCCATGTTTTTACCACTGGAAAACACATATGCGCCTTTATATTCCTTATTAATTCTTATTAAATATCTAGCAGTAAATTCATCTTCATCAATAAACTCTTCCCTTGCCATATAAGTTCTAGGATGCACAAAGTAACGCCACATTAAAGGCTTGTTTACAACGCCAGGAACTGGACGTGTTGGAATATTTCCTGCATTTTCTATATCAAAGTGTTCTGCTAGAAAGCTTTCTGTTTTCATCTTAATTTCTGAATTGTCATAAAATATATGAAGAGCATACAGATCTTTGTATTGAGGATAAATACCATAAGCTGCAAAACCGCCACCAAGTCCATTAGAACGCTCATGCATTAAATCTATGGACTTAATAATTTCTTGCCCACTAAACCTATTTCCTTTAGTATCTATAATACCACTTATTGCACACCCTGATGGAATTCGTACTTGCCCTTCTTTTAACACCTTGTCCCTCCTATAAACGCCCCCAAATGCCATAAAGTTAAGACATGTAAGGGCATAAATGCAACTCACTAACATAGTATAGTTTACAGCAATTATTACATTTCGTCAAATTTATATAGTATCTAGAGATAGGCAGGAAGTCAAAAAGTGCTTTCATCCATACACCATTTAAAGTGTGGTATGGGCAGGGTTTTAAATTTGTTTTTGACGTGCATTGCGTCTATTTTATTCTTGGTTTCTTCATTTTTACAAACGCCTCTGCGGATATATTTATCCAAAACATCATAAGTGAATCCGACTCTTTCTTCATCGCTCTGTCCGCTGAGTCCATCGTGCGGAACTTTTTCCACAAACTCAACAGGAATATTAAGAGCGTGTCCTATGGCCTTACATTCCGTTACTGTAAGATTAAGTAAAGGCGCGAAATCACCAACGCTGTCTCCGTAACGCGTGCTATAACCAATCCATGTTTCCGATAAATTAGAAGTATTTGCCACTCTGCCATTTATTGATTGTGACACGGCATAAAGGGCGCACATTCTAAGTCTGGGCGCAAGGTTTATTTGGGTCTGCCTGCTCGGCTTAATATATTTATTCACTCCTGAAATAACGCAATCGTAGGCTTCCTTAATATTAATTTCCAAAGCGTTAATCCCCAAATATTTAATAACATTTTTGGAAATATCAATATCATTCTGCGAACCGTTAGGCATAAGCACGCCAAACACGCGATTTTTGCCGAGAGCCTCCACGCAAAGCGCGGCGACAATAGTACTGTCTTTCCCGCCGGAAATTCCCAGTACAGCATTACAGTCTTTACCGTTTTCTTCAAACCAATCGCCTATCCACTGCACAAGATTATTTTTAACTTCTGTAGCTTTGAATTCCATATCAAAATTTACTCCCATACAAAGTTTCTTAAATGCGTTCAATAATGCAAGTCGCTGTTATAAACCAAGTGAAGCCAAAGAAATAACATTTATACCGTCTGAGCGAGTATATGTGTAACCTGTTCCAGTAATAATATTTAACGAGCTTGGCGGCAATATTTTTGAAGTATCAATATCTTGCGCTATAGTTTTTAGATTTTCCACCGCAGAATCAATATCTCCAACTCCTAATTTTACTTCAAACGCCGCCCATTTTCCGCCAAAACCACTGACTATAATATCAATTTCCCTGTCATAACTATCGCGGTAATAGCTAACGCCAAGATAATTTCTTTCTGCATAAACTTTAATATCGTGGTAAACCAAAGATTCAAACAAAAAACCTACATATTTTAAATCGTTTCTAATTGTAGATAAATCTAATTTTAACGCGGCTACGGCAATTGAAGTATCCGCAAAATGACGCTTTGGTGTTTTGCGCAAACTTGCACTTGAGCGAATATGCGTGCGCCACGCTGGTTGGTTTTCCAAAACCATTATTCTTTCTAATGTTTCCAAATAATCATAGACCGTTGGTTTAGTAGCACTTCCCTCACCCATATCAGCAATCAACGTTGAAGAATCTACCGGAGTTGCAATATTGCGCGCCAAAGAAGCAAGCAGAGCTTTTACTTTCACAGGATCGCGGCGAATGCCGGAAACTTTGCTCATATCAGTTTCGGTTAATTGTTCAAAATAAGCATTATTAACAGCAGAGAATTTGTTATTTGACATGCCAATTAACGCAGGCCAACCTCCTCGAGCCAACGTTTCTATGATAACAGACAATTCTGTATGCGTTTGCAAATCTTGTTTGATTTTTTTACCACCCAGAACCAAATCTTTCAGCGATACACTACCGCTTGACAACCCTTGCTCAATCCAACTCATTGTACGCATATTAATAATGGTAAAACGACCTACGCCAGAATGTGTGCGCGCATTATCGTCAGGCGTAGCGGAACCCGTCAAAATAAATTGCCCTTTTTTTTGGCGATTATCAACTTCATGGCGGATATAATCCCACAGCTTTGGCTGAGTTTGCCACTCGTCAAATAAACGCGGAGTATCACCAACGAGTAATTCGCTAGGAGATACAGACATTGTCACGGCAACATTAGGGTCAATATCCACTTGAAGCACACTGTTGGCAAAACGTTTTGCCGTTTCGGTTTTGCCACAAGATTTAATGCCTCGTACCCATACCGCTCCTGAGGCTTCTAAGTTATCTTTTAGCAAATCATCTACAATTCTTTTATGATATTTCATATGTAACAACATATCTTATTTTATCTTTTGTGTCAATATTGTTTTATTATTTATAGATATTTTGTTTTACTAATTATAGAATTTTACTTTGTTTTTTGTATATTGATTGTTTTATAATGAGACAAAAAAAAGATATAAGTAAGTGGAAAACTTTGAATAAAAAATAGCAAAGGTGAATTTAATTTGCCTCTTCGGTTATTTTTTAGTAAAAAGGTACCTGATGATATAAATTTGTACATTTTAAAAGAGAACAATGGTGAAATCGAATGGAATTTGGTTGGAAAAATGAAAAAGATTAACAAGGAGTAAAATTTAGTTATCACAAATAAAAAAGGAGGAAATATATGATAAAAGCCGACGTTCACGTCCACAGTAAATTTTCACCCGATTCTAAAACAGAAGTCATTTTCCACATAGAGAAGGCAATTGAGCAAAGGGCCCACTCGATTTGTATTACCGATCACTACGATATTATTTATCTGTACAAGAAAAATGATGCAAAAGAAAAATATAAAAGAGAAATTGATATTTTAATTGGCGTAGAAGTGGGACTTCTTTCCCAATTTAAAAAACAGATAAATGAATTCTTGAATAGATATGAATTTGATTTTATCATAGGTTCGTCTCATTTTGTGGGCAACATAGAACCTTATCAGTCCATTTTTTGGGAAAATCGTAGTGAAAAAGAAGCACTCCGCAATTATTTTGAATCTATATTAGAAAACGTAAAAATTTTTAAAAACTACGACGTTTACGGACATTTAGACTACTATGTCCCTTTTTAATTGAAAGCCTGTAAATAATGGGCAAATACTCTGGTTTATATAAAGGCAGAAAAAACTCAATATCAAACGCACCATCTCCATGTTGTATTAAGTCTGATAGTTGTTCCTAGGAGATTAATTTTAACCACAATTTCACTTAAATAGGTCAATTTCTCCAAGGCGGTTTTGTTCCATGCCATATATTTAAGTTTTATTTGCCTACCCATTTCAACGATTCTGAAACAGACGGGTTATCTATATTTTTATACGATACTTCTACCTGTGAAAACTCTTTCTTTAAATTAGAAACAAATTCGTCTATCCACGATGGAGTTAAAACATCAACCCCTGTAAAATCTAAAACGAATTCCTTTTCCCCTTTGTCTAGAATATAAGCGCGGGCGGACAAAAAAGCCTCTCTCCCTTCTGGTCTTGAAACTAACAAATTCCCAAACTTTGATATTTGAATTTTCATAAATTTACTCCTAATACTTGATCACGGCCAAACAGCCATTTACATAATCCGATTTCGTTTCAAATTCGATATTACCGTTTGATATTTCTATACTTCCGTTTCCAGATTGCAAATACAAATACCAATTTTTCTCTTTTACTATTTTTGAAACAAATTTTAATCCGTTTCCTCTCTGTTCCGGTGCTCTGCCTGAAATTATTTCAGTCAAAGCAATATTTATGGCTTGCTCATCAGTTTTAATATCATTTTTAACTTTTGACAACGTTTCTTTTATTCCCTGCCCTCTCTCTGCCAAAATAACAGTTTTATTTGCAAAATTGTAAACAAAAACAATACCTACAATATCCCTCCAATTTCCTAAATTATGGTCGTAAGAATTATTTCCTATTTCACCAACAATGGCAGTAAGCAAATAATCATTTGTTTCAAGCATAAACTTATTTAATTCCGACTGAAACAAATTTCTTGTCTTATAATAGTTTTGAGGGGGAATAATACTATCAGTTTCTTGAAGTTTTACCCAATTTGTAATGTTGTCTAATATTTCATTCATGTTTTCATTATACTAAAAATTTGCATATAGGGAAATATATAAAGACAAAAAAACCGCCACCTCTCCCCTTTGTCTAGAATATAAGCGCGGGCGGACAAAAAAGCCTCTCTCCCTTCTGGTCTTGAAACTAAATTACCACCGAAATCACCTATTAGAACCTCATACACCTTCCGCTATCCATAAAATGGCATTTCTCTCATTACTTCGCCTATCCACCCAACTATCGCTTTCTTTCGGTTCTTTTCATAATAATACTTTGAGCGGCTTATTCCCAAGTATTGGCATTGTTCTTCTATGCTCATCCCTTTCATTTCAGGTTCGACAAGTCTGCCTCTTTGCCGTATAATTATCTGTACTTTTTTTTTAAGAATTCTACTCCCGCATTGGCTTTCCCCAACTGCCTATGGAGCTTCCTCTATTTGCTCTTCTTTTTGGATTATCTCTTTGTCCTTTCTGTTCTACTTCCTGCATTTTCCTCTAATCTCTTTTTCTATATACCTATCATTTTGGGATGTACTTCATACTGCTGTGATAGTTCATTTATTGTTTTATCTCCCTTCAACGCTTCTACTTCTACCTTTGCCTTAAATGCTTCTTCATACTCTTTTTTCATCAAAAAGGATACCATTAGTTATGTTGCTGTTGGAAGAATAAGCTTTATGTAAAAAACGTTCGTAATATCTCGAATCAATATCTGCTTCATAACCATCTGCTAAAACAAATAATTCCTCTTCAGAGTATAGTTTTTTATGCATTTATGATATGGATTCATAGTGCCATTAGAATAATTAAGATATCCATAAAATTTTAACATTTGAACTCTATGTAAAAGAGATATTACTAACAGCAGTCATAGAAATTTCAAATAAAGAATATGTCACAAAATTTAAAAGTTATGCGGAACCGTAACCTGGCGAAGTGTCGATTTCAATCGTTTTTGCAAGAAGAGAATTGGGAGTTAATGCAAGACTAGTCATGACCACCGGCCGTGCCGGTGGCTTGCACTGCCCCCTTAGGGCCATAGTACCTGCAAGGCCTATAGGCCTACCGATTCGCGCATACTTCTCAAATATCATCAAACTACTCTTGCCTTTCAGGTACCCCATTATTTGCGAAACACTATGTTTTGGCGGTATCGACACGAGCATATGTATATGATCCTTGCACGCTTCTGCTTCAATTATTTCTACGCTTTTGTAAACGCACAGCTTTCTTATCATTCATTATCCCTATGTCTGTCTTTATTTTCCCATATATCACTTTTCTTCGAAACTTCGGCGAAAACACTTCGTGTGTGCTAAACTTTCGTTGCCTTTCATTTCCTGCGCTTCCTTTGGCTTCTTGGATAACGGTTGGCAAACCTGTTCCCATTATAGCCTTTGGAGGTTCTTTCGAATTAACAGTCTAGGCAAAGCTAAAGCTTTTTATTACCACCAGCACTGCTGCTGGTTTGGATACCAATCAAAAAAACTAGCGTTGTAAAACGCTAGTTTTTAAAATATGTATCCTACATTACTTGGCGGGGACGACGGGATTTGAACCCGCGGTCTCTGCCTTGACAGGGCAGTGTGTTAAACCAGACTACACCACGTCCCCTCGCACAATGGATTAATTATACACTAAGGACGGAAAAATGTCAAATTCAAAAACTACAGAATATTTATTTAATACTCTAAACCATTATAAATAGGAAAGTCTTTACACAATTTCAGCATGTCTTCTTTAACATCATTTATTATTGTTTGGTCATTAATATTTTTTAAAACTTTTACTATAGAGTGAGCAATCTTTTCCATCTCCAGTTCTTTCATGCCTCTTGTTGTAACAGCTGGAGAACCTATTCTTATCCCTGAAGTTATGGTTGGTTTTTCTGGATCATATGGTATTCCATTTTTATTTAAAGTAATTCCTGCTTTTTCTAAAACTTCTTGAGCATCTCTACCTTTAACATCCAGAGGTCTTAAATCAACTAAAAACATATGAGAATCCGTACCACCAGAAACTATTTTTAAACCATTATCTTCTAAAACTTGAGCCATTTTCTTTGCATTAGCTAAAACTTGTTTTTGATACTCTTTAAATTCTGGTCTTAAAGCCTCGCCAAAAGCTACAGCTTTTGCAGATATAACATGCATTAAAGGACCGCCTTGCTCGCCAGGGAAAACTGCAGAATTAATTTTTTTTGCTATATCTGGATTATTTGTAAGAATTAAACCACCTCTTGGCCCTCTAAGCGTTTTATGAGTTGTAGATGTTACAATATCTGCATATTCTACTGGAGATGGATAAATACCTGTTGCAATAAGTCCAGCATAATGAGCCATATCAGTCATATGATAAGCTCCATTTTTTTTTGCAATTTCACCTATTCTTTTCCAGTCCCAAATTCTTGAATATGCACTGGCACCGCTAATTATTAATTTTGGTTTATGTTCTAAAGCTAAACGTTCAATTTCATCGTAGTTTATAAGGTTAGTTTTTTCGTCTACATTATAAGCTACAATATTAAACCACTTACCAGAAGCATTATATGGACTCCCATGAGTTAAATGTCCGCCATGAGCTAAACTAAGCCCCATAATCGTATCGCCTGGTTTTAAAAGAGCAAGAAGTACTGCAAAATTTGCTTGAGCACCTGAATGAGGCTGAACATTTGCAAATTGTGCATTAAAAAGTCTTTTTACTCTTTCTATTGCAAGATTTTCAACTATGTCTACAACTTCACAACCACCATAATACCGTTTTCCAGGATAACCTTCTGCATATTTATTTGTAAGACAAGAACCTTGAGCTTGCATCACCATTTCTGAAACAATATTTTCTGAAGCGATAAGCTCTATTGTTTCTCTTTGCCTTTGAAGTTCTTTAGCTAATACGTCGTAAACTTCTATATCATATTTTTTTAGTTTTTCCATTTTACCTCACATTTATATATATTTTAATATTTTGTCTGTATCTAAACAACCTTTACGAATAACAAGATAAGGAAATTGTACCATATCTATAACTGTGGATTCAAAGGAATATTCACATTTACCACCGTTAACAATAATATCTACCTCATTATCAAAAATCAAAGTTTCTTTTACATTTTTTGCGCTTTTTTTATTTGAAACATTTACAGAAGTTGTAAATATTGGCGAATTTAAAGCTTCAAGCATTTTTAACATAAATTTACTATCAGGTATTCTAATCCCTAAGTTAGGTCTCCCGCCTGAAATAAGTTTACCAAGTTCTGTCGTAAGAAATATTATAGTAAGCTGCCCAGGCCAAAACCTTCTTGCAATTATCAAAGCTTTGGAAGGTATATCAACTATAGACATCACGCTTTCTAAATTTTTTGTCATCAAAATAAGAGGTTTTTTTTGATTTCTCCCTTTAATTTTATAAACTTTTCTTTGCGCCTCAAGGTTAAAAGCGTCTACGGCAAAACCATAGACTGTTTCTGTAGGCACAATAGCTACGCCTCCATTTTTTATCACTTGAGATGTTATTAAATGCGCATTTTTGTCTTTAGATAAAATTTTTAAGGTCTTACTCAATTTATATTAAACCTGTAGTTTCTTTTAAACCAAACATTATATTCATATTTTGTATTGCTTGTCCTGAAGCACCCTTTACAAGGTTATCTATAGCCGAAATTATAATCAGCTTATTTGTCCGTTTATCAACTTTTAGACCGATACAACAATAATTTGTATTCACGACATCTCTTATTGTAGGGAGTTCTTCGTTTTTAAAGATTTTAACAAATATTTTGTCTTTGTAAAATTCCCTATAGTAGTTTAGAACTTCCTCTGAAGAAGTAACAGAATTTTTTAAATTTACATAAATTGTAGAGAGCATTCCTCTTTCTATAGGTATAATGTGTGGAGTAAAACTTAACGTAACATTTTCTTTAGATAATATTGAAAGTTCTTGCTCTATTTCAGGAATATGTCTATGAAATCCTGCTATTTTATAAGCTTTAAAATTTGGATGTTCATTTTTAAAATACTCCTGAGCTACTTTTCTGCCTGCCCCAGAAACACCGCTTTTAGAATCTATAACTATACCTTTTAGATCAACAAATCCACCTTTTATACTTGGAGCTATACCTAAAGCAATACTAGTAGGATAACATCCTGGGTTTGCAATAAGAGAAGCAGTTTTTATATCTTCAAAATTAAGTTCTGATAAACCATAAACAGCCTTTGATATGAAATCTTTTGCAGTATGTTTAACTTTATACCACTCTTCATAAATATCTACGTCTTTTAATCTAAAATCCGCAGATAAGTCTATAACTTTAACACCTTCATTAATAAACTTTGGGCTAAATTCAAAAGATGCCCCATGAGGTAAAGCTAAAAATCCTAAGTCACATTTTTCTGAAACGAGATCTATATTTAAAGGTTCTATAGTTAAATTCAAATTTTCAAATTCTGGATAAACGTCTTTTAAAAACCTTTGCTCTGAAGTAGTTCTACCATAAACGCCCATTATTTTTACATCTGGATGCAGACTTAAAATTTTTAAAAGCTCTTCACCTGTATAACCTGTTATGCCAACAATGCCCACCTTAATCATATTTGCTCCATTTTTGCAGGATACACTAAAACTACAAATTCGCCAAGAAGAGATTTTCTGTTTTTTATGCTCTCTAAAACCTCTTCTACTGTACCTCGCATAAACTCTTCAAACTTTTTTGTTAGCTCTCTTGCAAGACAAATCTGAGAATCTTTCCCAAAAACCTCTAAAATCCTTTCCATGGTTTTTAAAACTCTATATGGAGACTCATAAAAAATAATTGTCTTTTCTAAATTTGCAAGTTCTACAAGTTCTTTTTTCATTTTACTAGGTTTTCTTTTTAAAAAACCGCAAAATATAAAACCGTCTGTTGGAAGACCTGACCCTACAAGAGCTGTTATTACAGCGCTGGCACCTGGCAAAACTTCAATATCTATATTTTTATTTATTGATTCTTTAATCAAACTGTACCCAGGATCAGAAATCCCAGGCGTACCAGCATCAGAAATAAGCGCAATCTTTTTACCATTTAAAAGCTTATCTACTAAACCTTTAAGCCTAGACTTCTCATTATAAGAATAAAAACTTATTAAAGGTTTAGATATTTTAAAATAGGACAACAATTTTAAACTTTGTCTTGTATCTTCACAAGCAATTAAATCGCATTCCTTAAGAATACGCAATGCTCTTAGAGTTATATCTTCGAGGTTTCCTATAGGTGTTGGAACCACATATAAAGTACCGCTCATTGGTCAATTTACTTTATCAATTAAAAACTTTAACTTATAACGAAATTATAACATATCAAATTAATTTGGGCGCGTGTTCCACCTACGATGGAACCAAAACCATTGATCAGGATTTTCTTTAATTACTTCTTCAAGTCTTTTATTATATATTGTATTAATTATTTCTATATCTTTTTCTTCATTGCCAGAGTTTGGCATTTGAAGTTCTTCTAATTTCATTTTCATACTTCCATCTTTCTGACAAACTCCAAAGGCCGTTATTATAGGACTTCCTGTTCTAAGAGCAAAAAAAGCTGGCCCTTTAGGTGTAGAAGCTAAGCGACCCATAAATGGCAAAAATACACCTTTATGACCCGCATCTTGATCTCCCAATATTGCTAAAACTTGATTTTTTCTTAAAGCTTTTACTATTTTTCTAAAAGACATTTTATCATCTCTTTGAAAATTTAAAACATTAAAGCCTTCTTTACTTCTAAAACTTTCTATCATTGTATCTACAAAATCATTAGACTGCTTTGCAACTATTAAAGCTACAGGATATTTTTTTGCAAATGCAAGAGCAGATAATTCCCAATTTCCAAAATGTGCTGAAAGCAGAACTAAGCCTTTCCCTTTAGATAGTGCTTTTTCTATCATATTTTTATCATAAGCTAACATTTTTTCTATATTTTCATCAGACATTTTTGATATAAAAAACATGTCTATAAACACTTTAATAAAAGTTTTATAAGTGTTTTTAGCTATTCTATTAACTTCTTCCTTAGATTTCTCAGGAAAAGACAATGAAATATTTGTTAAAACTAACTGTTTTCTAAAAGGCACAAAATAAAAAACTATAAAAACAATGAACTTGCCAAAAAACTGTGCCATTGTGCGCCCTAACAAAAATATTATAAATATTAATAACTTTAAACCCAGATACTCCAAACAATTTTGAAAACTTGTTCTCTCTTTAAACATATAGTATTCCTAGTACTTAGTTAACAAATTAAATTTTATATAAAACCACTTAAATAATATAATCTTGTATCATCTTTTAAGCAATCTCTGTAGTTTTGTTTTCTTGGTGGTTTATCCTAACAGAAATTATTTTAGAAACACCTTGTTCTTCCATTGTTACACCATATAAAACGTCAACCATTTCCATAGTACGTTTATTGTGGGTTACAACCAAAAATTGTGTCTTAGAAGCAAATTCTTTTACCATAGCATTATACCTACCAACGTTTGCATCATCTAATGGAGCGTCAACCTCATCTAAAATACAAAATGGAGATGGTTTAGCCATAAAAAATGCAAAAAGCAATGCAACTGCAGTCAGCGCTTTTTCCCCGCCAGAACACAAAGATATGTTTTGAAGTTTTTTCCCTGCAGGTTGAGCATAAATATCTATACCTGTTTCCAATAAATTATTTTCATCTGTAAGCATTAAATCTGCTTCTCCGCCGCCAAAAAGTTTTTTGTAAAGATTTTTAAAGTTTTCTCTAACAACATCAAAAGTCTTTTTAAAATTTTCAACAGTAGATTGGTTAATTTTCTTTATAACCTCATGCAAGTCTTCTTTAGCTTTCAGTAAGTCCTGCTGCTGAGTTAAAAGGAAGTTATATCTTTGCTCTAAAGCATCATATTCTTCCTGCGCGGCAAGATTTACAGCCCCTAATGTATCCATCTTCTTTTTAATACGATTAACTTCTTCGTTGTTTACCTCAACATCATTAAAGTCATTTTTTATTTCATCGTAATTTTTATTATAAACTTCTAAGAGTCTTTGTTCTAAATCATTTTTTTGGAACTCAAAATTCTTTAAGTCAACTTGCATAGAATTTACAACATTATTTAGTTCATCAGTCTTAGAACGCAAAACATGGGCTTGTTGACTATCTGAATCTAGCACATCTTGCAAAGTTCGTTTATCTGTTAAAGAAACTTGTATCTGAGCTTCTTTATTTGCTTTATCTTCGTATAACAATTGTATTTTAGCAGTTTCCTGTTCTACATTAGCGGTAAGTTCTGTAAGTTTACAATCATTTTTTTCAATTATATCCTCATAATGAGTTATTTGACGCTCTATATTAGTTACGTTATCTTGAAGATACTGTTGCCCTTTTTGCTTATTTTCAAGCTCAGAGTTTTTTTTATCCCAATCGCTCCTTGCCTGCATCATTAAAGGAGCAATTAAATCTTCTTCTTTTCTAACATCAAATGTGTTGCTTTCAATAATTTTAAGTTCTTCGTAAAGTTTGTTTTCTTCATCGCTATAATCTGCAATCTTTGTTTCAAAAACAGATATTCTATCGTTAAAAGAAGAAAGTTCTAAAGTTTTAGAGGCTATTTCTTCTTTATTTTTAGATATTTCCTCAGAAACATTTTTTATATTATTTCTTTTATCTTCAATTTGAGACTCTTTTCCTTCAATTTGAGTTTTTATTTTTATAGATTCAAATCCAAATCTTTCTTTTTCTAATTTTGAGCTTATTTGATCTTCTTTTAACTGGTCTATTTCAGATTGAGAAGATAAAATATCTTGTGACAATTGTTCTGATTGTAGTTGAAGGGTCTTTATTTGCTCTTCAATCAAAACTGGCTTTTCAAAGGATATTTTGCCACCGCCTTGCACAACTACTTTACCATAAACCTTATTTGCACAAACCAATGTATTGGAGCAAACAAAACGGATAATCTTTTCGTCTTGCGAGTTATACTTTAGATATTTTATAAGTTCTGTATAACCTAAAGGAAGGCTAACAACATTATTTTGGTAAGAATCTGTAATTTTATCTGCAACTATAAAAGATAGCCTGCTCAAATTATTCTCTTCCAAAAAAGTAATAGCTTTTTCAGTTTTTTGTGAAGTCTCACAAACAAGATAGTTTAACTTTTCGCCAAGCGCAGAAGCTATGAGATCTGCTTTATCTGCATCAAAATCAATTAAACTGCTTATTGGACCTCTAGCTATACCTAAATTCAGCACAGCTCTAATTGATGCTCTAACGGGATCTTGTTGATCAAATTCTTTTAATGTTGCAATGCGAGACTGATTTGAAGCTATCGTCTCTTTATATTCAAGCACAAGATTTTCTAATGCTTTTATCTTTTCTTCATTTTCTATTACGGTTTTATTAATTTCCTCTTTCTTTTTATCAAAAGACTCTAAAGATGCTCCAGAAGAAGCAAGTTCAGCTTCTAACAAAGCAATTTCATTACTTGTAGGTTCTATTTCTGTTTCAAGTCTTGAAATAATTCTTTGTAAAGAAGAAATATCTGCATCTAAATGTATTTTAGATTCCGAAAGTTCTGCTTTCAAATTTAGTTGTGCTTCTTTTTCTGATTCTAAATTTGAAAGACGACTACGGATTTCACTTTCTCTTTTTTCAAATTCAGACAACTTAAGCTTCACAGAGTTATATTGTTCTTCTCTTTGTTTATATTCTTTTTCAAGTTTTTCTGTTTCAAAAAGCAAATAACTATCATCTGTATTCAAATTTTGCAACTGTTCCTGCATTTGTGAAATTTGATCTTTACTTAAAACAAGTTCCTGCTTTAATCTCTCTTGCTCTGCTTTTATTTCAGTCTCTCTGTTTGTAGAGTGTTGTATTATTTGATCACATACGCCAATTTGCATCTTTATTTCGCTAGATTCTCTATTTAAGTTTACGTATTGTTCATTTTTTTCATCTAAACTAATACGTGTCTCTTGTATTTTAGCTTCTAACTTTGCCATCAAAGTATTTGTAGTTTCAAATTCTTTTATTTTAGGATCTAGTTCATTGTTTAATCTTTCTATTTCTTTATTCCCATATGATATATGCTGCACTAAAGAAGCAACTTCATATTTAGCGAGTTCTTCTTGATATTGTTTGTACTGCTTAGTTTTTTTTGCAGCAACATCTAAAGCTGTTATCTGCTGCTTATGTATAGCAAGTGCATCTGAAATACGGGACATATCCGCATCTACTTTCTCAAGTTTTCTTAAAGTTTCTTCTCTTCTAACTTTATATTTAGAAACACCTGCAGCTTCTTCAAATAACTCTCTTCTATCTTCAGGCTTTGCTGTAGTTAAAAAATCTACTTTTCCCTGCTCTAGTACGGAATAGCCATCTGAACCTATCCCCGTATCCAAAAACATATCTCTTATGTCTTTAAGTCTGCATTGTGTTTTATTTATAAAATATTCACTTTCACCACTTCTAAAAAGTCTTCTTGTAACTATAACTTCAGAATAGTCTATAGGCAAAACATTCTGCGAATTATCAAAAGTAAGAGAAACTTCCGCCATGCCTGTAGTAGCCCTTGTCTGCGTACCACCAAATATAACTTCTTGCATGTTTGAACTTCTCATAGATTTAGCTCTTTGTTCACCTAAACACCAACGAATAGAGTCGGATATATTAGATTTGCCACAACCGTTTGGCCCGATAATGCCAGAAATGCCTAGCTCAAAGTCTAAAACTGTTTTATCAGCAAAAGATTTAAATCCACATATTTCTACTTTTTTTAAGTACATCATGTTTACCTATAAACCTTAATAGTCTTCGGGAGAAAGCCCTTCATAAGATTGTCTTAACCTTTCTTGTAACTGAACTGTCTTCTTTTTGTCATCTTTTAAAAAAGCTTGAGCGATAACAAAACAAGAACCTCCAACAACAGCAGTCAAAACAAGCTTGCCAAAAATTTCATATAAAGAATTTTTTTCTTTTAACATACTTTACATTTCCTATTTTGTGATTGTAAAATAACATCACCTTTATGATCTATAAGTCTTGCAGAAATAAAATATTCTCCAGGGACAAAATCAGTCCAGTCAAACCACCAATAACCAGAATTAAATCTACAAGGCACCCATTCTCCATCATTAAACGAAAGCTCAACATATCCATCGCAAGAAGCGCCGACTCTAACAACATAATGGCAGCTATTTATATTTTCTGACTCCACTGGGTAATCTATAATAACATAAGCATTAGGATTACCTTGTAAGCTTCGCTTTTTGTCGTCTACAGATTTTAAAACTGTTTTTCTTGCTTTTGGGTTTGTTTCTTTTTTTACAGTCGCTTTTTTCAAGCTCGTTTTCTTCTTTAACGATTTAATAACCATTTCCTCATACCTCCGATTATATATTTGATCGTCATTATAGTATAAGGCTTAAACCTAATTAAAATTTAAGATAGTAAATTCTTATATTAAATTAAAAATTATCAAAACTAACATATATAGCATACTTCTTATAAACTTTACCATTCATCATTTCTGCAGTACGACGTGTCATTATATTGTCCTCTAATACCCAAGAAAGTTCGCAATGTTTATAACCCAACCTTAACGCATTTTTAAGACCTTTCTCATACATAATAGCTTCTATACCTTTATGCCTATATTCTTTTACAACACCCATTACCATAAGTCTTAAACTATCTATTTTTTTTCTGTAATATAAAAACTTAAAAATTCCAAAAGGTAAAATTTTACCATCCATTTTTTTTAAAACTTGGTTATAGTCCGGCAAAGATATAAGCATCCCAACTGCAACGCCAGATACTTTAGCTATTATTACCATTTCCGGGTCTATAAGATTTTTTAGTTTAGACGCAATACTTTTAAACTCTTCATCACTCCAGGGAACAAAACCCCAATTTTTTTCCCAAGCGCAATTGTATATAGATATTGCCGAAGCTAAATCTTCTTTAAAAGAGCTCTTTTTTAAAGTTGCTACTTTTAAATTAGGAAGTTTCTTTTTTGCCACATTAACGACTCTTTCAAGTCTAGAAATTCTAGAATCATTTGTAACGTCCATATCATAAGCATAAAATTCTTTTATTTTTTCCAATCCGCATTTTTGAGCAAGATTTAAATAATATTCTGGAGTATAGGGCATCATAAGACTTGGTGAAATATCAAACCCTTTCATTAAAAATCCACATTCATCGTTTGTAGACGGGTTCATGGGGCCCATCATTTTATGTATATTTTGCTCATTTAACCATTTTTTAGCACTGTCAAAAAGAACTTTGGCAACATTTACATCATCAACACACTCAAAAAAACCAAAAAACCCGCATTTATCATTTTGGAAAGATATATAGTTGTAATTAATAATAGCGGCAATTCTACCTAAAGCGTTTCCTTTTTCATCACAAACTAAAAAAAGCTGTCTTTTTGCATGCAACCAAAAAGAATTTTTCTCGCTTAAAATTTTTTTTATGTCAATTTTTAAAGGAGGTACCCAAAATTTATTATATTTATAAATTTGCCAAGGTAAATTTATAAATTGTTTTAATTGTTCTTTGTTTTTAACTTCAATTAATTCCATTCTTTTAGATATTCCTTATCAGGACACTAAGCTATTATACCACATGCTTTACCAACTTTTTTAAATTTTTCTAAAATAAAATTTAAATGGTCGTCAGTATGTGTTGCCATATAACTCGTCCTAATAATTGCTTGTCCTTCAGGAACAGCGGGCGTTACAACAGGAGACGCAAAAACCCCTTCATCAAAAAGCATACGCCACATTTTAAATGCCATTATATCCGCACCTACAGTTAAAGGGATAATTGGAGATTCTGAGTTATTAGTATTAAAACCTAGAGATTTAAAAGCTTCTTTCATCTTTTTTGCAGTATTCATAAGCTTTACTCTTCTTTCAGGTTCTTGTTGTATTAAATCTAAAGAAGCGTCAATTGCGCCAACACAAGCAGGAGGAAGACTTGCAGTAAAAATTATTGATCTTGCATTGTGCTTTATATAATCTATAACTTCTGATCTACTTGCTATAAAACCACCTATTGAGGCCATAGATTTAGAAGCTGTTGCCATTAAAATATCAACATCAGCCTCCATATTAAAATGCTCGCCTGTACCTCTTCCATTTGCTCCTATAACGCCTAAAGAATGTGCTTCATCTATAAAAACTCTTGCTCTATATTTTTTTGCAAGCTTTGAAATCTCTGGAAAATTCGCGATATCTCCCTCCATACTAAAAATACCATCAACAATTATAAGCATTCCCTTATCTTTATATTTTATAAGTTGTCTTTCAAGATCATTCATATCATTATGTCTAAACCTTACCATTTGCCCAAAGGATAAACGACATCCATCTATTATAGAAGCATGGTCTAACTTATCAGTAATAAAAACTTCACTTTTTGAAACTAGGCAAGATAATGCCCCCAAGTTTGAATGATGCCCTGTAGTAAATAAAATTGCATTTTCTTTACCTACAAAACTTGCAAATTTTCTTTCAACCTTTTCGTGCAAATCATTTGTACCATTAAGAAGTCTGGATCCTGTACAAGATGTGCCATAACGCTTAGCAGCGGTAGCAGAAGCTTCTATAACTTTAGGATGGTTGGCAAGCCCGAGATAATTATTAGAACAAACAACTATTCTTTTTTCCCCTTCAACTGTAATTTCAGGACCTTGTTCTGACTCCACTCTATGGTAATATGGGTAATATCCCATTTTTTTTAGTTTATTTGCAGCATGGAAGCTAAAACATTTTTCAAAAATATCAGACCCCATTCAAACGTCTCCTATTTAATACTTAATTTATTAAAAAAACCATTTTTTAAATACCAATTATATGTTATTTTAGAAGCAACTTCAAGGCTAGTAAAAGACACCTTTAAGTCTTTCTCAGTTTGTTTTGTATCGCAAGACCAGTTGTCGCAAAGCAATTCATCTATTTTTTGCTCGTTTAAAACTAAAGATTTCTTTGTTATATAACTTAACATCTTAGAGGCAAAACTTATAAGATGAAAAACAAAATCAGGGATAATAATAGGGATTGTTTTAACACCTACGCTGTTTGATATAACTTTGCCAATACCAGTCCAAGTATATTGCTTGGAATTAGCAAGATAATAAATGTTGTTATTAGAGTTTTTATTTTCTATAGACTTTACAACAGCATTTGCAACATCTTTAACATAAACTAGCTGTAGCAACCTTTTTTTAACAGTTACTGGGCGTAAATGTTTGTTTACCAAATTAAAAAATATAAATATATCTTTATCCCTAGGACCATAAACCGCAGCTGGCCTAAAAATCGTATATAGAATTTTTCCGTTTAACATATGTTTTATTTCAATTTCGGCGGCAAGTTTACTTCTACCGTAGTCAGAAACAGGATTTTCTTTATCTGATACTTGCCTGAGAGAATCTAAGCTTGAACATCCCTGTGCAGCTTGAGAAGAAATAAATATAAATTTTTTTAAAGCTGGATTATTTTCCAAAACAGAATTACATAAAGTTTTAGTATTTTCAACATTTACTTTAAAATATTCTTTTTTGCTTGTAGCTCTTACAACACCAGCGCAATGAATAATAACATCAAAATCTTTAACTATAGTAGACAAAAATTTTTTATTATTTAAACTGCCATACAAATATTGTAAAGGTAAGTTTTTTATCCATTTTAAATTTGATGTTTTTCTAACTAAACATACAATTTTATATTTTTGCTCAATTAAATATTCAACAATGTGACTTCCAACAAAACCATTCGCCCCTGTAACTAATATCTTCAACATATAACAACTCCTAACTTATATCTTGGCTTTGATCAAGTAATATTTTTAAGCGCTTATTTGCAGTTGCTGGAGAAGAAATAGTAGCGTTTCCACATATACATCCTCCCTGACAACACATAATTTCTATTAAATTGCCTTCCTGACATTGTTTCTCTTTAACTATTTTCTTTAAATAAGTAATAACTTCTTTATTTAAGCCATTTATTATATATGGTTTTACTACATCTTTTTTTTCTAGCGCTTTAGCTACAGCTCCAACTACACCGCCAGTAACACCAAAGTTGCGAGCCTGCTTTGAACTTTCAATATCAAAATTTTCACTTTGACAATCTTTAACTTTAATATCTTTTACTTTAAGTAAAGCTGCAAGTTCTTGATAATTCAATACATAATCAACATTTTTATTTTCATAGGCTTCGCCTTTTTTAGCAATACAGGGGCTTAAAAAAACCGTAATCGCATCATGTAGCTCAAGTTTGACTTTTTCTGAAGTATAGTAAAGTGGCGTCTGAGTCTGTGAAACAAAAGACTTTATAGCTGGTAAATGCTTAGATATAAATCTATTATATCCAGAACAACAAGAAGTTGTCATAAACGACATGCCATGTTTTATATGTTCTTTAAATTCTTTAGCTTCATTTTTTATAGTAATATCTGCACCACTTGCAACTTCATACACATCATAAAAACCTGCTTGTTTTATAGCAAATTTTAACTGATAAATACTTCCTTCAAACTGACCAGCTATAGATGGGGCAATCAAAGCAACAACTTTTTTACCTTCTTTAATATTTTTTAAAATATCAATTACTTGACTTTTTTCACAAACAGCTCCAAAAGGACAGCTCATAATACATTTTCCGCAAGATATACAAGTACTATAATCTATTTCAGCTGTTCCGTGTTCGTTTTTCTTTATTGCATTCACTGGGCAAGAATCTTCGCAAGGAACTGCTATTTTAACAATAGCATTATATGGACAAGCAGAAACACACATTTTACAATTTTTACATTTTATAGAGTCTATTCTTGATCTACCATTTGTAATGCTTATAGCATCAAATTTACAAGCGTTCTTACAAGAATTCGCCAAACAACCTTGGCATAAATCCGTTACGTAAACCCTGCTAGGAACACAGCCTTTACAAGCTTTCTCTACAACAGTAAGAGCATTCTCATTGGGTTTAGTTCTTTCTAAAGCTTTAGTTGTATAATACGACAACTCTACTATATCGTTATCATCTTCTATAGAAAATCCAAGTCCCGCAATAATCCTATCCCTTAGAATTGCTCTTTCTTTGTATATACAGCACCTATAATATACATTAAAACCTTTTGGTCTCATATTAAAAGGAATAAGCTTTACATTATTTTCAAAATTGTCCGAAAAAAAAGCTTTTATAATCCGTTCAAGAACTTCTTGCGTAAAATACATTTCTTGGTTTTTGTTGTTCATCGAAACCTTTTTTCTTTAATCAATAGTGTAATAACAAAATAATTAATTAGAATTAAATGTTACCATGGTATGATTTAATTAGAATATCCCTTAAATCTTCCATTAAAGGATATACGGGATTTGCGCCTGTACATTGGTCGTCAAAAGCTTGGTCTACCAAACTATCTAATTTATCATAAAATGCTTTTTCTTCAACTCCGTACTCTTTTATAGAAAGAGGCAAGTTAACATCTTTTTTAAGTTTTATTATCGCATTTATTAACCGCTCTAGTTTTTCGTCGTCATTTTTTCCGCCAAGATTTAATTCGTCTGCAATTTGACCATACTTTGCTTTTGCATTAGGAAATTTATATTGCGGAAAAATTGCCTGCTTTTTTGGACGATCAGTTGCATTATATTTTATTACCTGATTTATAACTAAGCCATTTGCAACACCATGAGCAATACCAAATGCTGCTCCTAATTTATGTGCCAATGAATGAGAAACACCCAAAAAAGCGTTTGCAAAAGCCATGCCAGCAAGCGTTGAAGCATAATGCATTTTCTCTCTTGCAATATGATCATTTATGCCATTCTTATATGAGCGTGGAAGATACCTAAATATCAACTTTATAGCTTCTAAAGCAGGTGAATTTGTAAAGTTTGTTGCAAGTACGGAAACATACGCCTCTATGGCATGAGTTAAAGCATCGATCCCAGAAGCAGCGCATAATCCCTTAGGCATAGAGTCTACAAAGTTTGGATCTATTATTGCCATATCTGGGGTTAGCGAATAATCTGCTATTGGATATTTTATGTGTGTCTTATCTTCAGTAATAACAGCAAAAGGTGTAACTTCAGACCCAGTGCCAGAGGTTGTTGGAATTGCAACCATCTGCACTTTTTTTGCTAGTTCAGAAATATCACAAATTCTTTTTCTAATATCCATAAATCTCATTGCAATATCTTCAAAATCTATTTCTGGATATTCATACATCAGCCACATAATTTTTGCAGCATCTATTGGAGATCCTCCTCCAAAAGCAATAATAACATCAGGTTTATATCCCTTCATAATTATTAAAGCCTCGTCTATAGTTTTAAGAGTAGGATCTGGTTTTACATCAAAAAATATTTGATAATCAATATTTACATCTTCTAAAACTCTTGTAATATTATAAACAGCTCCCGAATCAAATAAAAATCTATCAGTTACTATAAAAGCTCTTTTTTTACCAACAAGCTCGCGTAAAGCTAACTCTGTTGCTCCTCTTTTAAAATAAATTTTGGGAGGGACTCTAAACCACAGCATATTTTCACGTCTTTGGGCAACAGTTTTATAATTTAGTAAATGTCTGACTCCAACATTTTCACTCACAGAATTCCCTCCCCAAGAACCGCAACCAAGAGTAAGCGACGGTTCAAGTTTAAAATTGTACAAATCCCCAATTCCGCCTTGAGATGAAGGAGTATTTATTAATATGCGTCCCGTGTGTAATTTTTTCGCAAAAATGTCAATTCTATCTTGTTTCCTTTCGTCAGTATATAAAACAGATGTATGGCCTGCGCCTCCGAAATCCACAAGGTGATAAGCTTTTTCCACTGCATCATCAAAATTTTCAGCTTTATAAACAGCAATTACTGGAGACAATTTTTCATAAGAAAAAACTTCATTAACCCCTATTTCTGTAACTTCACCTACAAGAATCTTTACATCTTTAGGCACGTTTATACCTGACATTTGAGCAATTTTATACGCAGACTGCCCGACTATTTTAGAATTTAATTTTCCATCGACAACAATAATTTTCGCAACTTTAGCTTTCTCATTTTTATTTAAAATATAAGCACCTCTGAAAACTAATTCATCAATAACTTTTTTATAAACATCTTTTACAATTATTATTGACTGCTCTGAAGCGCAAATCATGCCATTATCAAATGTTTTAGATATTAAAATGGAAGAAACTGCGGTTTGAATATCTGCAGTCTCATCAATAATTGCAGGAGTATTGCCAGCGCCTACGCCAAGTGCAGGTTTACCTGAAGAGTATGCAGCTTTTACCATTTGAGGACCGCCTGTCGCAAGTATTGTTGCAATATTTATGTCTGTAATAAGCAAATTTGTAAGTTCTAAGGACGGCAAGTCTAACCAACCTATAATATCTTTTGGAGCACCAGCTTTAACAGCAGCTTCCAAAACAATTCTTGCAGCCTCTATAGTAGATTTTTTAGCTCTTGGATGGGGAGAGAATATTATACCATTTCTTGTTTTTAACGTAATAAGAGATTTAAAAATCGCAGTTGATGTTGGATTGGTTGTTGGAACAATACCTGCTATAACTCCCACAGGATCTGCCAGTATTTTAATACCATTTGCAATGTCTTCTTCTATAACACCACAGGTTAAAACATTTTTATGTTTATTATATATATATTCGCTAGCAAAATGGTTTTTAATAACTTTGTCTTCAACAATCCCCATGCCAGTTTCTTCTACAGCCATCTTTGCAAGAAAAATTCTTGCTTTATTTGCAGCAATTGCAGCAGATTTAAAAATAGAATCTACTTGAGCTTGGGTAAATGTAGCATAAACTTCTTGAGCTTTTTTTACGCGAAAAATAAGCTCTTTTAAAGATTTGGAATTGTTTATAAATGATTTCTCCATATCTGGACTAGGATTAACGCCTTCAACAATTTTTTTATTTCTTGTTTTAGTCATTTTAACTCCTATCGAATTATTAATATACAACTAATTATATATTTTTTGTTTGAAAAATGTAATACATTGTTATTTAAAAATCAAAAGTGGACTGTCAAAAAGGAACAAAGTGCCTGCAAAAGGCAAATATCTTGCAGGCGTAGCATGTTTAGCATGGTGTTTTTGACAATTTGTGTATCTAAAAGTGTTTGATTTCTTCAAAAGCGAAGTTGACAGGATTGGTTGTCAAGCTTATAAATGCGAATATCAACATCATCATAAGGATTTAAATCATTAACTTTAATTTTGGAAGTTTTTAAAGAAATAGTCCTTATATCCATTAGCGCATCTATGGAGTCTTAAAGCAAAAATATCGTTTTTTGATAAAATATGACTGATAATAACTATATGACAATCTGTCTCAACAAATCTTGCTTCCGTCAATACTTGTTATTAAATACCATTTCTTACCAGCTAATGGTGCAAATAATGGTGACTGTTGTCGTGTTGTATTAGTTCGCCAGTGTTGTTTGTTATCACAAACCTCTCATGCTTGCTTTGGCTCTTTCGCCTTTGTTTGTAATAACTCCACTTCTTTGCCCGGTTTATTATTGTAGGTACTGAAATCCTATACCATATTTGCGTTTTATTTTCTGTGAAAAATAACTGTAATTATACCATTGTGTTGGAACTTCTGGATTATTAACTAACTTTTTACTTGTTTCTAATTCATTTAGTATTAAATTGTCATATTTATTCTCAAGTTTTCGGTTTATTGCCTGTCTGCTATATTCTATACTAAAATTGATGCCTTTTTGACGATATTTTTTAATCAAATCAAAAAATCTACTTCTTCCTAGTCCTAGTATTTCTTGTATAGTTTCTCTTTTGGCTTTACCTCTTTCATACTTGTTTAATATTTCTTTTACTTGTTCACTATTAAATTTCTTGTGTAGCTGCTTCATATCTTAAACCCTCCTTTTTAGGTTTAAGATATTTTCTCTTTTTACTAATCAGTCCGATTTTGATTTTTAAATAACGAACTACTACAAGAACTTGACCTTTAACAATGAATTACAGATTGATTCTTTAGATCAATATATTTGTACAGGTGTATTGTTAATGAATATTAAAAAAATGAGAGATGACAATATGCAAAAAAATTATCTTTTTTCAATGAAATAGAAAATAAATATGTAAAAAGTTAATTAATTTTAGGAATTCAAATATTTGTGAATTTTCTAATCAAATCATAGACGTAGCTCGCAGAATTCCTGTTATAACTTGCCCAATAAACAGAATATTGGATTCCATATCTGGGCTGTACAAGTCTGTTATTTGTGGAACACAAATTAATCATATATAGGGATACTAAATATTAATTAGTATCCCTAAAGTATTTTTGCAAGAATCAGTTTTCTTAATTACATTTACAAGATTTTATTTCTTTTATTATATTTGGAATTATTTCAAAAAGGTCGCCTTCTAACGCATAAGTAGCTGTTTGCATCATATAGCAAGAAGAATCTTTATTTATTGCAACAATAATATCAGCATTTACACCAACATTATGCTGGATATTTCCAGATATTCCACAAGCTATATAAATTTTAGGTGAAACTGTTTTACCTGTTTGGCCTATTTGATGAGAATAAGGAATCCAACCAGTATCAACAGCAGCTCTAGAAGCCCCTACTGCTCCACCTAAAAGATCTGCTAATTCTTTTAGAAGTTTAAAACCTTCAGCGCTACCTACACCTCTTCCTCCTGAAACGACAATATCTGCATCAGAAATATCTATACAAATACTTTCATCCTTCATAAATCCTAAAAATTTTGTTCTATTTATTATTGTTTTCGCATCTATTTTAAAATCAATAATTTCTCCTGTTCTTCCTTCCTCTACCTGAACTTCTTTAAACACTTTATGTCTAACCGTAGACATTTGAGGACGGTGTTCAGGCGTCATAATAGTAGCCATAATATTCCCGCCAAAAGCAGGCCTAGTTTGTTTTAAATTTCTTGTTTGCGTGTCTACTTCCAAAGATATACAGTCTGCAGTAAGCCCGGTTTTAATTTTTGCTGCAACTCTTGGAGCAAAAGAACGCCCTATATCTGTAGCTCCTATCAAGATAATCTCTGGTTTTTCTTTTTCTATTAAGTGAGAAAAAACCAGTGAATACGGATCCTCTTGAAATTCAATAAAAATAGGATCATCACAAACATAAACCTTATCTGCTCCTCTATTAATTAATTCTTGAGCTTTTGATTTAATGTTATCTCCAATCAAAACCGCACTGAGAGTTGTTCCATACTCTTTTGCAAGATATTTCCCCTTATTTAAAAGTTCATATGATACCCTATGAATAACTCCATGCCTTTGCTCGGCAAATACCCAAACGCCTTTATAAAGACTTTTATCAATACTTGTCATTGGAACATCTTTTTTTAATTCTATTGCATTAAACTTACATGTTTGGCTACATGTACCGCAATAAGTACACCTATTTAAATCTATACTTGCAAGCATAAATTTTTTAGAGTGTTCTTGTTCTGGCCTTTCAATCATAGAAATTGCATTAAAAGGACAAGCTTTAGCGCACATTTGACAGCCAACACATTTCTCATTTATTATTTTAATACTATTTGCCATTTTAACAAACTCCCATTTCTGTAAAACAAAAAATTAATCTATAATTCGCTTGTAGAAACTTCATATAAGTCCAAGATCAGACAGTCTTTTAACCAAATTACTAGCAATTTCTTTTGCGTCGCCTACAAACTTCTCTCCGCCTGTTCTTTGCGGAGGGCTAAACGTCTTTACAACCTGAGTTGGAGAACCGCTCAAACCAATTCTTTTTATATCAGCTCCAATAGAGTTTGCATCAAGAGTTTTTATAATAGCTTTTTTAGCAAGCATTTTTCCTTTAAGAGAAGGTACTCTAGGATTATTTATTTCTTTTACGACTGTAAGTAAAACAGGTAGAGAACTTTCTATTAAATCGTATCCATCTTCCATCATTCTTTCTACTTTAATAGAATTTTTATCTACACATTCAATTTTTTTAACGCAAGCAACATGCGCTATATTGAGTATTTCTGCTACAGCAGGCCCAACTTGTGCGGTATCGCCATCTGCAGCTTGCTTACCGCAAATTATAATATTATAATCGTCTATTGTTTCTATAGCTTTAGATAAAGTATAAGAGGTTGCCAAAGTATCTGCACCACCAAAGGCTTTGTCACTTATCAAAATAGCTTCATCTGCTCCTCTAGCAATAGCTTCTCTTAAGGCAGATTCTGCCTGTGGAGGTCCCATAGTTATAACAGTTACCTTGCCACCGAATTTCTCTCTAAGTTGTACTCCTTCTTCTATAGCATATTCATCATAAGGATTTATTATAGACTCTACACCTTCTCTCTTAAGCCTACCTGTTTGAGGATCAATTTGTACATTTGTCGTGTTAGGTACTTGCTTAATACAAACAATTATATTCATTTTTTCTCCGCATCTAACAATATAAATAAAAAATTATTTTGATTTTGCTGCAGATTCTTTTATAAGATTAAGAGCAATTTCGTTTTTCTGAATTTGACTGGTCCCTTCATAAAGAGTCGTTATTTTAGCATCTCTCATCATTTTTTCTACAGGGAATTCTCTAGAATATCCATATCCTCCAAGAATTTGTACTGCATTTGTTGTAACTTTCATAGCAACTTCTGAACAAAAAAGTTTAGCCATTGCAGATTCTTTACTTGTACGTTTTGAAGTTCCAGCATCTATCATTCTTGCAGAAGCATAAAGCAATGCTCTTGCAGCCTCAACTTCTGTAGCCATGTCTGCAAGCATATGCTGTATCCCTTGAAAAGAAGCTATAGGTTGTCCAAATTGTATTCTTTTTCTTGCATAGTCTACTGCTTCATCTAATGCTCCAGCAGCTATACCAAGTGCTTGTGCAGCTACACCGGGACGTGAATTATCTAACGTGGCTTGAGCTATCATTAAACCATGTCCTTCTTTTCCTAAAAGATTATCTTTGTGTATTTTGCAATCTTTAAATATAAGCTCTCTGGTAGAAGAAGCTCTTATACCCATTTTCTTTTCTTTTTTACCAAATTCAAAGCCTGGAGTACCTTTCTCTACTATAAAACAAGATATCCCTCTTGGTCCTTTTGAGGAATTAGTTTTTGCAAAAATTGTATAAGTTTCCGCTTCACCACCATTAGTTATAAAACATTTTGTACCATTTAAAATATAATAATCGCCTTCTTTAACTGCGGTAGTAGTCATACCAGTAGCATCAGAGCCTGCACCGTTTTCAGTTAAACCAAAAGCAGCAAGTTTTTTTCCAGAAGCAATATCTGGCAAATATTTTTTCTTTTGTTCTTCATTCCCAGTTATAAGGATTGGAAGCGTGCCAAGAGTAGTAGCTGCAAGAGAAAGTGCAATTGCACCGTCAACCTTGCAAAGTTCCTCAACAACAAGCACGAGTCCCATTATACCTTTACCAAAACCGCCGTACTCTTCAGGTATGTAAACGCCACATAAATCAGCTTGAGCAAATTCTTTTACAATTTCCCATGGAAACTCTTCTTTCTCATCGTAATGTTCTCTAACGGGTTTCATTTTTTCTACTGCTATGTTTCTAGCAGTTTCAACCATCATTTGTTCTTCTTCAGACAACATATAATTCATTACCATAAATTTAAACCTCTCTTAATCTTAATAAATCTATCGGCCTAAATAGTGTTTACTTAACATTATTTACGTCGACAGACTTTTCTATATTTTTTAAAGCTCTTTGAGCGGTAATCTGATGAGCTTCTTTTTTAGAATTTCCAATACCGTTACCCAAAATCTTATTATTTATAAGTACATTTGTCTCAAACTTTTTATTGTGGTCAGGTCCAAATTCTCTTGTTATTTTATAGTCTGGAATCTTTTTATACAGCTTTTGAACAATTTCTTGAAGTTTACTTTTATAATCTGTTATTACTATTTCTTTTTTTGAATCCAAAAATTTTAAAATAAATTTTTTCGCTTTTTCAAAACCGCCATCTAAATAAATAGCTCCAACAATAGCCTCAAAAACATCGCAAAGCAAGCTTTCTCTTTCTCTAGATTCTTTAGTATCATCACTTTTGCCTAATAAAATGTAACTACCCAAACTTATCTCCTGCGCCCAAACACTTAAATTAGGTGCAGAAATAATCTGAGCCTTCAATTGAGATAACTTACCTTCATTACATTCAGAATAACGCATATATAAAGCTTCTGCTACAATAGCCGACAAAATACTATCGCCTAAAAATTCCATGCGCTCATTACAACTTCTTTGATCAACGTGAGAAGCATAAGACTTGTGAGTTAAAGCTGTTATTAAAACTTCAAGATCATTGAACGAATATTCAATAATTTCTTGAAGTTTTAATATTTTTTTATTTAACATACTTTTTTATTACTATTGTAGCGTTATGTCCACCAAATCCTAAAGAATTTGATATTGCACAAGTTATAGCTTGCTGTCTTGCTACGTTTGGCACATAGTCCAAATCACAATCAGGATCAGGAATTTGATAGTTAATAGTTGGTGGTATAAAACCCTCTTGCATAGCAAGAACTGTAGCGACTAATTCAACTCCTGCTGCACCACCTAAAAGATGCCCTGTCATAGATTTTGTAGATGATACAGGTATCTTATATGCTCTATCTCCAAAAATCTTTTTTATTGCAAAAGTTTCAATTCTATCATTCATAACAGTAGATGTGCCGTGGGCGTTTATGTAGTCAATATCTTCTTTGGAAATGCCAGCATCACAAATAGCTTTTTCTATAGCCATAGCTGCACCTTTACCTTCAGGGTCAGGAGCCGTTATATGATAAGCATCGTCAGAGGCACCATAACCTGCAAGCTCAGCGTATATTTTTGCTCCTCTATTTAAAGCGTGCTCCAAAGTTTCAAGCACAACCATACCGGCGCCTTCTCCCATAACAAAGCCGTCTCTATCTTTATCAAAAGGCCTAGATGCTTTAAGTGGTTCGTCATTTCTTTGAGAAAGGGCTTTTATAGAACAAAAACCTGCCAAACCTAACGGAGTAATAGCTCCTTCAGAACCACCTGCAATTACAACGTCTGCATCTGAACTTCTCATAAGACTCAGAGCATCACCTAAAGCATGGTTAGACGAAGCACAAGCGCTGGTAACAGCATAGTTTGGTCCAGTAAAACCATATTTTATAGCTATTTCTCCAGGCAGCATATTTGTGATTATCATAGGAATAAGAAAAGGACTTACCCGTCTAGGACCTTTTGCAAGCAAAGCTTGTTCTTCTTCTTCAATTACATCTAAGCCACCTATGCCTGTTCCTGTTATAACACCAATTCTTGACATATCTTCTTTAGACAAATCTAAATTAGAATCCTCTATAGCCATCTTGGCAGCTGCGAAACCAAATTGCGTAAACTTTGCCATTTTCTTTATGTTTTTTTTATCTATAAATTGCTCTGGACTAAAATTCTTAACAAGAGCAGCAAATTTTGTAGTATATGCACTAGTATCAAAAAAATCTATTATACTAGTACCTGATTTCCCTGCTTTTAAAGCTTCAGTAAACTCAGGTAAACCTATACCTATAGGTGTAACAACTCCTATACCAGTTATAACTATTCTTTTATTCATTTTTTTTTGCCTTATTTTGAAGCATGCGCCTTAATATAATCTATAGCATTTCCTACAGTCTGAATTTTCTCTGCTTCTTCATCCGGAATTTCAATACCAAATTCTTCTTCAAAAGCCATAACAAGCTCTACCGTATCTAAAGAATCTGCTCCTAAATCATTTACAAAAGATGCCCCTTCTACAACTTCAGCAGGATCTACTCCTAATTGTTCAACAATAATCTCTTTTACTCTAGCCTCAAAATCTGCCATTTTCACTTCCCCCTTTTGTTTCCTTGTTAATATTTGCGTATTCGCAATTTTTATTTACATTATTATGCCTAACGTAATAGTTTTTACATATACATTCCACCATTAACTGCTAAAACATGACCTGTTATATAGGAAGAATCTTCACTTGCAAAAAATAGTGCTGCTTTTGCTATATCAGAAGCTTCTCCAAGCCTTGCTAAAGGTATATTACTAGACATAGTCTGTTTTTGCTCTTCTGTAAGCTTGTCTGTCATAGCTGTGCGTATAAACCCTGGAGCAATTGCATTTACTAAAATATTTCTTGACGCAAATTCTTTTGCGCAAGTCTTTGTCATGGCTATAACACCTCCTTTCGTTGCAGAATAATTTATCTGCCCAGCGTTTCCCATCTGCCCTACTACAGAAACTATATTTATTATTCTGCCTTGCCTTGCTTTAAGCATAGACTTACTTACAGCTTTTATACAATTAAACACGCCTTTTAAATTAACAGCAATAACTGCATCCCAGTCAGCTTCTGTCATACGTAAAACGAGATTGTCTCTTGTTATTCCTGCATTGTTTGTTAGTATATCTATTTTTGAAAATTTGTCAAGAACGACCTTGATCAAATCTTCACATTCTTCTAATTTTGCAACATTGCAAGCACTAGATATAGTTTCAACATTATACTGTGCTTTTATTTCTTCTGCAGTTTTTAGAGCAGCTTCTGCATTGATATCTGAAATTACAATATTGGCACCTTCATTAGCAAAAGTTTCAGCTATTGCTCTGCCTATACCTTGGGCTGATCCAGTAATAACAGCCACCTTCCCTTGAAGTCTCATTTACTTAATTCCTCCAATGTTTTTTGTAAACTTAAATTATCTTCAATATTTAAAGCTTTTTTTGTTTTATCAATTCTCTTTAAAAGTCCAGATAAAACCCTTCCTGGACCAATTTCTATAAATTTTCCAAATCCTAACTGAATCATGCTCTTTATGCTCTCATCCCATTTCACTGGACTTTTTATTTGAGCAACAAGTTTTTCTTTTATTTCAGATGCATCTTTTGTAAATTGTGCATCGCAGTTTGTATACACCCCAAAAACAGGATTACTAAAATTATAATTTTTTAACTCTTTTGACATGTTATCTGAAGCTGAACTCATAAGAGAAGAATGAAAAGGACCAGAAACATTTAATACAACACTCTTTGTTGCTCCTGATGTATTTGCTAATTCTATTGCTTTATTTACTGCTTCTAATGTGCCTGCGATAACTATCTGTCCTGGAGAATTAAAATTAACAGCTTCGCAAACACCATAAGAAGAAACTTTAGAACAAATATCTAAAATTTGCTCTTTTTGCATACCTAAAATTGCAACCATAGTGCCGGGATTTTGACAAGAAGCTTCGTGAATAAATTTACCTCTAGCTTTTACCATTTCTAACCCGTCTTTAAAATTAAAAAATTCTGCAGCACACAATGCACAGTACTCACCAAGAGAATGTCCTGCAGCAACAAATTCAGAATTTACAAAATTATAAATTGACTTAAAAACTTCAAATATAGCCATAGAAACAGTAAATATTGCAGGTTGAGCATTTTGAGTAATCTTTAATGTTTCTTCTGGTCCATTAAAAATAATATTTTTTATATCGTCGCCAGCTAAATCTATAATCTCTTTTGCTTGAGAATATTTTTCATAAAGATCTCTTCCCATACCAACTGTCTGCGAACCCTGTCCTGGAAACATCAACGCTATTTTTGACATTATAACCTCTAAATTTTAAACTCTTAACACCGTAGCTCCCCACGTAAAACCACCGCCAAAAGCTATAAGCTCAACCAAATCGCCTTTGTTTAGTTTCCCTATTTTTATAGCCTCATCTAGAGCTGTAATTGTAGTTGCAGAGGAAATATTTCCAGTTTTATGTATATTAACAAAAACCTTATCCATAGAAATGTCTAACTTCTTTGCAACAGCCTCAATTATTCTCATATTAGCTTGATGAGGAATAAAGAGTTTTATATCTTCTATTGTTTTTTCTGAAATTTCCAAAGCTTTTTGAGCAGCAAACGCCATTTTAGAAATAGCTACCTTAAAAACTTCTCTACCTTGCATTTTTATTGAATGTAATTTTTCATTTAAAGTTTCAATAGTAGCAGGGTTTATACTTCCTCCTCCTGGTATTAAAAGCAAATCAGCATAAGATCCATCTGAACCTAAAAATACAGATAAAACATCATCATTGTCTTGCGAAGCAGACAAAACCATAGCACCTGCTCCATCCCCAAATAAAACACAAGTATTTCTATCAGTCCAATCTGTGATTTTTGAAAGCTCTTCTGAGCCTACTAATAAAACATTTTTATAAAGGCCAGATTCTATAAATGCTTTTGCAGTGGCAATACCATAAATAAAACCACTGCAAGCTGCAGAAAAATCAAAAGCTGGGACTGAATTTAAACCCAGTTTTTTTTGCAAGAAACAAGCTGTAGATGGAAAAAACATATCTGGAGTAATCGTAGCCACCAAAACTAAATCTATTTCTTCAAGCTTAACATTTGCAGATTTAATAGCCTCTAAAGAAGCTCTGTATGCAAGGTCTGATGTGTATTCTCCACTAGATGCTATCCTTCTTTCTTTTATTCCAGTTCTCGTACTTATCCATTCATCAGAAGTGTCAACCATTTTTTCTAAGTCAGCATTAGTAAGCACCTTGCTTGGAAAATATGAACCTGTACCTAAAATTTTAGTACCAATTTTTTTATTCATTATCATATAACCTTATTATACTTTACTATAGCTTCTTTTATCTCATATACGAGATTATGCTCTGCAGCTCTTACTCCTGCAAAAATTGCATTCTTTACGGCTTTAGCGTTAGAACTACCATGCCCTACAATACTAATACCATCTATGCCTAAAAGTGGAGCACCTCCACTTTCTGTATAATCAACACTTTTCCTTAAATCTTTTATAGCTAACCACAAAAATGGTAAAGATATCCATGCAAAAGGATGCTTCTTTAAAGCTCTTTTTACTAACTTTAAAATCATTTCTGAGAGACCTTCTCCAAACTTTAAAATAACATTTCCAACAAATCCATCACACACAACTACATCTGCTTTAGACCTTGGAATATCTTTACCTTCAATATTGCCTATAAAATTAATGTCAGCTTTTTTTAAAAGTTCAAAAGCAGCCAAGGAAAGTGCGTTACCTTTTGTAGGTTCTTCTCCAACAGAAACCAATCCTACTTTCGGACGCTTAACACCCGCAACTTTCTCACAAAACAAACTTGCCATTATCGCAAACTGAACTAAATGTTCAGGCTTACAATCTACATTTGCTCCCATATCAGCAACTACACAACTTCCGTCTAGAGTAGGGAAAAAAGTAGATATAGCAGGCCTTAATACACCTTCTATTCTTTTTAAATAAAAAAGAGCAGCTGCCATAACTGCTCCAGAATTACCCATAGAAACAAATGCATCTGCTTTACCTTCTGCAACAAGTGTTGCGCAAATAGATAAAGATGAATTTCGCTTTTGACGAATAGCCTTTGCAGGATGTTCATCCATAGCGACAACTTCATCAGCATTAATTATTTCTATATCAAAAGATTTTAAGTCATACTTTTTATTGTATTTTGACATCTCAGCAAGAATAACTTGCTCTTTCCCTACAAGTAAAATTTTATGTTTAGATTGCTTTGCAGCTAAAATTGCGCCTTCAACAGTTGATACAGGCGCAAAATCTCCTCCCATTGCATCTAATGCAATTATCATTTTGATTGCGCCTCTTTTTGAGTACTTTCTGTTTTCTTCACTTTTTTTGGCACAATTAAAACTCCATTATAAAAACCGCATTCAGGACACACTTTATGCGATATTTTTGCAGCACCACAATTTGTACACTTGCTGGCATTTGGAGCATCTAATTTTGAATTTGCTGATCTTCTACTATCTCTACGGTGTGGGGTATGCTTCCTTTTTGGATTTGGCATATTTACTTCCTCTGATATTTATTTAACAATTCTTTCCATATATGTTTAGCAACATTGTCATCTTCATCAACACAAGAACAAGAGTCGTCTTTTTTATTATGTCTACCACAAACTTTACATATACCTAAACAATCAGACTTACAAATAGGCTTCAATGGCATTTCAAGAATCATTAATTGCCTAATTTCCTCACCAATATCAACACAACCTTCTCTAATATCCATGTCTATATTAATAGGGATTTGTAAAGGAAAACTGTAAGGTTCAAGGCAAAGAGAACATTCTTGTTCAATAAAACCTACTACTTCGCCTTTTATATATATTTTAAAGTCAGAAACTTTGGCAGCTATAAAAGACACACATATATTTGCCTGGCAACCAATATCTTTAGTATATTTAAAGTTTTTTACTTCTACTATTTCTTTTTTTAAAAAATCAGATAAACGTATAATTAGTTCTTTCATAAAAATTTATTAGATTATAAGATGTTAATTATACATTTGTCAACACCATTTGAGCATCTTTAGCAATCATTAACTCTTCATTAGTAGGTATAACCATAATCTTAGTCCTTGAAGATTTTACAGAAATACAACGTTCTTTATTAGAACATTTTATATTTTCTTGTAAATCTATTTCTATGCCTAACGCATCTAAATTTTTACATATATTTTCTCTTACAGCAGAATGATTTTCTCCAATACCCGCTGTAAAAACCAAAGCGTCAATTCCGTTTAAAATTCCAAAATACGCGCATACATATTTTTTTATACTATAACAAAGCATTTCAAAAGCTAAAGAAGCTCTCTGATTGCCATTGTCTATAGCTACTGAAATATCTCTCATATCAGCAGAGATACCAGAAATACCAATTAATCCGCTTTCTTGATTTAACAATCTATTTAAAGCAACTGTATCTTTATACTGCGGATATTTATCTATTATATAAGCAATAATCGCAGGATCAATATTTCCGCATCTAGTACCCATTACAACGCCTTCTAAAGGAGTAAAACCCATAGAAGTATCTATAACTTCCCCTTTCTTAATAGCAGTGATACTACTTCCATTGCCCAAATGAGCTGTTATCAAATTAATTTCATCCAGTGACCTATTTAACATTTCAGCTGCCTTACGTGAAACATATTTATGGGAAGTACCATGAAAACCGTATCTTCTTATATTGTCTTCTATAAAAAATTTATATGGCAACGCATATGTGTAAGCATAATCTGGCATAGTTTGGTAAAAAGCAGTATCAAAGACCAGTACTGAAGGAATGCCTGGAAGCATTTTTTCAACAGCCTCTATTCCTGCATAATGGGCAGGAATGTGAAGCGGAGCTATAGAAAAACACCACTTTAAATTATTTTTTACTTCTTCTGTAGCTAAAACTGATTTAGAAAACTTATTTCCACCATGAACGATCCTATGTCCAACAACAGTAATTTCGCTAATATCTGAAATTATATTATTCAAAAGCTCTTTTATTACAAGTTCTACAGCTTCAGTATGGTTTGAAATTTTTATAATATCTTTTTTTTCTTGACAATTTTCTGCTTGTCTTTTATAAAAAGATTCTGGTAGTCCTATACATTCAACAATACCCCAAGCTAGTTTTTTTTCACTCTGCATTTCAAAGAGGGCATACTTAACAGATGATGAACCACAATTTAACACTAATACTTTCATATTAAAAACTACCTCTTTTAATCTATTATTAGCATATAAAACATATTGTGATTTTATAGTATTTTAGACGTATTGTCAATTTTTATACATTCTAACTACATCACTTAACCTCTTTAATTAGAGAATTAAAGATTTTATGAATAAAATATTAATTTTGAGAATCTAAACAGTCAAATCAAAAGACCATGTTAAGTAAACCTAACAGAGCTTTTAATGTTGTTATGATAAAGCTTAATTTAGTTTATATATTTTCTTCTAAATTCTAATGATTCTGAATTTTTTTTTGATATATCTATTATTATAGCATCTCCTTCTTTAAACTCACCAGCAATAATTTTTGAAGAAAGTGGATTTAATAAATAAGTTTGTATGGCTCTTTTTAAAGGTCTTGCACCAAAAACAGGATCGTACCCTTTCAACGATAAAAAATCTTTCGTTTTATCAGACAAGCTAATATTTATTTTTCTTAACATAAGGCGTTCTTGTAATGTTTTAATTTGAATATCTACAATTCTATTTAATTCCTCAGAACTTAAATTTTTAAATATTATCGTTTCATCAATTCTATTTAAAAACTCTGGTCTAAAAAAAGTACGCAGCTCTTGATTTATATTAATTCTAATTTCCTCATCACTTTTATCTGGTTGTATATATTGAGATCCTATATTTGATGTCATAATTATAACGGTATTTTTAAAATCTACTGTTCTTCCTCGTCCATCTGTAAGTCTTCCATCGTCAAACAATTGAAGCATAATATTAAAAACTTCCATATTGGCTTTTTCAATTTCGTCAAACAAAACAACGCAATACGGTCTTCTTCTTACAGCTTCTGTGAGTTGTCCACCTTCTTCAAACCCTACATATCCAGGGGGTGCTCCTATAAGCCGAGAAACGCTGTGTTTTTCCATATATTCTGACATGTCAATCCTTATTATATTTTTCTCATCATCAAACAAAAGTTCAGCTAAAGCTTTTGCAAGCTCTGTTTTTCCAACACCCGTAGGTCCTAAAAATAAAAATGAACCTATGGGTTTATTATGATCAGAAATACCAGACCGAGAACGTCTTACAGCATTTGCTATAGCAACTATTGCTTCATCTTGCCCTATAACTCTTTGATGAAGACTATCTTCCATCTTGAGAAGTTTTTGCATTTCACCCTGCATCATACGACTAACAGGAATACCAGTCCATTTGCTTACGACATGAGCAATATCATCTTCATCAACCTCTTCTTTTAACATCTTTTTTTCTTTTTGAAGTTTAAGAAGTTTCGTGTTTTCTTCCTCAAGTTGCTTTTGCATATTTGGAATTTTCCCATAACGAATCTCTGCAACTAAATTTAAATCTCCATTTCTTTCAGCTTTTTGTTCTTCAATTTTTATATTCTCTATATTTTCTTTAAGACGCCTTATTTGGGAAATACACTCTTTTTCTTTTTGCCAATGTACTTTCATATCACTAGATTCATGTCTTAATTTATCTAGTTCTTTTTCAATATGTAAAAGCCGCTCTTTAGAAGCAGTATCCGTTTCTTTTTTTACAGCTTGTTTTTCTATCTCAAGTTGCCTTATTTTACGCTCTAAAGAATCCAATTCTGTAGGCATAGAGTCTATTTCTATTCTAAGTCTGCTGGCAGCTTCATCAATTAAATCTATAGCTTTATCCGGTAAATGTCTATCCGTTATATATCTTGCACTTAAAGTTGCAGCTGCCACCAATGCAGAATCTCTTATTTTTACGCCATGATGCACTTCATATTTTTCCTTAATACCTCTTAAAATTGCAATTGTATTTTCAACAGACGGTTCGCCTGCAAAGATTGGTTGAAAACGCCTTTCTAAAGCTGCATCCTTTTCAATATATTTTCTATATTCGTCTAAAGTTGTAGCACCAACAAGACGAAGTTCTCCACGAGCCAACATTGGTTTTAGCATATTAGCTGCATCAACAGCCCCTTCAGAAGCCCCTGCTCCCACTATTGTATGCAATTCATCTATAAACAGAATTATTTCTCCATTTGCACTTTGAATTTCCTTTAAAACAGCTTTTAGTCTATCCTCAAATTCCCCTCTATATTTAGCGCCTGCTATTAAAGAACCTAAATCTAAAGCGACAATTTTCTTGTTTTTTAAACTTTCTGGTATATCTAACGAAACTATTCGTTGAGCAAGCCCTTCAACTATTGCAGTTTTACCTACCCCAGGGTCTCCAATTATAACTGGGTTGTTTTTTGTTCTTCTAGACAAAACCTGCACACATCTACGTATTTCTTCGTCTCTGCCTATAACAGGGTCTAGTTTGCCTCTTTTTACTAAATCTGTTAAGTCTTTTCCATATTTTTCTAAAGCTTGGTATTTGTCTTCAGGGTTTTGATCTATAACGCGTTGATCGCCTCTAATACCTACTAAAGCTTTTAAAATAGTATCTTTTGAAAGTCCATATTTTTTTAATATCTTAGAGGAATTTTCTGCAAGGTCTTCGGCAATAGAAATTAATATATGCTCTGTTGAAACGTAGTCGTCTTTTAAATTTTTTGCAATCTTTTCTGCATTATTTAAAATCTTATTTAAAGCTGAAGACAAAAATAAATTACCTCCTGAAACTTTTGGTTTTTTTTCAATTTCAGAAACTAATTCGTTAGATATGTTTGAAAATAGTATTTCTTCCTGTCCAGTAGCAGCGATTTTTTTAATTATTCCCCCTACAGTACCTCCTTCCTGTTTAACTAGCGCATACAATAAATGTTCCGAAGTTATCTCTTGGTTTTCATAATCTGAGGCTATATTTTGAGCATCTGCTAAAGCTTCTTGTGACTTAACAGTAAACTTAGAAATATTCATTTTTCCTCCCTTCAAAAACTATTTTTTATATTTATGTTATTAAGTATATGTGCTATGTTTTTAGAGAGCCACTTTAAACACATTAGATTGTAAGTCTATCAAAAAATTTTGTACATATTCAATAATATCTATATTAGGAATATCTTTTATCAACTTAAATGCATAATATTTGTCAGAAATAAACTCTATTTTACTTAAATAATTCTTTATCAACTTTGTGACGTTTCTAGTAGAAACATCTAAAGTTTTAAAAAAGTATACATACAAATACTTAGTATCTTCAGAAACTCTCTCTATTGACAACTGTTGAGCTAAAAGTCTTAAACTTGTTATCTTTAACAACAACTGCGTTTCTTTCGGAATTTTACCAAAACGATTAGAAGTTCTAGCTTTATATTGTCTAGCATTTTTTGACTGTTTGCTTCAGAAAGTTTTCTATAAAATAAAATTCTTATATCTTCTTGATATATATAAGCTTGTGGTATCAACGCGTTAACTTGTAAATCTATATTGGTTAAAATAGTTTCAACTTTATTATAGACATAAAAAATTGACCATTTCTTGAAAGCTCAGCTTCAATAATATTCTTTATCAAATTATCGTCATACAATGCTAAATTTGTTTGTATAGGGAGATGTCCATAAGGAGGCTTTCTATCAAGGATAAATCTCTAAAGCCAGACAAAGCAGAAGATAGTGTTCGTGGAATAGGAGTTGCAGAAAGCAATAAAATATCTATATGTTTTTTTAAAAACTTAATTTTCTCTTTTTGTTTTACGCCAAATCTGTGTCCTTCATCTATTATTAAAAGTCCCAAATCTTTTTGTAATAATCTGTGGGTGCCAATAATAATGTCTGCTGAACCGTTTTAAGATCTTTTATTATCTTTTTTTGCTCAACTTTAGATTGAAACCTACTTAAAAAAATAACATTCGTTGGAAAAATAGATAACCTTTCAGAAAAAGTGCTGTAGTGCTGCAGTGCTAAAACTGTTGTAGGCACAAGTACAGCAACTTGTTTGCCATATGTTACTACTTTAAAAGCCGCTCTCAAAGCTACCTCTGTCTTGCCATATCCAACATCCCCACATATTAATCTTTCCATAGGATAATCTTTGGAAAAATCATTTTTTATATCTTCTATAGCTTTTAGTTGATCTTGAGTTTCTTCATAAGAGAAAGAATCTTCTAATTCTTTTTCTTCTTGTTTATTTATCGCATAATCAAAATATATTAAAGTTTGGTTTTCTTTCTTTTTGCAATAGAAATAATCCTTGATACTAAAACTAGGTTTAGAAATACTTGTAGGAAGTATTTTCACATTCTCAAGAGCAGTACTTGAAATCTGACTAGATGGATCAAAGAATCTTAGTGTTTCTATAGTATCATACTCAAAAACAATTCTTATTGGCACATCTAAAGATAGCGGCCATATATCTAAAATTTCGCCTCTAACTGCAAACTGTAATTTTTCCTCTACAAAGTTTGTTTTTGTATATCCAAAAGAAACTAAAGATTCTATAAGTTTATTTAAATTATATGTTTTTGATTTACTAAAATCTATTCCCAAAACATTTTCAGGACTTGAAACTTTTATATCAATAGAGTTATTTGTCGCACAAACAACAAAATTGTTTAAAGTTTTTATTTTTTCTAAAGTGATAGTTCTGGTTTGAATATCGTCATAAGGAAACAAAAAATGCTATCAGTATCTTTAAAAAAACATTTTAAATCATCATAAAAAGAAGTTAGTTCTTCAGCTTTGACAAAAGCAAAAATACGAAGTTAAGATTGTTTAGGTTTTTTTCTCATCAACATATCTAAACAAAAAATGTACTTTACTGGATGCATTAATACCAGACAAATAGGTTGTCATAGTTTGTAATATTAATTAAATTTTTTAAAATATTTTTTTAACTAAACAAAAACTATCTTTACTAGTACAGTTTTTACTCAATATTAGAAATGTGTTTAAATGTAAACTTATAATCACATATACTTTTTTCTCAATTTCCTTAACTTTTCCTTTTCTTCCTTAGAAAATTCAGCGACTAAAACTTTGCCTTTACTCGTTTCTACACCTACAACGTCAACTTCAAATCTAGTTAAATCAGGGACTCTTACTTTTGCCCACTGTCCAAATTTATTTAAATCAATCTCATAAGTTTCTTTAGCGCCACTAATAAGCTCTTTTGGCATATCATATTTAAAAGTATTATCCATTAACACTTCGCCTGTTTTATGTGCAATAAGTCTGCCTCTACAAAAAACAGTTATAATAGGCGTATCAGAATTATTTTCTACAGTAATTTCTGCTATAGAAATAGGCAAAGTGTCTGGAGTATACTGTTTATAAAATTTGGCTTGCGTAACTCTTACATTTGCAATTTCTTTTTGGATAAGTCTACTTTGAGCTTTCTTTTGTTCTGACAATGCCATCTTGTTTAAGTCTTGATAAGATCTTTTTCTATATCCTTCAGAACCATAAAAGCGATCATATGTATAATAAGTTTCTCCATAATTATTTTCGTTATACTCGTACACAGGACCATATGGAAAATCCCAGTAATAATCTAAAGCGTAAGGTCTACCAGTGCCTTCATAAGTTTCAGAAACATTTGAGAAAACATCAACTTGCTCTTCCTTGTTAGACTTTGTGTCTGCAAAAGAAACAGTTACAACTAAAATAAGAAATGCAGAGACAGTAGCAATTTTTTTCATAAAGGCCTCTTGTTTAAATTTGTAAATCAGTGTTTAAAATGGCGCATACTTGTCTGTATCATTACCATATTTCTATCATCTGCAGCTTTTATTGAATCGATATCTCTTATAGATCCTCCTGGCTGTACTATTGCAGTAACATTAACCTTAAAAGATTCTTCAACAACATCTGCAAATGGGAAAAAAGCATCTGAAGCAAGCACTAAAGGATTTTTACTTTCATCTAAATTATGTTTTACTTCTTTCATTTTTTCAACCGCAATCTTTAAAGAGTCTATGCGACTCATCTGGCCTGCACCTATCCCAACAGTTTGCAAACCTCTTACCAAAACAATAGCATTTGATTTTACATGTTTTGCAACTTTCCAAGCAAATTCTAATGAATCGTTCTCTTCTTTTATAGGACTTCTTTTTGTCATAACTTTTATTTCAGATAAAAGGCTAGTATCCATGTCTTGCACCAACATTCCACTAGATATCGACCTATATTCTACAATATCATTTCTCTTTTTGTAAGGGATGTCTTGCTTAAGTAGTCTAATATTTTTTTTCTGCATTAAAACACTTAAAGCTTCTTTAGAATAATCGCAAGCAATGATACACTCAACAAAAATCTTACTTATTTCTTGCGCAGTTGCAAAATCTACAGATTTATTAAAAGCAATTATACTTCCAAAAGCGCTAACAGGATCGCAAGATAAAGCTTTTAAATAGGAATCTTTTAAATCTTTGCTTTCAGCGCAACCGCACGGGTTATTGTGCTTTATAATAGCGCAAGCAGGTTTCTCAAACTCATGCACCAAACGCCAAGAGCTTTCCAAATCTAAATAATTATTATATGACAACTCTTTACCGTATAGCTGCTTTGCAGACATTACAACAGGCTTATTTTTTTGTGTTCCATTTAAGTATAATACTGCACGCTGGTGAGGATTTTCCCCATAGCGCAAATTGATAAGTTTTTTTAATGGTACAGCAAACTGTTCTGGAAATTTATCGTAAGTTAAATAAGTAGAAATTAACGAATCGTAATATGCCGTATACCTAAAAGTTTTAGCGGCAAAAGTTAACCTTAATTCATTTGAAAACAAATTATTTTTTAAACTCTCTATAACTAAACCATAGTCATTTTGGTCGCAAACAACTAAAACGTCTTTATAGTTTTTAGCTGCAGCTCGTAAAAGTGTTACCCCGCCAATATCTATATTTTCTATAACCTCTTGATTTATATTTTTGTTTTGCGGTTTTTCTATTTTATTTATTGTGGCTTCAAAAGGATATAAATTTACTACTACCATATCTATGGTATCTATACCATATTTTTTTAATTGGTTTATATGTTCTGGATTACTTCTAACAGCTAAAATACCACCGTGAATTTTTGGATTTAACGTTTTAACTCTACCATCTAAAATCTCAGGAAAATTTACAATATCTGATATTTCTTTACATTCTATATTATTTTCTCTTAAAATTTTTGCAGTCCCACAGCTTGAAATAATGATCCAATTCATTCTTTTTAATTCTCTTGCAAATTCTATAACGCCATCCTTGCAAGATACACTAATTAAAGCTGTCGGCATACTAAAATACCTCTCATTTTTCAATTACAATGCCCTTGATTACTTTTGAAATATCTTCAAAAGCAAACCCTCTCCTTAAAAAAAACGAAATAACTTTTTTTGTTTCATTTCTGTCTTTATTATTAAAATTTTTAAACTTATTTTTTAATATTCTCGAAATAACTTCAAACGGTTCGTTTTCTTCTTTTATATAACTTAAAGCTTCTTTTATTAAATCTTTATCGAACTCTTGTTTTTCAAGTCCAGCTTTAATCAAAAATGGACCTTTACCTTTTTTGCATAAATACAATGCATAATTTTTAGCGTAATTATTATCGTTTAAATAATTTAATTCTTTTAGTCTTACAAGAGTCTTGTCTACAATATCTGCATTATAATCTTTTCGTATAAGCTTTTCCCTTAAAAATTTTTCACTATAAGCTTTCTTTGAAATTAAATTTAAAGCGTCAAGCATAACTCTCTTAGACATATCATAAGATATTAACTCATCATACCCTTTTTCTGAAATAATAATATTAGGCTTTAAAGCAAATTTAACTATAGTGTCTGCAAAAACCATCAAGCTATTGCCATTTTCAAAATATAGTTTAAACGTATTTTTTTTAAATTGTAGTTTTTCTATTTTATTAATAATAAAACTCATTTGATACCGTTAATAGTTTACTAAAGTATATTCCCTAGAACCTCACCCTAACTCTTGAGCGTATTTTAACTGCACAGTAGGATCTACCTTAGGATAAATTTCTTTAAAAAAGTTTTTACTACCATAAGCTTTATTTACTAAGTCATAACTTACTTGATCTACAGCTACAGGGTCAGTACCTGCTACAATGCCAACATCCTGCATCAATGTATTATTGTTAGTTGTTAGGTACAGAAAAACAATCACAATATTTACTTATTCTGATAACAATGTTTAACACAATTACCGCAGCCTATACAATTTTTAGTATTTCCTGTAGGGTTTGAGCTATGATGCATAGCATATTTGCCAGATTTACTTCCACATCCCATGCCTATATTTTTTAAACCCCGCCAAAACCTGTTATCTCGTGTCCTTTAAAATGACTCATAAACATAAAGCTATCCGCATTATATATTTCTCGAGCTATTTCAACAGTTTTAAAATGTTTTAAATTGACTTCGACTTTTACTTGAGCATTCCCTCTTAAACCATCTGCAATTATTACAGGACAACCACAAGTATCAATTGTAAATCCGTGTTTATGAGCTAGTAAGTTGGTGATGATATGCATCAGACCTTTTACCTACATAAATTGTGCTTGCATCTGCTAAAAAAGGAGATACAGTTTTTTCTCTAATAACCTTTACAACAGGTAAGACATATTTGGGGTCAATATGACCTTTATTATGCTCTTCAGCAAAATGTATTTTTATAGCGACAAAATTTCTTGCCTTTACATGGCCAAAAATCCTAGTAGCTTTTAAAAAGTTGTATAGGTCATCTTTCTTGTCCCGGGTAAGAAAATAAACTTTACTAGGCATAATGCATAGTCCATAAATTAAAAAAATTATCTTCCATACTTTACTAATTTTTTTAAAGTAATTTCAAAATCTTTTGGTAAAAACGTTTTAAAGGTTTTTTCCTCATTTGTGTTTGGAACTTTAAAAGTTAAAGATTCCAAATGAAGAGTCAATCTAGATATAAGAGGGTGTTCTTGTTGCCCTTTTTTACGTTTATACTTACGTTTTAATGAAGATAGTAATATAGGCCTATTTATACCATATTTTGCATCTATAGCAAGAGGATTGCCCATACTCCAAAAATGTAATCTCAACTGATGCTTAAGACTCGTAACAGGTAAAGCTTCAACTAAAGTATAGCTTTTAAAACGCTCTAAAACTTTAAACCTTGTAATAGCTTCTATTCCTGTTATATTTATAGAAACATTATCTTTTAGCGCTAGCATTGGTTTGTTGATTTCACCTTCATTATCTTGAACAAAGCCTGAGAGTAAAGCTTTATATTTTCTAGCAATTGTTTTATTTTTAAATTGTTCGTTTATGTATTTATAAGATTTTTTATTTTTTGCAAAAACTACAAGTCCACTAGCACCAACATCAAGATTATGTATCGGAATTATTTTTTGATCAGTTTTTTGTTTGCTTAAAATATCTAAAACTGTCCTTGTTTCACTTACACCACACTGAGTAATCGTATATATGCCAGAAGCTTTATTTACGATTATAATGTTTTCATTCTCATAAATTATTTCTATTGTTTGTCTCATCTAAATATAATAGCACATCATTTTTGTATAGCGATTTTTCTAATTTGAGTGTTTCCGGAATCTGTTTTTATACTTATAAAATATATACCAGGAGCTATTTTAGATCCATTTTCATTTGTTAAATCCCACCTAAGTGTTTTTCTGGTTAAGTCATCTTGTAATTCTAAAATACTAAAGCTTTTTACAAACTCACCATTTATATTATAAATCTTAGCATCTAATCTAGATACATCTTGTGAAAAATTAGCTATTTTTAAATAACTATTTGCACTAAGCGATGCTGGATTTGGATATATTAAAACATTTCTATCATCAGGATCTACTGGCACTGGTGTGGGTGGTACAGGGTCAGGTGGTAAAAATTGCGTATTTAGATAAAGTCTTCCGTATCCAAATATACCGTTGGGCCCTCCTCCCATTTGTACTACATGCTCTCTTAGTAAAATTGCTTTGGCTTCGATTGGATTTCTTAAATCTACCTTTCCTGCACTTGCTAAGACTGCTAATGCTCCTGCCACTCTTGGCGCTGTGGGCGATGTTGCTCCTTCTTCACCTGGCGCACAAAGATCTGGTTTGATTGTATATGGCACTCTTATTACATTACCTGACTCATCAACATCTTTCGGTATAGGCCCACGACCACTCATAGGTGATATTTTGTCTCTTTTGTTATAATCCTCAGGAAGTATAGCTCCTGTTTCAATTACCTCTTTATCTAGACCGTCAGTCCCTACACTATACTTTCTATACTCTTCCTCATCTGGAACTGGATTTAACAAGGAAAGCGGAGCGTTTATATTTAATGCAACATCTAAATAATCAACTGTATCACGGGTTCGTCTTATGTGTAAACTCCATATTTCGCCCTTCCGTAAAGTAGTGTCTTGTATAGGGTGTGTACGAATATTATAGTGATGCCATACCACATTGTTCTTAAAAAGTGTTTCAAACACAACTGCTATTCCTGTTGTAGTATTATTAATTGAGAAAAAGTATTGTGAGTTTGGTCGTGCAAAGCCTGATCTACAAATTCCCATCCCGAATCCTGAAGGATCATCTTTTTGAACAACAAAATCTAAATGATCTGTCCCATTAGGAAAGATCATGTAGTTATTTGTAGGATCAGAATTTTTTGTCAAGTGAAATCCATATGAACCTTGAGCGTTATTTCCTGCTATCAGACAACATGTTATGCCTGCATTTGCACAATCCACAAAGCCGCCAGCTCCAAATGGTCTTAAAAAGCTATAACCATTCCCATAACCACCACTATTTTGTGATTGAGAAACTAGTGTAATATCCCCTGCCTGCAACCAGGCCAGGTCTGGATCCCAATTAGCTGATATATAAATTTCAGCTTCTGGTGCTATTTCATGAAATGCATCAATCATACTAGTGCCATGTTTCCATCCACTATAACTTTCTGGTACATGGCCGTTAGTGTGAATATTAATGCCTTTTTGGTCTCTTAAATTCTCCATCCGTCAAAGCCTTCTCCATCAAAAATAGCACACTTAACTCCTTGTCCTTTATAACCCGCCTTGTGATATTTTGTTACGTTTATTAAGTCTGTCATTTGACTACAAAAAGCAATAGAACTAAAAAATATAGTAAGGATTAAGAGTATAAAAGCTAAACTACTACCCCTCCCCCCTCATAAATATACTCTTATCTTATACCGTCTAACATTATCTTTGTAAATTAACATTTTCTTCTCCTATCAGTTTATCAAATTCTATTTCATCAATAACTTTTATGTTTAATTCTTTTGCTTTTTGTAGTTTTAACCCAGCATTTTTGCCTACAAGGACATAATCAGTTTTTTTACTTATGGAAGATGTAATCTTTCCACCTAAAGATTTTATAATTTCGCTGGCAGAATCTCTTGCATAATTATCAAGTTCACCTGTTAAAACAAAAACTTTATTATTAAAAATAGAGCCAGATTTTTCTTTGTTAGGTTCTACCATGTTTACGCCAACTGCTTTTAAGGTATCGATTACCTTGCAAACACTTGGATTTCTAAAAAAGTCTCTTAATGATATTGCCAAAACTTCACCGATTTCTGGAATTTTTTTAAAGTCTTCTAAACTAGCATCAAAAATGGCATCTATAGTATTAAACCTTTCTGCAATTATTTCAGAACCTTTTTCCCCAACGTGCCTTATACCTAACGCAAAAATAAGTTTACTCAAAGGTCGAGACTTGCTTAATACAATTGATTTTACAATATTATTAGCCTTTTTTTCTTTAAATAAATCAAGTCCTATAAAATCATCAAAAGTTAAACGATAAATATCTGAAATTACGTGTAGTTTATTTGCTTTAAGTAATTGATCTATTAAAGATATGCCAAAACCTTCTATATCCATAGCGTCTCTACTTACAAAATGTATTAAATGCCTTCTAAACTGTGCTGGACAATCTGGATTTATACATCTGTAAGCTACTTCTTCTTCTTTTTTTTTGACAATATCACTATTACATGAAGGACATATTTTTGGTGCTTTAAAAAAACCTTCACTATTTTTGGTTACAACCTTTACTATTTTTGGAATAACATCGCCTGCTCGCTCTATCAATACAATATCACTTTCATTTATATTAAGGCGTTCTATCTCTTCAAAATTGTGTAAAGTAGCGTGTGATATCGTTACACCTGCTAAAGCTACAGGGTCTAAAATTGCCGAAGGGGTAATTATTCCTGTGCGCCCTACTTCTACACGAATCTTATTTAATTTTGTGGTGGCTTGTTTTGCAGGAAACTTAAAAGCTATAGCCCAGCGGGGACTTTTATTTGTATATCCCAAATCCTTTTGTTTTAAAAAATTGTCAACTTTAATTACAAGGCCATCAATTTCATAATTAAGCAAATCTCTTTCATTTAATGCAATATCTATAAATTTAAAAATTTCATCTAAAGAACTGACTTGCTTTAAATCATCTTGTAAACAAAAACCGCACTCTTTACAAAACTTCAAAAATTCACTTTGACTCTCAAAACTTTTTCCATCTATTTTACCAAAAGAATGGGCAAAAAAATGCAAATTTCTTAAAGAAGTAATATAAGGGTTTTTCTGTCTTAAAGAACCTGCAGCTGCATTTCTAGGATTAGCAAATTTCTGCTGGCCATTTTCCAACATTAATTTATTTAAGTTTTCAAAATCTGTTTTGTTAACATAAACTTCGCCTCTGATTTCAAACATCAGCGGAGGATACTTTATTTGAACTCTATGAGGAATATCCTTAATAGTTTTTATGTTTTCTGTTATATCTTCACCTATTTGTCCGTCACCGCGTGTTGCACCTATTGTTAAAATTCCATTAATATAAGTTAAGCTAGCACTTAAACCATCTATTTTAGGTTCAATAACAAATTCTATTTTGTTACCTGAAAGTTTTTTTGCAATTCTATCATACCATTTAATAATTTCCTCCTTAGAATAAGTATTGTCTAAGGAAAGCATTGGCATTTGATGTTTTATTTGAGCAAATGATGAAGAAGCAAAACCGGAAACTTTTCTAGTTGGAGAATTTGACAAAGCAAAAAGAGGGTTTTCATTTTCAAGACGCTCAAGTTCTTTTACAAGATTGTCATACTCGCTATCTGAAATTTCGGGGTTGTTTTTATCATAATAAAGGTCGTTGTGGCGTTCTATCTCTTTTCTTAAATAGGTAATGCGTTTTGAAATATCTTCCATAATAAATTAATTGTTATTTCTTACAATTTTAAGTTTGTCTAAAATACCATTGACAAATTTACTAGAATCTTTTGTAGAATATTTTTTAGAAATCTCTACGGCTTCATCTATAATAACACTGATTGGTGTTTCTGGAGTCTCTAAAATTTCGTAAGTGGCAAGTCTTATAATATTTCTGTCTACTGTAGCCATTCTTTCTAAATCCCAATTTTTAATATACTTTTTTATCAAAGAATCTATTTCTTCTTTCTTTTGGCAAACACCTTTAAACAACTTTTTTGCAAACTCTCTATAGGCTTCAACTGTTGGCAAAGTATCACTAAAAAAATCTAAAACGGTTTCAGCTGGAATATTACAAGTATCAACAGTGTACAACATCTGTAAAGAACATTCTCTAGCTTCTCTTCTGGAACTCATAAAGCAGTAACCCCTCGCTATACTTATTGAATTGATAAGAATTTTATAAAATATAGAACAACCATTCAAATATATCCCATTACTTTAAACCACAAAAATAAGGAAGCAAAAGAAACTAATTTCTTTTACTTCCTTATAATATTAATTATATTTTTTTATACTACTTCTTTTCTCTAATCTTAGATTCTTTAAAAAGTTCTGCTATACCACCAATTGAAGCTGTAACACCAGACGTTTCTAAAGGCAAAAATACTTTTGTCGCTTGTCCATCTGCAATATTGCCAAGCGCTTCAAGATACTTTATAGCAATAAGATCGTTTGTAGGTTTGCCTTCATGTATAGCATTGTAGACAACTTCTATTTTGTATTTTTCCGCTTCTGCAACTTTTCTTATAGCCTCAGCCTGACCTGTAGCTTCTAATACTTGTTTCTCTTTTACTGCTTCTGCGTCAAGTATGACGGCTTGTTTTGCACCTTCAGCTTTTAAAATAGCTGCTTGCCTTAAACCTTCTGCTTCTAAAATATTTGCTCTCTTCTCTCTTTCAGCTTTCATTTGTTTTGACATAGCATCTGTAATATCCCTAGGAGGATCTATTTTTTGTATCTCAACTCTTGTAACTTTTACACCCCATTTATCTGTAGCTTCATCCATAACTTCTCTTAGTTGTGTATTTATCTTTTCTCTTGAAGTAAGAGTACTATCTAACTCCATGTCGCCAATAACATTCCTCAAGTTTGTTTGAGCAAGTTTTAACGCAGCAAGCGCAAAATTTTCAATATTATAAACCACTTTTACAGGATCTGTAACCTGAAAATAAATAATAGCATCTACAACAACAGAAACATTGTCTTTTGTAATAACACTTTGAGGAGGCACATCTATTACGCGCTCTCTCATATCTACTCTGAGCATTCTTTGAAATATAGGCACAATAATATTAAGTCCAGATCCTTTTGTTCCTGTATACTTTCCTAAAGTTTCTACTAACCCTTTTTCATATTGCCTTATTATTTTTATTGAACTTGCTATAAAAATAAATACAAGCGCCACTAAAGCAAAAACAAAAACTGTAAATCCACCGTATATAATCATTTACCCCCCCTTCCCTATTTTTTTACTATTAAAGACGTACCATCTACATTTTTTATTTTTACTGTTTCACCTATTTTAATATCAGTATCAGATTTTGCTCTCCAAACTTCTCCGGAAACTTTAACAAAGCCAGCTTTTATAGATGTTATTTCTTCTATGACAACTGCATTTGCTTCAATTAAAGAATCTACATTAGACTTAGTAGTTTTTAATTTGCTTATCATTTTTTTAAACACTGGCCTTATTGTATACAATGACACAATAGATATCAATATAAAAATAAGTATTTGAAGCCACAATATGTCGATAAAATAATAAGCGCTAAATCCTGCAAAAATTGAACCTATAGCAATACAAACAAAAAAGAAAACAGATGATGTTAAAACTTCACAAATAATAAGTATTACAGCAAATATCAACCATGAAATTAAAGTCATATCAACCTCCACCTTTTAATAGGCCAATATAAAAATAAAGGTTTCCCTTTTACATTTTTATCAGGAAGCGGCCCCCAAAACCGAGAATCAAAAGAAAAATCTCTATTGTCGCCCAACATCATATAATGTCCTTGTGGGACAACTATTGGTCCGAAATTATCTCTTATAAAAACTGCTGGAACTGTAGCAAGCTTACCATTTTGCCAAGATTTTTGATAATCTTCATTATTAGAAAATAAATCAAAAGCATTTAAAACATTATGATCGTCAAAAGTTACATAGGACTCATTGACTTCAATCTCATTTACAAAAAGTTTTTTATTTTTTATTTCAACTTTATCTCCACCAACAGCAACACATCTTTTTATGTAATCTTTTTTTACACCTTGTTCTCTTTCTAAAACACTTAAAGCTTCTGGAGGGCATTGAAATACAACTATATCACCCACTTTAACATCTCTTATAGCAAAATAACGCTTTCCACTGCTTGTAAAAGGAACTTTAAAACCATAAATAAATTTATTTACAAACAGATGATCTCCTTCTAAAAGAGTATTCCTCATACTGCCTGAAGGAATTTTAAACGCCTGTATGAAAAAAAACATTATAAAAGATGCCATTATTAAAGCAGACCAAGCTGTGTCAACCCAAGAATAAACTTGCTTAAACACTTTTTGCGTTTTAATAGTTTTTAAACGTTTTTTTAATAACTGCATTATCATTGCTACAGCAAAAAGAATGCACCCTGCAATAAACAACTTAAGTTCCATAATATACAACCTCTTTACTCATCAATTTGTAGTACACTGACAAAAGCTTCTGACGGAATTTCCACTTTACCAAACTGCCTCATTTTACGTTTTCCTTCTTTTTGTTTTTCAAGAAGCTTACGTTTTCTAGTTATATCGCCACCATAACATTTTGCAAGTACGTCCTTACGCATAGCAGAAACTGTTTCTCTAGCAATTATTTTATTATTTATTTTTGCTTGTATTGGGACTTCAAACATATGTCTAGGAATAATGCTTTTTAATTTTTCTGTCAAATAATGTGCTGCATTTTGAGCTTTATCTTTGTGAGTTATAATCGTAAAAGCGTCAACCACTTCAGAATTAATCATTATTTCTAATTTAACTAAGTCTCCTTCTTGAGGATCTATATGCTCATAATCAAAAGAGGCGTATCCTTTAGAAACAGATTTTAAAGCATCGTAAAAACTTACAATAATTTCTGCTAAAGGCATATAATATTTGAGCAAAACTATTTTTGTGTTCATATATTTCATTGAAATTTGCTTGCCTCTTCTTTTTTGGCAAAGTTCCATTATAGCTCCCAAATAATCTACAGGACAAATTATTGTGGATTCTACATAAGGTTCCCAAATTTCTTCTATATCAGCATTATTTGGAAATCTTGAAGGGTTATCTACTGTAACAAATTTACCTTTTGATTTCACTTTATATACAACATTTGGCGCTGTAACTAAAAGATTTAAATAAAATTCTCTTTCTAGTCTCTCTTTTACTATTTCTAAATGTAAAGACCCTAGAAAACCACACCTAAAACCAAAGCCTAAAGCAACTGAAGTTTCTGGAAAATAAACTAAAGAAGAATCTGATAATTTTAATTTTTCTAAAGCCATTTTAAGTTCGTCATAATCAGAAGTACTATTTGGATAAAGACCAGCAAAAACAAAAGGATTGATTTCTTTATAGCCTTCATGTGGATGACTGGTTGGATATAAAGTTTCTGTAATTGTATCGCCAATTTTTATATCCCCTATATCTTTTACACCAGCTACAACATAACCTACTTCGCCAGATATAATCTCCTCTGCTTCCACCATTTTTATCTTCATATATCCAACTTCAAGCACTTCATGTTGTGCGCCTGAGGCCATAAATTTTATTTTCATACCTTTTTTAATTTTACCATCAAAAACCCTTATTATAACTACAACTCCTCTATAGGAGTCATAAAAAGAGTCAAAAATTAATGCAGATAAAGGCTCCTCTTTTACCACTTTTGCAGACGGAATATTAGCAATTACAGAATCAATAATTTCACTTATTCCTATACCTTCTTTTGCGCTTGCAAGAATTGGTTCTGCATCAATATCTAACCCTTCTTTCATTTGCTCATAAACACTGTCTGCATCTGCAGTAGGTAAATCTATTTTGTTGATTACAGGAATAATTTTAAGATTAGCGTTTTTTGCCAACATTGTGTTTGCAAGTGTTTGCGCTTCAACACCCTGAGTAGCATCTATTACTAAAATCGCCCCTTCACATGCAGCTAAAGCTCTTGAAACTTCATATGTAAAATCTACATGGCCAGGTGTGTCAATTAAATTAAGAATGTATGGATTCCCTTTTTTATCTGTATAGTTCATTCTTACTGCTTTAGCTTTTATGGTTATACCTCTTTCCCTTTCAAGCTCCATACCGTCAAGAATTTGATCTTTCATTTCTCTTTTAGATATTGTACCTGTATATTCAAGCAACCTATCTGCAAGAGTACTTTTACCATGGTCTATATGCGCTATAATACAAAAATTTCTTATATTTGACATTTAACTTACCTTTTATTTTTGAATATATTTTTAAAGATAATCAAAGAAGATAAAATTGATAAAAACTCTTTGAAAAATAAAAATTAGTAATCTATTTTATATACCCTTTTCAAAATTGCAAGCAATTTCTTTCTTTTCAGTAAACACTATTGCTTAAAAGTGCCGGTTTGTTATTTATGTATTTTTCATTATACTTATTGCCTCGTAAGCGTGCTCATTATTTTTGAAATGGATTTTTTGTCACCACATTGTAAAATTTTATCTGCTATTTCTTTTACTTCTTTAAAAGACATACTTCGTATAATTTTTTTTATTTTAAGAACTTGAAATGGCGATACACTAAACTCATCAAGACCAAATCCTAAAAGGATAGGCGTATATAATGGATCTCCTGCCATTTCCCCGCACATAGCAACTTCTATATTTTCCTTATGAGCACTATCTATAATTTGCTTAATAAGTCTTAAAACTGCAGGATGAGTAGGGTCATAAATATTTACAACGTTTTCATTTCCTCTATCAACTGCTAAAGTATACTGTATCAAATCGTTTGTACCTATTGAGACAAAATCAACTTCCTTAGCTATAATATCCGTAATAACAGCTGCAGACGGAATTTCTATCATTGTTCCAACTTGTATATCTTCATCAAATTTTATATTGCTTTCTCTTAAATCTTGTTTAACATCTTGAAGTATTTTATTTGCACTACGAAGCTCTTCAATACTTGATATCATAGGATACATAATCCTTATCTTACCAAAAGCAGATGCTCTTAAAATACCTCTTAACTGGGTAATAAAAACATCAGGATATTTAAGGCATAATCTTATTGCTCTTAACCCTAAAAATGGATTTTGCTCTGTACTGACATTTAAAAGTCCAAACTTGGCAAATTTATCTCCGCCTAAATCTATTGTTCTTATAGTTGTGGTATATTCAGACATTTCCCTTACAACTTTATAATATTCTTCAAAATGTTCTTGTTCAGATGGCAAAGTATTTCTATTAAAATACATAAATTCTGTTCTGTAAAGACCTATGCCTTTTGCTCCGCTATTTAAAGCATGTGACACCTCATCACTATTGTCAATATTTGCAAAAATTGAAGTTGTATGCTTATCTAGCGTTTCAATAGGCAAATCTTTTAATTTTCTTAGTTCTTCTATTTCTTCATGCTGTCTATCGTAATATTTTTGATATTTTTCCAATACTTCATCCGATGGATTCAATATTACTTCACCAGCATTCCCATCTAAAATTATCATGTCGCCTGTCCTAATTTTAGAAGATGCAACTTTTAAACCAGCAACAGCAGGTATTCCAAGTCCTTGCGCTATAATAGCTGTGTGCGATGTTTTACCACCAATATCTGTAACAAATCCTTTAACTAATTTTTCTCTTATTGCAACAGTGTCTGTAGGAGTAAGATTATGAGCAACTACTATAGAGTTTTCTTTTAAATTTGCATAATTCCTTTTTTGTTTGCCAAACAAGTTTGCCAAAATCTTTTTACCAATTTCCTGCACATCCAATTTTCTTTCTTTAAAATAGCCATCTTTAATTGCGTCAAAAGAACGAATAATCTTATCTATTGTTTTAAATAGTGCATATTCTGCATTAGTACCATATTCTATAAGATTATAAACATTTTTTTTCATAGACGGATCGTCTAAAATTAATATATGAGCATTCGTTATATGTGCATAATCTTCGCCCAAAACATTATTAACTTTATTGTAAACTTCTTTAAGCTCTTGCCTTGTTTTTTCGATTGCATTATCAAAACGTTTTTTTTCATTTTCTATTCTGTTTTTAGGTATTTCTCTATAAATTAAACAAAAATCATCTTCATCTAAAACAAATGCTCTGCCTACAATAATACCCACAGAAGCCGAAACACCTTTTAAAATAATATTTTTTGATTTAGGCATTTTAGTTCCTTTTATTCGCTAAAATTAGATTTAAATAAATTTTCTAGTTCAGCTAAAACCTCGTTTTCATCAGGCCCTTCTGCCACAAATTTTAACTCGCTTCCTTGCCCTGCAGCTAGAGTCATAATTCCCATGATACTCTTTGCATCTATATCAAAATCATCTTTTATAATTTTTACAGAAGATTTATACTTGCTTGTGGTCTGGACTAGCATAGCTGCAGGTCTTGCATGTAAACCCATTTTATTAGAAACTATTATAATTTTTTCTTTCAATTTTTAAATCCTTAAATAAGATACTAAAGAACATATTATTATTACACTATAAAATAAAAAAATTACTCCAAATCTACTACAAAATATTGAAAACAAAAAAACCATTATATACAAAAATAAATCGCTTTCTTTGCCTCCAAAAAACAAATTGCTTGTAGGACTAGCTTTAAAAATTAAAAGATATACAAACAATGCAAATACAACAACAATAAATCCAACATATTTTAGTATAGGCATTAAAGTTTTAATGTTTGATATTACAGATAAACTATTTTTACTTAATTTAAAACCTATAAACATAAGCCAACTTCTACAGGCAATATGGAAACTATTATAAATAACAATAAAAATAATTGGAACAAAAATTGCATATCTTTGAAAATTTTGATCTGTAAATTTCATAAAAAACAACATAACCAAAATACTAAGACAAGCTACTAATGGCCTTAACATACCAAAAAATAGAGGATCGCCAATAGCTGCTAGTGGACCTGCCATTTGATTTTTAATGCCATTTGTATCAAATGAATCGTTTTTGCTTATACTTTTTTCTTTCTCCAAATTTGCAACTATAGCAATCAATAAAGGAGCCATATACGGGTGAGTATTGAAATAACCTGTATGTCTCATTAATGCTTCTTGTTTAGACTTTTTGTCTATATACACTTTATCTAAAAATGGCTTTAATATATATATGAAACCAATGTTTTGCATGCGTTCAAAATTCCATAAAGCTTGAAGAAAAAAAGATCTTATAAACATCTTTAAATATACTTTAATCATCTTAAAAATCCTTAAAAAATATTTTTCTAAAGATATTAAACTCTTTTATAACTAAAACAAAACCTACTATTGGCAATAAATACCAAGCATTTCGTAAACCTAAAAGAATAAACCCAGAAAGCTGCAAATACAGTCCTGAGTATATTAGGCCTCCAACATACATAGCAAACAAATAAAATAAAAACAGTCTTGCTGCAAAAAGAAAAAGTCCTAAGAATATACCTGCATATATTTGCCAATATTTCTGACTCTTTATTGCTTTTTCAACAAAATGCATAATTTGAGTATTAAAATTTCTACCAGAAATATCCATATCTCTATAAAAATATGCAAAGGGAACAGATAAAACTAAAGCAAAAACTGCTGCCTCTTGTAATCCAAAAAAATACTTACATACCCAAAAAGTAGCCAGAATGCTTATTAAAGAAACATCCACAGGTACTATTACTCCCATCGGAATAGCATTTACCCACAGTAATTCCACAATCATTCCTATCCAAAAACCTGTATTAATATCACCCATAAAATAACCAACAATAGGTGCACAAAATATAGGACGGCATATCATAAACTGTCCAAAAGCAGTTATATCCATACTGCACAACGTACCTATTAAAGCATAAAAAAATATACTTTCTATCATAGACCACCTATCTATACGCTACTTAAAATTTACAACTGTCTCCATTGAAAACTTTTTCTCTTTTCCAGGCTCTACAATACACTTGACCAGTGGAAAAACAGCTGTCCCTTGGTATGCCCTTTCATAGCCATTGTCAGAATTCATAACAGCTTCAACTGGATAAACAAACAAATCACATTTTTCAGACAAATTAAGTTCAATTTCTATTTTCAGATAATCATCGTACCTTTTCCAGGTCTCAATATTTTTTAAATTTCCTATATCATCTCCAGTTTTAGAAGAAAAAGCAAATATTTGCTCTGGAGAAAAACAAATTTCCAAATTGTCACTACAATTATTTCTTATAGAATAATTAACATGATATCCTTTTTCTAGAGGGAAAATTTCTTTAATAAGTTTAACATTTTTCCCGTCAACATTTCCATATCGATATAATTTAAGCTTTGTTTTTTTCTTTAAAAATTTTCTTATACTAACGACTTCTCCCTCATATCTACCTGACACAAAATCGCCTTTTTCTTGATAATTGCCAAACAAACAAGCGTCATATTCTATATCACACGAAAAAAAATGATCTATTAAAGATGATCTTCTATAACTATCATATACTAGATATTTATCTAATTCAAATTCTTTAACTTTAATAGCATCATCATGTATACTTTGTACTTCTAAAGGACTATCATCTACCAATATAGCTTTATCAATATTTTCTCTTAACTTTTTGTGGTAAGGTTCATAACGTCTTGTAAGCGTATCTAATAAATTGTAATTAATTTTAAAAATATCCCATTCAAAAATAGATCCTCCACAAGATGTAGCCACATAAATGTTTTGTGTTTTACTCTCATACAAATATTCTTCTTGACCATCACAGTTTAGATCAAAAATATTCCAAGAGGATTTTTTCAACATAGTTTTATTATAACAGTTTTCTGCTTTTATACTATTACTATAAATAGCATTTCTCAAATGAGGAAGATAAATGCCTCCAAAAACTCCATGCCAATACGCGCAATTACACTGGGCAGCATATAAAAAGTCTTTAGCTTTTCTAAAAGCTTTTTTGTCATTGTTTTTTAAAAACTCTAATTTATTCCCTACATAAAGTATTTTTTTATGCATATTATTTGATTCTTCATACTTTACAAGAAAATTTTTCCAAAAACCACCTCTTAAAAACTTTTTTTCTTCCGTATCATAAGTATTCCTATTTAAAACACCTTCAAAACTCTCTTGCTGCTGTGATGGCAGTGCCCATTTAGACATCTCAAAATAAGATGAGCATGGCAAATATACTCTGCCAGAAGATTTTTTTAATCTTAAGATTTCACTAAACGTTACAGTTTCTACAATATCTGCATTATTTTCTAATGCAGTTAAAAAATTAATTAACCATTTATTTTCGTAAACATGCTTATATGTACTAGGCCACATTCCAAACTTTTCACCATCATCTGCCATTACAACAATAGGGTCTTCCATAGGACTTTCTTGTATTAAATACTTAAAATATTCAATTGTATCTTCTACGTTAGAAAAAGGAATTAAATATCTCATTTTTTGCCTTATAGGGAATATATTTAATTTACAACCTTCTTCTTCTGTCGTATAGTAACCATTTAACTTATCAATATTAAAACCTGCATTTGCAAAATGGCAATCGTCCAAAACTGTATAATTCATGCCCGCCTGAGCAAAAACTTTTGGCATAGAAGGTTCCCAAACTCTTTCTGCAAGCCACATGCCATTTGCCTGATTAATCCCAAACTTGTTTTTTATATATTTAGTCAATTTTTCTATTTGTCCTAATTTATCTTTATCTGGGATAGAAGACATTATAGGCTCAAAATAGCCTCCAGATAATACCTCTAATCTTCCCTTTTTAACAAGCTCTTGAACATCTTTAATATATTCTTTGTGTTCTTGCTCTAAATATTCCCAAAGGATTCCACTTAAATGTAAATTCCATTTTATGTTCACACGTTTAGACAAAACATCTAAAAACGGTTTATATGACGATTGATAAGCTTTTTCAAAAACCCAACCAAAATTACCAACTGGTTGGTGATTATGCGTACAAAAGATAAACTTAACTTTACTCATTTTTCCGCCTTAGATAAACTTAAATATTCTTTTTCTATTAAAGGTATAACATTTACCCTATCATCTCTTGGCAAAACTCTTGACTCTAGCTCAATCCCTTTTTGATAAATTTTATATAAAAATTCTATATCTGTATTATCAGCACATACATTGTTCAAAATTTGCTTCTTACCATTAGAAAAATGCATCCCACCAATATTTAAAGAATTAAACTTTATACCACTCTCTAATATATCAAAAGCTTCTTTGGGACTGGCCATTAAAACCATTACATTAGACTTACTATCCGTAGCCCTTAAAATATTGACTGCATCTTTTAAATTTTTTATCTCAAGCTTTATATCGTTTGGAACAGCCATTTCCATAAGAGCTTGTTGCATCTTATCTTGAACTACAATATCTGAAACGACTAAAAGAACATTAACAGAAATGGTTTTAAGCCAGCCCTGCACTACCTGTCCATGAACAAGTCTATCATCTACTCTAACCAAAGATATTGGCACTATTTTCCTTCCTTACTAAATGTCATTTTTGTCACTTAGAGCTTTTCTAACACTAACCATACTTTTTTGACTCTCAGCAAAAACATTTTCAGACAACTGTAAAACATTTTTAATAGTTTTACTAGCAAACATAGCAGATAATAACATAGGAAGATTAACACCTGAAATAATTTCAACATTATTAAAAATATTAAACATCTTACAAGAAGCATTGTTTAGACTACTGCCTATCATATCAGTAAGTATTAAAACTCCGTCGTCATCTATTATCTCACTTAAAAGAGTTTGTATTTTGTTTTGTAGTTGTATTAAACTATCATTTTTTTCATTAGAAATAGCATAAATGTTTTCCTGTTTACCAGCTATAAGTACTACTGTTTCAACTAAGGACTTAGCAAAGTTGCCATGCGCTGCTACAACAATTTTAATCACAATTTTCTCCAAAAAAGAGAAATATGTATTATTTATTTTGCAATATATCTCTGTGATTTAGTTTTACTTTATACTTTTGACTTTTTAATAAAGAAGCTAGTTGCTCTGCCACAAATACTGATCTGTGCCTGCCACCAGTACAACCAATTGCAATAGTTAAGTAACTTTTTCCTTCTTTTATATAGTACGGCAATGTAAATTCTATTAACCTAGAAAACATATTAAAAAAAATCTTAAACTCTCTCTGCTTTTCTATATAATTTCCTACAGCTTTATTCTGACCTGTTTTGTATTTCAACTCATAAACATAATTTGGATTTGTGATAAAACGTACATCATAAATAACATCTGCATCACTTGGAATTCCATATTTATACCCAAAAGACACTACAGATATATTTAAATATTGCTTTCCAGATTGTTCAATTTTTGCAATTATTGAGATAGTTTTTTTTAATTCACCTATTGTTAAAACAGAAGTATCTACAACTTCATCAGCAAACTCAAAAACTTCACTTACAATTTTTCTTTCAAGAGATATGCCTAAAGAAACAGATTTACCTAAGGGATGTCTACGACGCGTTTCTGAATAACGTCTTACTAAAATTTTGTCAGAAGCATTTAAAAAAATAATTTTATATTTGATTTTTAATTGTTTTAAAACAATTAAAATATCTTTGAAATGCGACAAATCTTTCCCAGCTCTAGAATCAATACTAATCGCAACATGTTTGTATTTGTCCTTCTCTTTTAGACAAATATTTAAAAAATCTTTAAACATTACAACAGGCATATTGTCAATACACTCAAAACCAAAATCCTCAAAGATTTTAAGAGTTTGACTTTTTCCAGCCCCAGACATGCCTGAAATTATATATAATTCAACCATAAACTATAGTTTATTTATCTTTTTTTGCAATCTAATATCTAAATCTCTAGCCGTAAAACAACCTTTATTCTTAAGTCTTTGATTTAAACTTGCAGTTTCAACTAAAACAGCAAGATTGCGACCTGGCGCTACGGGAACTATAACCTCTGGAATCTTTACATCAAAATATTCAGCATAAGGCTCTTCTGAGCCTATTCTGTCATATTTTTTTAAATGTTCCCACTTCTCTAATTTTATTACAAGTTCTATTTTTGACTCATCTAAAATAGAAGTTAAACCAAACAAATCTTTAATATCTATTATTCCTATCCCTCTTATTTCCATAAGATATTTAGTAAACTCTAACCCACTTCCTACCAAAGTTCTTCCAGAGCATTTCTTAATATTAACAATATCGTCAGCAACAAATTTATGACCTCTTTTAACAAGCTCTATAGCACATTCAGATTTTCCAATAGCAGACTTTCCAACAATTAAAACGCCAAGTCCATAAACATTAGTCATCACAGCATGAATTTTAAGCGATGTGGCAAGCTTTCTATCTAAATAATATGCTAAATCTCCAATAAATGTAGAAGATCTCAGCTCTGTGCTTAAAAGTGGAACTTTTAAATCGGAAAAAACTTTAATCATTGCGTCTGTAGGTTCTAAATTTCTTGTTAAAATACAGCCTACTGACTTTTCATTAGAAAAAATTTTATTTAAAACTTCTATCTGTCTGTCATAGCCTAACTGTTTTAAATATGTATACTCTATTATACCTATAATCTGTATTCGTTCATATGGGAAATGCTCAAAAAAACCTGCAATAGCAATACCTGGCCTATTCAATTCTGGAACTGTAATCGCCCTATTTAAACCTTCTTTACCCGCTAAAAGCTTGAGTTTAAAGTCTTTAGCTTTTTGAGTAACAAGAAGTTGAATATCCATAAACTTTAATACACATCCTGTTGCTGTATAATTTTTACAACATCTTCTGAAGTTTTAGCTTCCCTTATAGCTTGCCTTAAAAATTTATCCTTAAACAATCTCGAAATTCTGGACAGTGCTTTTAAGTGCTGTCCTGCCACTTCTACAGGACCTACTAAAAGAAAAACTATATGTACTAATTCTCCATCTAAAGAGTTAAACTCTATACCTTTATGAGATATCCCTAAAACTCCCATCTGTTCTGCTAAGACATCTACCTTGCCATGAGGTATAGCCACACCTTGTCCAATTCCTGTTGAACCCAACTTTTCTCTTTCCAAAATTACATTTATAATTTCATCTGTCTTTTTAATCTTTTTTGTTTTTCCCAAAGCATCTACTAACTCAATTATTGCTGACTTTTTATCAGTTGCTTTTAGATCAACAATAATTGCGTCTTGACTTAAAAAATCCATAATTTTCATCTAAATTTCTCCTATTTATACTACATTTCATTTGGTTCTAAAAGAACTTTTGAACCGAGCCACTGTCACTCTTATCGTTTTATTTCGGCAATTTTTGTTCTAGAATCATCCAGAACATCATAAGAAAAAACTTCTTCCAAGTTCACTTTTTTTTGTGATTCTTCTCTTCTATGATCTTTTGAAATTTCTTTATGCTTTTTGAGTCGTTTTTCGAGTTTGTCTGAGGCTAAATCTATTGATGCGTATAAGTCTTTTGATTGATCTTTTGCTCTAAATGAAATTTTTCCTATATGAAAAATTATTTCTGTGATTTGTCTATTTTTTTCTACTGAAAGGATCACATGAGAATACACATCGCTTCCATCATAAAACTTGTTAAACTTTGAAACTTTTTTGCGCACATAAGAATCAATAGTATCTGTCAACTTTAAGTGTCTAGCTGTAATGTTAATCTGCATTCTCATCTCCTTTAGCATACATTTAAAATATACAAAATTGTTGATGGCCTTTCAATCGAAATTACATTTTAAAATTTTCACCAAGATAAACCTTTCTTGCTTTTGGGTTATTGAGTAGATCTTTAGCAGTGCCTTCAAGTAAAATTTTACCTTCGTAAATTATATAAGCTCTATCTATAATCTCAAGAGTTTCCCTTACGTTATGGTCTGTTATAAGTATACCCAAACCTCTTGCCTTTAGTTCCTTTATAATTTTTTGTATATCATCAACTGTAACAGGATCAATACCCACAAAAGGTTCATCTAAAAGCAAAAATTTAGGGTTAGTAATTAAAGCTCTTGCAATCTCAAGTCTTCTTTTTTCTCCTCCTGACAAAGTTACGCTTAACTGTTTACGTAATTTTGTCAAACCAAAATCTGAAAGTAACATATCTACTCTTTCTTTTTGTCGAGGTTTTGAAATTGGCAACATTTGCGCTATAGCAAATAAGTTATCCTGCACGCTAAGACCTCTAAATATAGATGATTCTTGGGAAAGATAACCAATACCAGCCCTTGCTCTTTGGTACATAGTCCAATTTGTTATTTCATCGTTATTTAAATACACACTGCCGTCATAAGGCTTTATAAGGCCAACTGCCATATAAAATGTTGTTGTTTTCCCAGCTCCATTAGGACCTAAAAGCCCTACAATCTCACTTTGTTTTACGCTTATGCTTATACCATTTACAACCATTCTATATTTATATTTTTTAAATAGCTCTTCAGTTTTTAGTATCATTTTTTTCATCTTCCATTTTAATTTTTCCTAAAACTGAACCTTTCATAACTATTCTTTTTTCATCATTTTTTGAATTGCAAAAAATCATTTTATCTGCTTCATAGACGCCCTTATTGCCACTACGTAACACATGAGCAACAGGTTTTTTTTTATCTTTTTTGAAAATAATTCCTAAAGTTTTTTTATCAAAATTTCCATTGTCTGCATAAATTGTACCAGAAGAAGTTACAACTACAACATCATTGTGAGCAGCTAAAGTTTGACTATTGTTATCTACATAAACTTCTTTCGCGCGCAATAGCAAAGGAGATGTTGAATTATTAACAAAATATTTTATTAAAACATCTCCCCAAATTTTTCCTTTTTGAGTATTTGGGTTATAATTTGAATACTTACCATAAACTTCTAGAAGTTCCAGTTTTTGAGTTTTAGACGATAGTCTAACATTTCCTTTAGCTGAAAATAAAGATTTTTCTTTATCATAAGACATTTCGTCAGCATTTATAGTACTATTTTTATTAACAGCAACAGAATGACCTTTAGAAACAGTCACTTTGCCAACATTTTTTATTTCCATCGTATCGCCCGTTATAATAGTTTTTTCTGAAGTATGCTCTGAAAAACAAGAGCAAATACAAAAACATATTATGAAAAATATAGCATTAACTCTTATCAAATACTGTCCTTTGGTTTTTTATTACAATATTCTCCAGCTTTACATCGGATTGAAAACTTGTTCCATAAATTTTTTGATCTGGCTTTGTAATTTCAATATTTTTATTGCTATATATTAACTCTTTGGAAGCAACATACATTAAATCTGTAGTTTGAAGTTGCTCATTATCTGAATTATCAATGGTGCACTTACCAAACCCCTCTATATCATATGTTTCCATATTTATTTTTGCTTTTTCAGTAACAAGGGTAGAAACATATTCTCCGTTATTATAAAACTTTATAATAGGCAGTTTTAAATTAGCAATTTGATCTTCATCATTTATTATGGCAGATTCTGCTTCCAAAATCATTTTCAATTTACCATCACTTGTTTGAGTAATAGTAAATTTCTCTATTGTCTGTTCTGATATAGGCGGTGTTTCTTCTATAACAATTTTCTTTTCTTTGCATCCAAAAAATAAGCAGGAAATAAAAGAAATAAAAAACAAAATTAATTTAATTTTTTTCAGACTGTTCACAAAAATATCTCTATTTATTATTTTCTTCTTTGAGTCTTGTTTTCCATCTATCATGAAACCAAACCCACTGAGAAGGATATTGTTTTATATGTTCCTCCAACATCGAAGAAGCTTTCTGCGTAAGATTTTTAACATCAGTATTAAAATCACCAGAAGATTCTATTGTTAAAGGGCCTTTTATTACGGTTTTATGTCTATATCTATCCAGTCTCTGATCTAGCACTAGCAAAATATCTGCTTTAGATTTCAAAGCCATAACAGCTAATCCTGAAGGGGTCCAAGCTTTTTGGCCAAAAAAATCGACAAACACTCCTGGAACATTTGTATCTTGGTCTATGAGTAAAGCAATACTCTCACCTTTTTTTAAAGCTCTTAAAAGTTTTATACCTGTATCAGATCGATCTCTTAATATAACCTTTACATTTTTTATTGTTCTATACTTTACAAGCATATCATTAAGTTTATCTATATAGATCTTTTTTGCAACAACATTAAGAGAGATTCCTAAAGAAGCTATAGAAGCCGCGCCAATTTCCCAGTTTCCAGTATGGGCACTCAAAAAAAGAATGCCTCTACCTTTTGCTAAACTAGTTCTTATAATATCCACATTTTCAACGGTAGAAATGTCACGCAAAAACTTAGAATCCATTTTTGGAAAATATGCGAGCTCAAAAAAATTTTTAGCTTCATTAGTAAAAATTTTAATGATCATTTTTCTAATTTCGATATCAGTCTTTTGAGGGAAACAATGTTTTATATTTTTTTTAGCAATATTTTTGCCGTCAATAGCAACTATATAAGCTAAAATGCCAAAAAATTTACTTAAAAATCCTACTGAAAATTTATATGGTATAAATAATACTACTTTAGAAAAAACAAATGCCCCATAATAATAAAATCTTCTTTTAATTTTTGTAAAATTCAACATAAAAAACACCCTAAAACTTTTTCCCATACCCCTTGAGATTTCATAATTATTTCTATGACATCTCTTAGGACACCTTTTCCTCCGTTTAAAGGTGAAACATATAAAACATTGTTCTTTACATCTTCAACTGCATCTTTAGGGCATGCCGAAAAACCAACAGACTTTAGAACTGCAATATCTATAACATCATCGCCAATATATGCAACTTCATTTAAAGTTAACTCAAGATTTTTTAATATTTCATTTAAAGCTTTTAATTTATCGCTACAATCTTCTACAAGATAGTCTATTTTTATGACTTTTGCTCTTTTTTGTACTTGTAATGATCCCCTTCCTGTTATCCAAGCAGTCTGAATATTAAGTCCACTTTTCGAAAGAAGATTATACCCCATTCCATCTTTAACATTCCAAATTTTTATCTCTTCACCATTATTAAAAATTATTATTTCTCCCTTAGTTAGCACTCCATCAACATCACAAGCTAAAAGTTTAACTTTTTTTGCTTTTTCAATTATATTATCCATTTTGTTCACTTCTTTCATGAGTCTTACCAAGCCAAGGGGTTAATTCAGGCTTAATCTTTCTCATATAAGGTTTTAAAATAATATTTAACACAAAAAACAAAATACTCAACAAAACAAAAATTGTTATAAAAACCTTGCCATACCACAAATATGTTGGTTTCCAAACCTGCATTTTGTTAATTTTTTTTATATCTTTTGACATTTGGCTACCCTATCTATCGCTTTAACTATTTTTAAAAATTGTTTAAAATCTTTTAAATCTAAACTATTTGCTCCATCAGAAAGTGCTTTGTCGGGATTATCGTGAACTTCAATAAAAATAGCAGAAATCCCGATTGCCGATGCTGCTTTAGCAAGAGGTAAAACAAATTCTCTATTACCACTAGTGTAAGAGCCTCCTCCACCGGGAAGCTGCACACTGTGAGTAGCGTCAAAAATAACAGGATATCCAGTACGTTTCATAACTTCTAAACCTCTAAAATCAACCACTAAATTATGATAACCAAAAGTTGCGCCTCTTTCAGTTATGGATATTTGCTTGTTACCAAACTTTTCAAGTTTGGCAACAACATTAACCATATCGTCTGGAGCTAAAAACTGCCCTTTTTTTACATTTACAGGTTTACCTGTCGTAGCACAAGCTTGTATTAAATCTGTCTGGCGAGATAAAAAAGCAGGGACTTGCAAAAAATCTACAAATTCTGCAGCTGTTTTAGCTTGTTGAGGAGAATGGACATCTGTAATTACAGGAACTTTTAATTCTTTTCTAATTTTAGCTAATATTGCTAATCCTTCATCAATACCCAGTCCTCTATAAGATTGCGCTGAAGAACGATTAGCTTTATCATAAGATGACTTAAAAATAAAAGGAATTTTTAATTGTGAAGTTATTTTTTTTAAACTAGTCGCCATTTTAAATGCATGTTTTTGGCTTTCTATAACACAAGGTCCTGCTATAATTGATAATGGTTTGTCATTTGATAAAAGGACACTATTGCCAATCTTAACGCACTTGTTTCGCATTTATTTTATATCCTCTCTTGTAAGCTATAAACGTTTCTTCTACTTTTAAAATATCTTCTGACATATCTATACCAATAGAATCATTCTTTGAAATAACAACCTTTATCTTTTTACCATTTTCTAAAGCCCTCAATTGTTCTAAATTCTCAGTTTTTTCCAAAACAGACATTTTACTTTTTGAAAAATTCAATAAAAATTCTCTCTTATATCCATATATGCCTATATGTTTATAATAATTGGTTTTTATATTATCTCTATTGTAAGGTATAGGACTTCTAGAAAAATAAAGCGCATACCTTTCTTTATCAAAAACAACTTTTACAACATTGGGATTATCTATGCTTTGTTTATCTTTTATTTTAAACGCAGCTGTTACATATTTCAAAGCTTTATCCCTTTTAAAAGACTTTGCAATTTCATCTACGAGGTTTGGATCTATCAAAGGTTCGTCACCTTGCACGTTAATAAATGCATTGTACTTGCTCAACTCTTTTTTAGCTAAAAAAGCTATTCTATCTGTTCCAGTTTTACAAGTTTTTGGAGTCATAAAAACGTTAAAACCAAAACTTTTTACAGTATTAAAAATACGTTTATCATCAGTAGCTACAGCTATAAAATCAATCTCTTTACACAATTTTACTCTTTCAATCGTATGTTGAATAAGTGATTTGCCTTTAATTAAGGCCAATGGCTTACCAGGGAAACGGCTAGAACCATATCTAGAAGGTATGATAACAGCTATTTTCATTTATAAAACTCACTTATAACATTTTTAAGTTCTTCTGGAGTTGCAGTAGCAGTACCTAATTTTGCAACAACTATCCCTGCAGCAAAGTTTGCAACTTCTGCAGAAGTCAACAAATCTGCTTTTGCCGCAAGAGCAAGCGTCATAGTAGAAATAACAGTATCGCCTGCGCCTGTAACATCATAAACTTCTTTTGCTCTTGTAGGAATATTTGTAATTTTATTATTTGGTTCAATTAAAGTCATTCCCTTTTCGCCGCGAGTAATAACCACAGATTCAGAATTTAAAGTCTTTAAAATTCTTTTTCCTAAATTTTCCACATCCAACCCTGTTTCTATATTTTTTGCATTCATTCCTTCAATTGCTTCTTTCTCATTTGGCGTCATTGTTGTTATTCTTTTGTATTTTTTAAAATGTTCTACTTTGGGATCAACCGTTACAGGAATTTTATATTTTCTTGCTAAAGTAATTGTCTTTTTTAAAATCTTTTGACATACAACGCCTTTGCCATAATCTGAAATTATAACAGCATTCACTTTAGGAATAAGCGCTTCTATACTAGAAATAAGTTTATTTTCTATACGACTCTCAAACTGACCTTTAACTTCTTTGTCTATTCTAACAAGCTGTTGGCTTACAGCAATAATTCTACTTTTTACTATAGTGGGTCTTTTATCATCATAAACTAAATAATCAGCGTTAATTTTCTTTTCTTTAAACATATCTACTAAAATCTTTCCGTATAAATCGCTCCCTATTGTACTTACCATGTAAGCCTTAGCGCCTAAAGCTGCTATGTTACTTGCAACATTAGCAGCGCCGCCTAACACTTGAGTTTCTTTTGTAACTTCTACTATAGGTACTGGAGCTTCAGGTGAAATTCGCCTAACTTTACCCCATATAAACCTATCAATCATTGTATCGCCTACAACCAAAATTGATTGCTTTTTAAAAGAATCTATTAGATTTAAAAATTTATTATTCACTTTAGTCCTAAAATATATAATTACAAATAAGACTTGTTTTTTAAATAACCACAATAATCTTTTACAGAATCTTCCAACTCCATAAATGGTTTTGTGTATCCTGCATTTCTCAAATTATCAATTTTAGCTTCTGTAAAATACTGATATTTCAACTTTAATGCATCAGGCATATCCGTATATTCTATTTTTTCTTGTTTGTTTGCAGCAAGAAACATAGACTTTGCTATGTCATTCCATGTTCTTGACTTGCCAGTCCCAATATTAAATATTCCAACTTTTGAAGGGCTTTTAAATAAGAAATACATAATTTCTACAACATCTTTTATATATACAAAGTCTCTTCTTTGTTCCCCATCTTTATATTGAGGGTTATAGGATTTAAACAATTTAATTACGCCATCGCGTTCAATAACATCATAACTCTTACATATCACGCTACGCATATCTCCTTTATGATACTCATTTGGTCCAAAAACATTAAAAAATTTAATACCAGCAGCTTTATTTAAATAATTATTATTTAAAAGCCACAAATCAAACATATGTTTTGAAAAGCCGTACATATTAAAAGGAGATAAACTTTTTATTTTTGATATGTCGTCGTCATAACCACTGTCTCCATCTCCATAAGTGGCAGCAGATGAAGCATAAATAAAGGGAATGTTTAATTCAAAAGCCCTCAAAGCAAGAATTTTAGAATATTCGTAATTATTTTTTATATAGTAATTTGCATCTGATAAAATTGTAGAACTACATGCTCCAAGGTGGACAATAGCTTCAGTCTTTGGTACTCGTCTACTTACAACTGCATTAAAAAAATCATCTTTTTGTATATAGTCATAATAACTTTTACCTAATAAATTTTTCCATTTTTCAGTATCGTCAAGATGGTCAACAACTAAAACATCTTTAATTCCTTCTTGATTTAATTTCCAAAGAAAACAACTACCTATAAATCCTGCCCCACCTGTAAGAATTATCATTAGAACCTCTTATATTTTCAAGCTATATTATATAAAAAGATATAAAAACTGTCAATAATATGTAAGCGTTCATCACGACAAACGCATGAAAGGAAAAGATAGTTAATAGAAGGTCGGTTTTTTATTCAATTTTTTGACCTTTTCTTTTTATAACCCTAACAATTGCTCTACATATTTTCAGCTATCCAGCAGTGCTGATGGTATAAAAAAGCTTTAACTTTGCGCAGGTGGTTAATTCGAGCTGATGCAAACCCGCTACTGTTCCTGATATTCCCACCATCATAGCGCTTGCTCCTGCATATATTGCTGCAATTGTTGCACTCATCTGTGTTCTTTCTGAAACGACACTTACACATTTACCAACATTCTTAAATTTATAAATATAATAAAATCTTATTCACAACATCTTTAAGGAATTATTTATGAAAAATTTACCAATAGGATTACAAACACTAGAAGATTTAAGAAGAAGAAGAAATGGTATATACGTAGACAAGACAGAACATATATACAATATGGTAACAACAGCTAGTAAATTTTACTTTTTATCTAGGCCAAGGCGTTTTGGCAAATCATTATTGATAAGTACAATAAAAGAATTGTTCAAAGGAAG
>JAIRXS010000023.1 GCA_031268145.1 Candidatus Endomicrobiellum siamense
CCTCTATCTCCAACTCCAACTTCTTCCTTTCTCCCTCCACCTTCCCTATCATCTCTCCTTCCTTCTTCCTTATCTCTCCCTCCAATACTCTCTTCCCTTCTTCCATTGCCTTCCTTAACTCCTCTTCCTTCTTCATCGCTCCTATCCACTCTTCCCACTTATTACCTTCATATAAATTGTAACCCCTCCTGACCAACTCTTCTTCCACTTTACCTATACCCTTCTCAAACTCTCTACCTATTACCACCCTAACATCGTATTTTTCCACCAGAGTCTTTATACCTTCCTTCATTAATTCAGACAAGCTTTTTTCATCGCCATCTTTAGATTCTCCAAGTAATCTTTTAAAAAGAGAAGAATTAATAAACAGCTGTAATATAACTAACCCCACAATAAAAAATGGACTGAATTGTAAAACACCAAATACTATAACCAGAACTGGAATTAACATATTAAAAACACTTTTAGAAAAAGTAAATCTTGAATTAAACACTGAAGACAATGAGTTAGAAAAAGAACTTACTTTTTCATCTAAATTTTTTATCTTTAACGCAGAAAAAAGATTTGCTAATTTTTTTAAAGGCGCACCTAAATTTAGACTAGTCATCAAATTAGCATTAGTAGGTAAGTGCAATAAAGTAAGTTTACCAAGACTGTTTTGTGACCCAACTATTGATTTTAAATCTTTAACTGTTTTATTTTTCTTTTCTATCACAAATTTAGAAGTTATCTTTTCTACGCTTTTTTTCCCCCATTCTTTAAAAGCAGTAGATACTTTTTTTGATTTGTCTATATGCTCAAACAAACTTTTTGGTATCAACATTTTTAAAACAACAATTCCTAAAATTAATGGCAAAAGCCAAAGTGCATTAACCCAAACTAAAATAGGCAATATTGCCATAGCAATACCAAGTCCGGGATTGGCAATAGGGATCCTTTTCTTTTGAGTATCCGCAAAGAGACCATTTTTGGCCCATTCAATAGAATATTGTTCCTCAGAAGTTGAGAATATATCTGAAGATGCTATTGGTAGTTTGGTATCTTTAGATGATAGTTTGTTAAAAATAAAATCAATAATATTGTTTGCTTCAGGATTTTTAAATTCAATAAAATCATTGTTTTCTGGATCTTCAAGAGCTTTTTTACATTTTTCTAATTCTTCTTCTGAAATTATATTTTCTCTTTTTAATTCTTCAAAGATATTTTCCAAATAACCCCTTACTGTAGAACCTTCTATTACTAAACCATATGCCTCTCTAGCCAACAATTTTTTATAAGAAACCTTTATCTTATTGTTGGCATTATAAGCTAAAAAAACGCCGATTATACCAAGTGCCGCGGTAGCAGGCATTGGTACGATAAACAGCAGTGCTATATGCACAAACGTAAAAATTAATAATTTAAGAATAAATTTCGCAAAAACTTTTTTATCAAATCCATTTTTTACCAAATCTCTAATATAAGAAATAACCATAATAATCTCACCGCTAAATGACACAACATAAGTTGACATAAACTTTACTGCTGTCATAATGCTCGCGATAAGTGACCCTAACGGCACAAAGAAATATATAACGTAAAAAGCAACCACTAAAAGCACAAGCGCTGCAGCAATAATCGTAGCCTTAACTTTTTGTTTAGGTGTTCTCAGCTTTCCAAGATCCACACCGAAAATTTTGCTAAGAAAAATACCAACTACACTTTTAAATCCTCTCCAAAACGATCCACTTGTATCTATATACATTTCATCCATTAGATCTTGAACAGATCTTATTTCTTCTGTAGGTTGACTATTCTTAAGATTTATCAGATTTAAACAATCAGAATTCAAAGCTTGACTAAATTTTAAAAGTTTGGCTTTTTCATATTTTACTTTCAAACTTTGACTAGTAAATTCTAATTTTTCTTTGGAAATATAATCGTAATAAATTGCTATAGCTTTAACTAAATCTATGGTACCATTTGTACTATCTACAATACTTTTACCTCGCATATATTGTGGTAAATTAAGAGTTCTATTATCAAAACCAGGTTTTATATCTAAAAAATTTGCTATATTTGGGAATTTACTTTTAAAATCTTCTATAGATAAATTATAAAGATCTAAATCGGTTAAAAATAAACCAAAAAAATCTTGCCATTTTTCATTTGTCATAATATCAGTACTATTATCTTCTGCCGTACTTAAAATAATTTGTTTTCTTAATAACAAAAATTTATTCATTGAACTTATTTTATCGGCTATTTTAACTTGAGATAATTTTAGTTGATTTTGTAATTTTTGTACTTCTGCTTCATTTTGCGATACATCAGATTTTAAAGTAAGTGTTTGTAAATTGTTTAGATCGTCATTATTTCTATTAATTTCTTTATTTATTACCGAAATAAAATAAAGCACGGTTTGCAGATCTGTTCCTGTAGGTTGAGTTTGTTTTAATAAATTATAAACTATCGCTTCTCTCAAGGAAAATTGCACTGTTTGTTCTAACCCTTCAAATTGTGTAATCTCTATATTTAGTTTACCATTTACCCCTGAATTATCTAATTTAAATGGATTTGACAATAAGTAAACGCCTACATCTTTGGCAATATTTTTTAACGATTGCCCACTTGCTTCTTTAGATAACGTTTGAAAATTTTCAGGAAGCAGTATTTTTATTTTGTTAAATTCTTTTAAAACAACTTGTTGATATACAACCTCATTAAACAAAGCCTGATAAGAAGTTACACCTTTACTATTTGCAATAGCTTGTATGCTCGCAGAGTCTATAACATTCAAATCCAACATACGTTTTAAAACTATTGCAGATCCTACTGGTAATGCTCTTTCTAAAACATCCTGTAACCCTACTCCTTTTTTTAACTTTTCAAAAACACTTTCTTCAGCTTTAATAACAAGTTCTTTTTTAAGATAATCCCACATAAAAGCTGAATTATTTTTTTCGTAATTTTTAGATCTAGAATCTATACCTTCAACCACACTTTTCAAAAAAGATTTAACATCTAAATCAGTGTTTTCTTTTATTAAATAATCTAACAGATCTTGTATTACAATTATATCTTTATAATCTGTTGCATATAAATCTGTAATATCAAAAGAATTACTTCTAAATTTTGCAAAATCAGGTACTTTTACTGAATCTTTATGAACGCCGCCTTCATAAAAATTTATTTCATCTGCTAATTTTTGCGCTACGTCATCGTCAAGATTTACCAAAGTAATTAATATTTCTTTTGTTATTACAATATCAGGATTAAACTCATGGAATTGTTTTATTTTTTGAATTAAAACCCTATCTTTGACATCTTTAAAAATATTATTAAAACCATCTGCATTGTCTGAAGAGAATATTGAAGCTAACCCTTGCATTTTAAGAGACAAGTTTCTTATAATTACACGAAGAAAATCAAACAAATCTGCTATTGAAATAAATATATTTTCGATTAAAGATAAATTCTTATGCACCCATTTTGTTACAGAGTTAGAAGATTTCATATATGATTGTTTTCTCAATTCATGGTTTACAAACACTTCTAACAAATTTTGATTTATTATATTGCCTGCTTTATCAAAAAATTTAGCTTTAAAAAAGTCATAATTAATTGACACTGTCCCATCTTTAGACAACATTGAAGTTCCTGTACCTTCAGAAAGAGTCTCGCTAAAACCAGCTATTTTTTTAGCTAGTTCCGCTTCATTTGAATCTGACAAGATGTTCATAACTTCATTTTTATCAATATTTAAAGCTTTAGAAACGAATTCTTCTGCTAAGTTTAATGGGAGAGCTCTAACTATTTTTTTAAATATAACAACATTTTCTAAAATGTCAGGAATGTCACTTTGACTAAGAGATTCTTTGGCTAAAAAACTCTTCATATAAAATTGAAAACCAATAAATGGAATTGAACCTAGAATAATCAACAAAGGCATTACAAACCACATAAAAGATGACAATGGAGCAAAAATAAAAGCCATAACTATTGCCACACCAACAGCTAAAGTACCATAAAATCCTAATTTCACTTTAAAATAATCAAGAAAAGATTTTTCTTTAATTTGCTGTGATTGTGCAATGCTAGTCTCTACAAAAGCTTGACCATCATATATATATTCCTTAATAGAGCCATCTTTAGAAATAGAAAGTCGTACTTGATTTAAATTATTTATATCACCAGAGATTTCAGCTTTTACTCCACCTGTCTCAAAAGCTTTTAATATTTGATTAACAACTTCTAATGTGTAGCCCTTTTGTGTTAAGACAGTCACTGCTTCAATAAACCTTTGTTCTACAGAAATCTCAGATAAAGGTAAAGTTGCAAGCATTTGAAAAAGTATTTTACTTTGCTCTTTAGCTAAAGCATAATATGCCTCTTGAGCCAATTTTATGCCGCTATCAACATTGGGAGTTATAACTAAATAAGATATTCCTTTATCATCTAATAACTCAGATACCCCTTGAGTATGAAAACCGCCAGTAACTACTACACATATCTTTTTTGCTTCTTTAAGAGACTTTATAACTTTGGCACTAGAAGGCAACGAAACATCTAAAATATCTTGTATCTGCCCTCTATTTTCATTTAATACATCAATATTATTTATAAAGTACTCGTTTCTATTGATATTTACTTCATAAAATTCATCTGACATTTTTTCATATTGTTCTAATCTGTTTATTTTTTTATTATCAACATATTTAACCCAAAGTCTTTTAAATTTATCTATATTATTTTTATAATATATATAATCGCTTGATGTAATTTTGCTAGTCAAATAATCACTTAAATATCTTTCAAAACCAGCTAAAAATGCTATATCTTTTTGTCCATCATCACTTGCAAGAGCTATACTAATTTCATTTTTCAATTCTTCTTCTTCTTTTAACATTTCTAAAGAATTAATTTTTTGACTTAGTTCTATATAACTTAAGAATTTATTTAAATTAGGGAAAGTTACAGATAAATCTACACTATACTCTCTGGCTAGTTTAACTAAATAAATATATAGTTTGTCTGTATGACTAAAATCAGCTGTAGCGTCAAGCAATGTCTTATACACACTGTAAGGAAGTATTTCTCTTAATTTCACAATAAATTCTTTCAACTCTCTAGTTGATTTATCGTAATTTATTTCTTTTCCTAATTCTAATAATGTATTATAAGTTTTTATATTCTCGTATTTGCTTATATCTATACCAAAACGTTCAGCGTATTTAGCCATAAGATGAAAATATTTTTCTGAACCTTTTGCCGAAAATTTATAATCAGAATAAATCTCTTCTGCTTTCTTTTGTTTACTATTGTAATATAAAGATTTAAGATAGCTTATATCATCATACATATTCGTTATTATATTTAAGATTTCTGACTGGTGATTTAAAATATCACCAAATCTTTTTAGGTTTTCTAAATAAGGCTCTTTATTTTCTAACCCTTTTATTAAATCTGTACGACCACTAATGGCAGAATAATACTCAGCCCCTGTTAATATCCCAGTATCAACAATTGAGTCCATTATTTTCTCATTATTATTTTTTATTTTAGTAAGCCAAGAAGTATCTACTTGCCCATATGCTCCTTCTAAATATACATTATTTAATCCAAATTCTTTATCAAAAGCTGATATAATATTTCCTATATTTTTTTGAACCCCAGGGTGTAAATGCAAGTCCTGTATATTTATTACTACAACATCGCTACCTGTATAGTTTGCGCTTGTTATTTTTCCATAAGAATATGGCAAAGTGAAATCTTCAAATATTTGTTTATACTGCGTACCTAATCTTACTTGTTCTAACAGTTGAGAAACAGCTTGCCCATAAACAAATGATAGAAGAAAACAATTGATTAAAATTGTAGATATAATTTTAATCACTGTTAGTTTTTTAAAATAGTTTCTCAACATCAGCTGAGTATTTGAAACCAAAAAAAAACATTGTTTCATAAATTTAATCCTCTTTTTTTATTATTTAGATATATTGCCTATTATTTAGATATATCAACGAAAAAAACCAACTTTATAAATATAAAGTTGGTTTTTCAAAACGCATTTTATTGACTCTTTTAGATAGTTTCCCCAAAGGAATACCTCTAGGCAAAATTAGCATAAGAATCATAAATAGTAAAATGAGTTTTATAAATCCTTTGTTTTTTAAAGAACAAAAACTTAAATCATCTTTTATATTAGAATAAGAGCTTATAGTAATATTGCTAACTTTAAACAGCGCATTTAATGATAATACTACTCCTGCTAAACTAACTGAAGAACATGCCTTTTTTTGACTATCGTCTTTAAAGCAAAAGTGATAATAGAATTTTACTAACTTATTATCTACTAAAACATCTTTATATATAGATAAACCGAATATACTGTTTGTTATTTTAACAATTGGAACATTTATACTTTGGTAAAACTTTAAAAGTCCTTCTCCTAGGTTTAACACAACTCTATCTGAGGATTTCAATGATATATTCAATGGTTTTTCAGAGATTGATATGGCAAATATATTCAAAACAAAAAATATTGCTATTATTATAGCAACTATACAATTTAAGTGATAGTGATTTTTTATTATTTTTTTCATTGCTTTTATCAACACTTATGTACAAGGCACATACAGCAAATAAAAACAACTTCCTAACTTGCACCAAAAACTTCACCTAAAAAATCGCAGCAATATAAATTTATATAAAAATCAAAATATATAATCTATAATGCTGTAGTATATAAAACTTTTGTTATAAATACAAAAACTAAAATAATGAAAAAGCTATATAGGTTTTTTATATTATTTTATGTAATTGTTTTTTATTTTGCTTATATAGACAATTTACTTTGACTGTTGATTCGGTCAAAGTAAATTTTTATTGTATAATATCTTTAACTAGATTTATATATAAAAGGCTTTTATAATTAACGTGTCTATATTTATGATAAAAAAATTACATTTATATATTATCAAAGAATTTTTTTCTTCCTTTATCTTTGGAGTATCAGTATTTTCTCTTTTACTAATTTTACAAATGGCATTTGAATTGGTAGAACTTGCCCTATCTAAAGGAGTTGCTATCTTACTTGTTTTAAAATTATTTCTTTTTTATTTGCCTAATATTTTAACACTTTCTATACCAATGGCAGTATTATTTGGTGTTTTACTTTCATACGGTAAATTATCTTCTGACAATGAAATTACAGCAATGAAATCTTCTGGTTTAGATTATAAAACTCTAACAATGCCAGTAATATCTCTTGTGTTTATAGTCTCAATATTTTTAATTTTTTTCAATCATTTTATAGCACCTATAATAAGCAATCATTCTAAACACATTTACGAAGAAATTATAACAAAGAGCCCTCTAGCTAAATTTAACGAAAAATCAATTATAAACATAGGCAACTATAATTTATACGCAAATAAAGTAAACAATAAAACTAACACTTTATTTGGCCTTAGCATATACAAATTTGAAAACGATGCAGAAAATCAAGATAAAAAAAATCAAAAGGACATTCTATCTAAAAAAGATAAAGAAACTTGGAGAATATCTGCCGCTTATGCTTTAGTAAAAGCTTACGATAGAGGTGTGCAACTTATCTTACATAATGGATATATGCAAAAAGCAAATCCTTCAAATTTATCAGAAATCACGCATATGACTTTTAATAAGTATGTTTTCTTCATTTCCTTTGGAGAAAAAATAAAAGAAAATACTATCTCTATTGCCTCAATACAATCTCCCTTGCTTTTAAAAATTATAGACGAATATAAAAGGCAAGGGACGCCTTTATCAGCATATATAAACTATCAAAGAGATTTTTGGTTCAGATGGGTTTTTGCAATCGCTCCAATTGCTTTTATTATAATTGCATTGCCAATAGGACTTACTACTAGAAGAGGGAAAGCAATAAGTTTTATGGTAAGTTTAGGAATAATTATACTTTATTATATGCTTTTTATTGTATCTACAAGCTTAGGCGAAAAAGAATATGCACCATTAAGTATTATAATATGGTTGCCTAATTTTGCAACCATATTTGCAGGATTATATTTGTTTTTCAAAATGGCAAAAAAATGATAAAAATCTTATATAGTTATATTATCAAACACTTCATTAAAATATTCTTGTTTACTCTTACAGCTTTCTCAATTGTTGTAATAATATCGGTATTATTTCAGCATATAAACTTTTATATGGAATACAAAGCTTCTTTTTATACAATAATACTTCACTTACTTTCTGATCTTCCAGAATGGCTTATGCAAGGACTTCCTATAGCTACTCTTATTGCTCTTCTATTTTCTTTAGGTAATTTATCAAAAAACAATGAAATAATTGCAATAAAAGCCTCTGGTATAAACTTGTGGAGTATTATAATACTATTTATTATTATGAGTTTTATAATAGGTCTTGGAGACTTCACTACAAGAGAGCTTATAATCCCAAAAACAAGTTTATATAACGAGAAGATCAGAAAAGAAGCAATAAAAAAAGAAGAGATTACAGTACAAACAGATTTTTATAATAAAATAATCCCTCTAAAAAATAATGCTAGAATGACAATAGGTTATTTGGATACCAAATCAAAAACAATGCAAAACATAGTCATAGAAAAATATGATCAAAATTTTGCTATAAAGCGCCTTATATTAGCCCAAACATCAATATGGGAAAACAATTCATGGATTTTAAAAAATGGTATTATTAGAAGCTTTTCATCTAGTTTTTGGAATGAAATCAACTTTAAAAGCTATAACTCAAATATCAATATTACACCGTTAGAAATGTCTGTGCAAGATAAACGTTATGACACAATGAATATCAAACAGTTTAAAAAATATATAAACCAATTAAAAACTTTTGGTCAGTCTGCAATTAAAGAAAAAATAATACTAAACATGCGTTTTGCCTCAGTGTTTGCTCATATTGTAGTTATGATGGTAGGCATACCTTTTGCTATAAATTCTAGTAAAAGAATTAGTAGAATTTTAAGTTTTACACTCGCGCTAGTGTCAGCTTTTATGTACTGGGTTGTTCAAGCTATGGCTAAAACACTTGGAGAAAATCTTGTGCTTTCACCTTTTGTTGCAGCTTGGTTACCAAATATTATATTTCTAACCACAGGTATTTATTTGCTTAACAATGTAAGAAAATAATATTATCACATACGGAGGATTGTACATGCATATACCAGATGGTCTTCTAAATAATAATCTATCACTAGGTATGCTTGCTGGCGCTTCTTGCATGCTTGGATATTATTTTAGTAAGGTATTAAAAACTTTTCAGTATTATCACAAAATTTAGTAACAACTTCTGCTAACTAACATACCTATTAAACAAAACACTTTATCTTTTTCTAAGGTAAATGAATAAAAAAATTATCTTTATATTTCCAGTGTTTATTATTTTCCTGGCCAGCATTTTTGCATCCAAATATCCAGACACGCTTGAAAGACTTGCCATAAACTATGAATTTATAGATAAAACAAAAGAATCTCTGTCTATATTTTCAAATTACTCTTTTCCTTTTGTGAAAAATAGTATAATGAACCCAAAAAATAAGGCAGAAAGAAGGATAAAATAAGTGTAAACCTTTGAATAAAAAAGTCATGGGAGAGTACTTATGAAGAAAGTGTATGAAGAAGGGTTTAAAGCAAAGGTAGCATTAGAAGCATTGAAGGGAGATAAAACGTTAAGCGAAATATCAGAGCATATGAAGTACATCCAAAAATGATATGTATATGGGAAAAGGTATAACAAGAAAAAGCAGGAATAATCTTTAGTAGAAGAAATGTGAAGGATGAAGAAGTAGAGGAAAAAGAAAGGCAGATAGATGAGCTCCATAGGCAATTAGGGAAAGTCAATGCAGGACTGGAGTTCTTAAAAAAGTACAGGCAAATATACGCGAGTTGAGCATAGAAGCGCAATGTCAATATTTAGGGATAGGGCGTAGCTCGTATTATTGCAAGACAAAAAAGCACAGAGAAAGAAAGCGATATTGGGGTGGATACAAGAAGTAATGATAGAATTGCCCTTTTATGGGTATCGTAAGATATCCGAAGTATTGAAGGAAGTGATAGAAGTAACGAAAAAGCAGATAAGGAGAGTAATGAATAAATATGGTTTAAAGGGACTAAGAAGAAAAAAGAAGACGAGTATATGCAAAGAGAGGCATAAAAAATATCCGTATTTATTAAGAGGCTATGAAATAAGGTTTCCAAATCAGGTGTGGTCTACAGATATCACGTATATAAAAGTAGGAGGAAGATATTTGTATATGACGGTGATAGTAGATGTACATTCTAGAAAGGTATTAAGTTGGCGGATATCAAATAGTATGGAAAAAGAGTTTTGTATATCAGCATTGGAAGAGGCATTAGATAATATTTACATAGAGAGATTTTGGAAGACGTTAAAGTATGAGGATATAAAGTTTAAGTATTATGTTGAAGTATCAGATCTAAAAGAAGGTGTAGCAAATTTCATTAGATTTTATAATCACAATAGGTTTCACCAAAGTCTTGAATATAAGACCCCAGATGAAGTTTATTATGAAGCATTTTCAAAAAGGAAGGAATTAGTAGCTTAAAGTTAAAGAAAAAGACAAAGGTTTTAAACATGTGCGAGTAAGATCCCACAATAATGTAGCCAGAATAAAAACTGACGAAAATGGTTTTGACATTTTTAACAATAAAATCATCAGAGAAGAAATATATAATAAATCTAGAGATTTAGGCTTTATTTATGTATCAATAGACATATTAGGGTATCGTACAGGCAATATGAACGAAACAATCAAATCCTCTTGATAAAGTAAATTTGGAAATAAAAATTATGCCCACAAAAAGTTTAATTCGTAAAGATTAAAAAGCTATCCTCTAGGGTGATATAACTTATGTTGTTCTCTTATTTTGTCTTTATCTAGATGTGTATATATTTGTGTCGTAGAAATTGAAGAGTGCCCTAACATGTCTTGAACAAACCTAATATCTGCTCCTCTTGAAAGCAAGTGTGTTGCAAAAGAATGTCTCAACGTATGAGGACTAGTATTTTTAGTTATCCCTGCATTTTTTACAATATTTTTTAATTGGCGCCAAAACTCTACTCTAGAAATTTTTTTACCCAGTCTAGAAATAAAAATATTATCGGTGACGCTTAAAGGAGGTTTTCTTTTAGAAAAATAAATCTCTATAAAGTTCTTAGCCTTCTGACCAAAAGGAACAAGCCTCTCCTTAGAGCCTTTGCCTAAAACTTTTACAAAACAATCTTGTAAATTTATATCACAAAATCTAAGATTTACCAGCTCAGAGACTCTAAGACCTGTGGCGTATAATAATTCTAACATTGCCTTATTGCGAATGTTCATTTCATTTTCGTCACTTACAGAGTTTAATAAGTTTGTAACTTCATCAAGAGTAAGCATTTGTGGTAAATTTTGAGGAACTTTTGGAACAGTTAAATAACGAGTTGGATTATTTATAGATAAATCTTCAAGTATCATAAATTTATAAAACTGTCTTAAAGATTCTATAAGTCTATATATAGATTTTGGTTTTAAACCTCTTGACTTTGACTCCCAAAGAAAATTTGTTATATCGTGATGCTGTAAATTATCAATTAATATATTATGCCTTTGAGTAAAATCAATAAACTTTAAAATGTCTGTTTTATATGCTACAGCTGTATTTTTTGCAAGTCCTTTTTCTGCAACTATATAAGAAATGAAATCCTTCAAAATAGTCTTACAATCTAACATAAATACCTTTATTGCTCTTTATTAGATGATGATATTAGTTCCTTAGCATGTTTTAAAGCAAAATCTGTTATATTTTTGCCAGATATCATCCTTGCAACTTCTTTAATATGTTCTTCCTTATTCAATACTACTGCTTTTGTATACGTTCTAGATTTTTCTATTTCTTTATAAATTTTTATATGCGTCTGAGCAAAAGAAGAAACCTGCGCCAAATGTGTTATAGCAAAAACCTGCTTTTTACCTGAAAGTTCAAATAGTTTTTCACCTATTCTATCGCCTACGCTGCCACTTGTTCCTGTATCAATTTCGTCAAAAACTGTTGTTTGATCGCTTTCTATTTGCGATGCTAACTCTATAGCAAGCAATACCCTTGAAAGTTCTCCTCCTGAAGCAACATCTTTTAAAGGAAGTACTTTTTCCCCTTTATTTGCACAAAATAAAAATTCGATCACATCAAAACCATTTTCAGATGGCTCTTTTTTATCAAACTTTATATCAAAAACAGCATTTTTTATCTCGAGCTCGAATAATTTTTCCTCAACTAATTTCTTAAAATTTAAAGCAATATTTTTTCTTTTTTCACTTATAAGTTCACATACTTCCATTAATTTACTAGTTTCTTTTGAAAGCTCTTCTTTTACTTTAGAAAAAGTTTCTCGATAATTATTTAAAGAATCAAGCTCTTTTTCTATTTTATCTTTATATTCTAATATAATCTCTATTGAACTTCCATATTTTTTCTTAAGGTTCTTAATAAGTTCTAACCTTTCAAAACAATTATTTAACGCTTCAGGGTCTAATTGAATTCTTGATAAAATCAATTCTACTTCTCTATATGTTTCTTCAGTTTGATAATAAGCCTGTTCTATCAAAGATAGAGCTTCCGAGGCATTTTCTCCATAAGCATTTATTGTTTCTATATTTTTCTTTGCTTTTAAAATATTGCTCAAAGTTGCATTTTCACATGAATATAAAATAGAAACTACTTCTTTAGACAAATCAGCTATTTTTTGTGCATTTTTTAATTTTGGCAGTTCCTCTTGAAGTTTTTTATCTTCTCCAATTTTAAGATTAGCTTCTTGAATTTCTTTCACTTGAAACGAATATAAATCAACTTTTCTTAATCTTTCAATTTCAGAAATATTCATAGATTCAAGCTTAGCTTCTAATCTTTTAACGTTTGATTTCAAAATAGCACACTTATTAAGTAAAAAATCAATTTTATTTACTTTACTATCCAAATTTTCTAATTGAAAATCCAAATGTAACAGAGAATGTCTTTCATATTGATTATGAAAATTTATCAATAACTCTCCTAATCCAGAAAGTACAGACAAGCTGACCTGCGTATCATTTATAAAAGCTTTACTTTTTCCAGAACTTTCTATAGTTCTACGTATTAAAATTATATTATCATCTAAAGGTATGGAAAAATGATTTAAAAACTCTGTAATTTTAGGATTATTGTATTCAAAACTTGCTGTGATTATACATTCCGCACATCCTGAACGTATTGAAGATAATTCTGCTCTTTTGCCTGTGATAAGTTCTATAGACTTAATTAAAATAGATTTTCCAGAGCCAGTTTCACCTGTAATAACAGTAAATCCCTTTGAAAAATCAATGTTTAAATCTTCAATTAAAGCATAATTTTTTACTGATAAACTGGTAATCACTATACGCTCCAATGCAATTTAGTTTTTAGCGTTTCAAAATATGACTTACTACAATTTTTTATAAGTTTAACAGGCTTTTTATACAAAGAAAATTTTACTTTAGTAACATTGTCAACACTATAGTTTTCTTGCCCATCAATAGAAATAATAATTTTACCATTACTATATTTATTTTTTGCTGTACATAAAATACTGTTCTTGTCAGACAGAAGCATTGGTCTTTGAGTCAATGTGTGAGGCGAAATAGGTGTAAGAATAAAGACATGAAGGGCTGGATAAACAATTGGACCAAAAGCTGCTAAAGAATAGGCTGTAGATCCTGTAGGTGTTGATACTATCATTCCGTCACATTTATACTCTGTTGTAAAACTTTTATCTATTTGAACATCCACAGAAATAAGTTTACCACCAGATAGAGATCTAATAACACAGTCATTAGCTGCAATTTTTTTAATCTTCTTATTCTTATAATTAAACTCAACAGCTAACAAAACTCTCTTTTCTATTTTTATACCTACTTTAAAAATATTATTTAGAAGTTCATAAACTTCATTTGTATCTGTGTCTGTCAAAAAACCTAAAGAACCTAGATTAATACCTTTTATAGGGACCACTAAAGGAGAAAACATTCTTATAACTTTAAGCATTGTACCGTCTCCACCTAAAGACAAAACAAAATCAAACTTTTTAGCTTTTATAGACATAGCTTCGCTTACAAAAACCTTACAATTATTTTGCTTAAGCCAAGACGAAATTTCAAATGCAAGCCTTTTTGCATTCAATTTAGATTTGTTATAAATAATTCCAATATAATATTTCATACATTTATTATACATAAAAACAATATCTTTTATTAAATAAATAATAAATTTAAAGTTAAAATTATTCCTGAAAGTATTATTCTTTTTTTGCCATTAATAGCAAAAACTAAAATCAAAAATATATAAAATAATAAAAGTTCTAAAATAATCGGTTTGTTTACAGTAACTGAGGAAAAGTTTAAGCTGCCTAAAAATGTTGTAACGTGCACAATAAAACTTACAAGAGTATTTAAAACATAAGCAAAAAATATTGCCAAGTTTTTAAGTAAAAAAGTTGAGACATAAAACACTATTGCGCCGCCTAAAACAAAACCCGTAAGTGGCACAACTATTATGTTCGCAAAAAACGATACTATTGATACTTTAGAAAAATAAAACATAAGTATAGGGGTTAATGCAAGCTGGGCAGAAATTGTGACAGAAGCTACACCGCAAAAAAATTTAAAAACTGAATTTTTAACATTTTTAAATAAATTAAAAATTTTATTGTATAAAAAAATGATTCCAAGTGTTGCCAAATACGACATTTGAAAAGATGCTAAGAAAAGTTCTTGAGGGTCAAGCATTAATATAATTAATGCTGATAAAGATATTGAATTATATATTAGCGGCTCTCTATTTAAAGCAAGAGGAATAAATATGCAAGCGAGCATTATTGCAGCTCTTACTGCAGGAGGGTTAGCTCCAGTAGAAATAACATAAAAAAAGATAAGAGGTAAACTTATTAGTGAAGCTTTATTTAAAGGAATGTAAAAAAGCTTCACTACAAAAAGAATAATTATGCCAATAAAACCAACATGAAGCCCGCTTACAACTAAAATATGAATTACACCAGAATCAGAAAATACATTTTTTATATTTTGATCAAGAGAAGTCTTATCTCCAATAACCAAAGATTTTAAAATAACTGAGTTTGGGTATGAAAAATATTTATCTATTTTGTTTACTATATCATTTTTAAATTCAATAGCAAGTTTTTTAATAATATTGGGTTTGGATGTTATATATTCAAAAGAATATATTTTTAAAACAAAAAATATTTCATTTCTTTCCAGATACTTTTGATAATTAAACTTACTAGAATCTTTAGGTGCTACTGGCCTATATAATTTACCTCTGACACTTATTATATCTCCGTATTTTACTAAATACCCTGACGGCGCATTGACTAAAACTTTTTCTTTAATTTTAACATCATTAATAGAACTAGTCTCTAATACAAACTTCCTTAGTTTCCTTGAAATATAAGGCTCCGATATAACTTTTCCTTCTACTAAAATATTTTTATTATCTCTAAATAATTTAAAAATATCACTTCTATTTTGTATTGAAAAATATCCCATGTAATTTAAGATTATAATAGACAAAGAATATACAATAAAAATTGTTATAATCGGCCTTTTAAGAAAGAGTTTTAAAAGATATTTCATAAATGGTTTTTATTATATCAAAATTGTATAATTTCAGAATAATGACAATAAAAACAATTTCGTCTCTTGGCGAATTCGGCCTGATAAACTCAATAAAGAAGGGTTTATCAAACACAACAAAAGATAAAAATATCATCGTTGATATTGGTGATGACTGCTTTTGTTTTAAATCTGGCAAAGATTATATTCATATAACTAAAGATATGCTGATAGAAAATGTCCATTTTAAAATAGATTGGACAACTTCTTACGAGCTAGGCAAAAAAGCAATAGAAGTAAATGTCAGTGACTTAGCCGCTATGGGCAATGTAACGCCAAAATATATTTTTATAGGCTTTGGTGTTCCTTCCAATACATCCGAAAAATTTGTTAAAGACTTATTAAAAGGAATAAAAGAAACTTGTAATAAATATAAAATACTACTTTCTGGCGGAGATACAGTAAAATCAGAAAAAATCATAATATCAGTTACAGTTATAGGAATAGGTAAAAGCAAACCTGTAAAAAGAACAGGAGCACAAGTCGGAGATTTAATAGGAGTAACAAACAATTTTGGCGATTCTGGAGCTGGACTCCATTTACTTTACAAACATGGAATAAAATATAATTACACAAAAAGTGAACGAGTTTTAGTAAATGCGCAAAATATTCCCAGAGCAAGACTTAAAGAATCTTGTAAAATATCTAAATATTTAACCTCATTAACTGATGCTTCTGACGGATTATTTGTTTCATTAAATTTAATTACACAAGATTCTTTTAAAGGCGCTCATATAGATATAGAAAAAATACCTGTTTCATACAATTTAAAAATAGTTTTTAACAACAACAAACAAATTTTAAATTTTGCTTTATTTGGAGCAGAAGATTATCAATTAGTATTTACTGTGCCAAAATCAAAATCAAAAATTATAAAGAAGCTAGTTCCTAGTATTACGTATATAGGTGAAATTATTTATGGTAAAAAGGTAAAATATTTTTATAATGGACAAGAACAAAAAATTAAATATTGCGGATTTAAGCATTTTTAAAAATAGCGCTTTTATAACTAAAACACCACAAGAAACAAGAGTCTTAGCAAAAAAGTTTGCCTCCATATTAAAAAGTGGCGATATTGTTTTTTTAAATGGCAATTTAGGCAGCGGCAAAACAACTTTTAGTCAGGGAATAACACAATTTTTTGGCAATACAGGTTTTGCTAGAAGTTCCAGTTTTATGCTTGTAAACGAGTATCAAGCCTTTGATAGTTTCAAGCTTTTCCACATAGACTTATACAGATTAAAAAAAACTAGTATTTTTGATATTGGTATAGAAGAATACCTTTATAGTAAAAACATATCATTAATAGAATGGCCTCAAAGACTTAGTGATGGAGAAAATGAAAATCATTGGGATATTACAATTGAAAATTTAATAAATAAAAGAAAAATTAAAATACAAAAGAAAAAATAACGTTTTCTCTTCATCATGTATACCTTACGTAACGTATGGAATTAATCTCATCTGCAAAAAAATATATACGGCATCTATAAAAATTAAACAAAGCCCAGCGCTATACGATTGTTCGATAGACCTGCTTGAGCAGTCTTTACCATAAGGTCTTCCTCCATCTCCAACATGCTTTTTCTTGGCATACTAAATTCTTTCATACTTAATACTTCAAAAGTCTAAAATGTAATGTTATGAACGCTTACATAAAGTGTACTTTTAACTGTAAATATAATAGAATCTATTTGTAAATACACTTGAGGAATTATTTATGAAAAATTTACCAATAGGATTACAAACACTAGAAGATTTAAGAAGAAGAAATGGTATATACGTAGATAAGACAGAACATATATACAATATGGTAACAACAGCTAGTAAATTTTACTTTTTATCTAGGCCAAGGCGTTTTGGCAAATCATTATTGATAAGTACAATAAAAGAATTGTTCAAAGGAAG
>JAIRXS010000041.1 GCA_031268145.1 Candidatus Endomicrobiellum siamense
TGCGGAGGTATTTCCCTCGTCTAAATCTATAGTAGTTAAAGATGATATGATGCTTGTTGTCCTTAATGAAGAAGAGTTATTGCGAACTCAAAAGTTGTTAGAAAATTGATTTAAAAATACCATCCAAAAATAATTGTTGGATGTTAGTATAATCATTTGAGAGTGTTAGCTATTTTGGTATAGAAGGAAAAATGGGAAGGACTCAAGACAATAGGAATGGTGAGAACGACGATAAGGAGAAGAGAAAGTAGAGGAGAGATATTATAAAAGCAGTTTAGAAGGGAAAAAGAACGAATTTGAAAGAGTAGTGCGAGGAGATTGGGCGATAGAGAGGATGCAAATAGGGCAATAGAAAAAAGAGCGGCAGAGAATATGAATACAGTAAGAAAGTGGGCATTGAGCATATTGAAGATGTTAGATGTAGGAAAGAAAAGAAGTTTAAAGAAGAAAAGGTTTACGATAAGTTGTGGTTTTGAAGAATATGTAGAGCAATTGTTAGGGTTGTAAGAAAAAAGGGTACGGATTTTTGAAAAAATATACCGACCCTCTATTAGCTATCTTTTCTTTTCATGCGTTTTGTCTGGGGATACTCTACATTAGATTGATATTGAACTAAAAATATAGTCATACAAGGGAAATTTTTTGTCTGACAGAAAATTGAAGGATTTATGAAAGCTATAGTATTAACCGGAACAACTAGTATGGTTGGAATGGCTTTAATTAAACAGTGTATCCAAAATAACATCATGGTATTTGCTCTTGTACGCCCAAATTCGAATAAATTAGATCTGATTCCGAAGTCAAATTTAATAAAAGTTTTAGATTGTGATCTTGAAGGATTATCAATATGTAAAAAATTCGATGTTCCTTTAAAGGGTTGTACTTTTTATCATATTGGGTGGTGTGATAATGACAGAAAAGGCAGAGAGTCCTGCGATAAGCAGTTAAAAAACGTTCGATATACATTGGATGCTGTGCATTTAGCTCAAAAACTTGGCTGTACTTCGTTTATTGGTATTGGTAGTCAAGAGGAATATGGACTTGTTTCAAAGCCTTTAACTGGTTTAACCTTTTGTTGTCCTATTACACCAACTGGAATTGCTAAGTATGCTGCTGGAATATTTTCAAAAATAGAGTGTAAAAATAAGAATATAGAACATATTTGGGTTCGTCTTCTAAGTACATACGGTGTCAACGATCATGATGATAGACTCATAAAAACATTCATAAAAAGATGCAAAAGCAATATAGTGATGAAACTAAGTTCCTGTAGTCATATTTGGGATTATCTTTTTGAGGATGATGTTGGTAAAGCGTTGATTAAAATTGGGCAGAAAGGACATGCTGGTAAAGTATATCCTTTAGGAAGTGGTGTGGGTCGACCACTCAAGGATTATCTTGAAATCATTAAGGATAAAATTAATCCAAATTATGAACCAGAATATGGGGAAAAACTATACGGTGACGATTCAATTCGGTATTTATGTGCTGATATAGCTGAATTAACTGCAGATACAGGTTGGAAACCAGAAATTTCTTTTGAGAAAGGGATAGAAAAAGTAATAGCAAGCTCAAAGTAAGATTTATGAAAAAATCAATATTTTGATACCACATATTATCGCGACAAACGCATGAGCTATGATAAAATCTTATGCCGTCGTGACTATTTTCTCGTTTTTTGCTGGAGAGAATAGAGCGATGGGTTGATGTTTGTCGGTAAATATTTTTCAAGGGTTTATTATGACTATATTATAGTGAAAGGGAGTGTATATTTTAACATTGAAGATGCTGTATATATAGGTGAAGCTATTTTAAAAAATTTTATAGCTTTTATCAATGAGTATATATCAATTTCAATGATTAAGATCTAGAATTACAAATTGTTTTTTCTATTTAATTCGTATTAATGAAATTTTCTTTAAATATATAAAAGATTATCAGTTTTCACAAAAATATATTGGTGTATATTATTTTTAAAGTATATTTTGTTTGACAAAGCAAACATTTTATTATATAAAAATTTAAACTTTGCTAGGAAATAGACTTATTTTATGGAGGGGGGAAATTATAAGAAACAAAAAAATTGGTATTGTAATTCCTTGCTATAATGAGAAAGGTAATGTTGTGGCCATATATAATGCTACAAAGGATATGTTGGATAGAAAGTTATCTTCCTATGACTATGAGATAATATTTATTGACAACTTTTCGACAGACACTACTCGTGCTTTAATTCGTAACATCTGTGAGAGAGACATTAAAGTAAAGGCAATCTTTAACATACGAAATTTTGGCTCTGCAACCTCTTCATACTACGGACTCTGTCAAGCAACAGGAGATTGTGTTGTTTTGTTAGCTGCTGATTTTCAGGAACCAGTTGAACTGATCCCCTCGTTTGTCAGTGAATGGGAAAAAGGCTATAAACTTGTTGTTGGCGTAAAACATAAGAGCAAAGAAAATCCTATAAAGCGACTGTTGAGAACTCTTTACTATAAGTTATTTAAAAAGATATCTGAAAATGTGGAGCAAATTGAACATTTTGATGGGTTTGGTTTATATGATAGATCATTTGTTGATATACTGTGTAGCTTGCATGACCCAACTCCATATATAAAGAGTATTGTCGCAGAATTTGGGTATAAACAGAAACATATTCTTTACACTCAACAAAAAAGAATGAGTGGGAGAACTCATATAAGTTGGTATGAACTATATAATGATGTAATGCTTACCTTTACAACTTACACAAAAATTGGGCCACGTATTGCCACAATATTTGGGTTTATTGGTTCATTTATTTCTTTTATCTGTGCTTTTTACTATTTAATAATTAAGTTAATATTTTGGGATTCGTTCGTGATGGGGCAAGCAGCTTTAATAATAGGAATATTTTTTTTAAGTGCATTACAGTTTTTTTTTATTGGACTGCTTAGCGAATATGTGATGTCAATCAATTCTCGTGTAATGAACCGACCACTTGTTATTGAAGAAGAAAGGATCAATTTTGATCAATGTAATGAATATAATAAGCCTAAAAAATAAGACAAAAAGGATATAATAAGTAAAAGACTCTGAATAAAAAAGTAGAAACAATTATACAGAAAAATGCCAGAATTGTCGAATCTGAAATGAATGTTGAACACAAAGACTGGTAAATTATTTAAATAATTCAATTGAAATTATCATGTACGTTGGGTGAAGTACAAAATTGATGAAATAATCAATACTTGTTTATTACTCGCTAAAGAGAGAGATCTGGGAAACATAAACTAGAGAGGAGGATCTGGATATGGGTGAAGACAAATGTTTGGAAATGGTATGTAGATTGCCATTTGACGATTTCCAGGTTACTGTAGATGGGATGGTGACCCCGTGCTGCTCAGGATGGTGCAAAAATTATAAGATCGGAAACATATTCGATGAAGGGATAGAGACTGTATGGAATTCCAAAGCAGCGAAAGAATTTAGAAAACACATACTAAACGGTTCATATAAATTTTGCAATAGGAGCCTCTGTTTCCCACAGTTCGTGAAGAAGAATACACTTTTCGATTGCGTAGATGAGACCGGCTTCATGAAACGAGGTCCAAAACAGGTCTCGATACTCTGCGACGAATCGTGCAACGTGTGCTGCATAACTTGTAGAGCGAAGCCGATAACAAACTCAACAGAATACCAGAAAAAAATCGATGGACTTATCGAATCAACCATTATTCCTCTTTGTAAGGAGGCCGAGACTGTTTCCGCTCTCGGTGCAGGTGAGATATTTGCGAGCAAATATTGTCGAACGCTTATACCGAGACTCGCTAAAGTCTATCCAACAAAGCTTAAGTTCTTTATACATACTAATGGTATTCTTTGTAATGAGAAGAACATGCGCGAGCTTGGAATATATGGTCGGACTGATGGAGTCGAAGTATCTATACATGCCGCAACAAAGGCAACCTATGACAAAATAGTTATTGGTGGAGATTTCGAACAGAGCTGGAAAAATGTTGAATGGCTTTCCAGATTAAGACGAACGGGAATACTCCCTTATCTTGGGGTTATCTTTGTTGTGCACGATATAAATTTCCGCGAGATGAAACCTTTCCTTGAACGTGCTATTTCTCTCAACGTGACCGCATCTTTTTGGCAATATCAACCCTGGCAGCGAGATCCTCTGTCTGCAAGAGGTAAGGAGGCATTAGTGTGGGAGCCAGAGCATCCTCTCTATTCCGAATTTAAGCAAATCCTTTCGGACGAAATATTTGCTTCACCGTATTGCAATTTAAGTGGTGCGCTTAGAGCAGAGCGTAAAGGGAAAGATGAGTAAGCAGATGTTATGTATATTTTACTCTATTATATTACGATAAGTGCATGTTTGTGGTGATATAAGAAACTTTTTAATTATTAAAAGGGAAGAATTGATATTTTTAATCCAGAAAAAGGTCTTTTTTTTAAATAAGTGTTGAAGTTAAAGAGAGATAAGTGTGATTAAATTTTTAGATTTATATAAGATAAATCAACGATATAGAAATGAGATTGATTTAGCAATAAAACGCACACTTGACAGTGGATGGTATTTGTCAGGTAAAGAAAATGAAAATTTTTGTAAAAATTTTGCAGATTATTGTGGTGTTAGATATTGTGTAGGTGTTGCTAATGGTCTTGATGCTTTGAGTCTTATTATCAAAGCTTATGGGTTTGATAAGGGTGATGAAGTTATTGTACCAGCTAATACTTATATAGCTTCAATTCTTACAATTTCGCAAAATGAATGCGTTCCTATTTTGATTGAACCAGATATAAACACATACAATATTAATTCAGACTTAATAGAAGAAAAGATAACATCAAAAACCAAAGCAATACTAGTAGTACATTTATATGGACAAGCTGTTGATATGGATAAGGTTTGGTATTTAGCAAAAAAATATAATCTAAAAGTTATAGAGGACTCTGCTCAATCTCATGGAGCAATATATCGCGGAAAGCGAGTCGGTAGCTTAGGTGATGCAAGCGGTTTTTCTTTTTACCCAGGTAAAAATTTGGGTGCATTAGGTGATGGGGGTGCAATAACAACTAATGATAAGGCTCTTTATGAAAAAGTAAAAGCTATTGCTAATTATGGTCAACAAATAAAATATCATAATATGTATAAGGGTATAAATTCTCGCCTTGATGAAATTCAGGCGGCGGTTTTAAATATAAAACTTAAGTTTTTGGACAAAGATGATGAGAAAAGAAGACAAGTAGCAAAGTTTTATATAGATAATATCAAAAATCCTAACATTGTAGTACCAAGAGTAAATAAGGAGGAGGCTCATGTTTGGCATGTGTTTGTGATAAGAACAAAAAGAAGAGATAAATTACGTAAATATCTTGAAAATAATGGTGTTCAAACAGTAATACATTATCCAATCCCTCCACATAAACAAGTGGCATATAAAGAATTGAATAATTTGTCATTTCCTTTAACAGAAAAAATACATAATGAAGTTTTGTCATTGCCAATAAGTCCAGTGATAGAAGTTAATGAAATAGAAAAAATAGTAGACTTAATAAATGCATGGAAATAATAGACTGTTAAGAAGTTTTGGAGTTATAAAATGATACATAAACTTGCTGACGTCCTTTCAAGCAATATAGGGAATGGAACAAGAATTTGGCAATTTTGCGTTGTTTTGGCAGGAGCAAAAATTGGCAAGAGTTGCAATATTTGTGCAAATGTTTTTATAGAAAATGAAGTTATGATAGGGGATAATGTTACCATAAAAAACGGAGTACAATTATGGGATGGAACAATTATAGAAGACGATGTTTTTATTGGTCCTAATGTTACTTTTTGTAATGATAAACATCCAAAATCTGGCAACAAAAATTTCAAAAAGGAAGGTATTGTAATAAAAGAGGGAGCATCTATAGGTGCTAATGCTACTATTTTGCCAGGAATTGTAATAGGAAAAAATGCTGTTATAGGTGCTGGAGCAGTGGTAGTAAAAGACGTCAAAGATAATTCTATTGTTGTTGGGAACCCTGCAAAAATTGTTACAAAAAAATGAAAAGATTACATATCTCTTCTTTGGATAGGATATTATTATGGCAAAAATATTTTTAAGTTTTTTTAATGGAATACAGAATTATGGAGAAAGCAATAAAATCCCGGGTTTTTATGAAAGTTTTATAGATGGTTTAAAGGATTTTGGCAATGATGTCTTTGGGTATTATGACTATGTTTGGCATAAAGAATTTAAAGAAATTCCAGAGGAATTGTTAAAAGAGATAAAAGATTTTAATCCAGATATTATTATAGTATTTAACAATTATTTTTATGATGTTTCTAAATGTTTTGAGTGCCCTATTATAATTTTTGAGGTAGATAGTCCCCTATATCTTTATAATAAAGATAAAATTGTATCTAAACTAAATAGATATAAATTCTTTGTTTGTCAAACTGAAAGTATGGAATATATAAGTAATGTTATTGGTGTTTCAAAAAAGAACATTGTTATAGTTCCTTTTTTTACAGAGGTGAAGACGAAGAATATTCCTCAAGTAGATAATATATCTTTTATAGGGACGTTTTTTCATTATGGAAATTTTGTAAACGAGTTTATGCTAAATAATCCAGAAAAAGAAGATATAAACCAGCTGCAAAAAGTAATAGAGCATGTATCAAGAAATCCTTTTATAACGGAAAAAGATATTATTGGCAAATTAAATATAACTTCAAACAAGGTAAAAAAATACTTAGATATAACACAAATTATTGGATTCTTGAGTTCAAAAAACAGAATAAAAACACTGTCTGCAGTTGCTGATTTAGGCTTAAAGTTGTATGGAACAAAGACATGGTTAACCGAATTTAATTTTTATCCAGAGATTGCATTTTCATACGATACTAAACGAATTTGTTCAACAGAGGAACAAGAGGAAGTTTATAATTCATCAAAGTTATCTATTAGTATTTCCCATATCCAAGCACAATCAGGTTTCCCTTGGAGAATTTGTGATATTATGGCATCTAATTCGTGTTTAGTATCGGATTATCATCTAGGTTTTGAAAGTACCTTCCCCGGTCTAAAAATTCCTACTTTTAACAATCCTTACGAAGCAAGAGAAGTTTGCAAAAATCTTTTGCAGGAAAAAAATATGCGAGAAGATATTGTTTTGAGTTGTCAAGAAGTAATAAATAAGAAATTTAGATTTAAGAATCTTTTGAACATTATGGAGTCTTTCTTAGATATTAAATTAAAAAAAGAAAAGGAAGGAACAATAAGGATTTTGAGTAATATAGAATGGTTACAACAGCAGAATCTAAAATTGGAAAAAGCTGTTCGACTAACAATACAAGATAGGATTAGTATGTCTATAGATATGCTCTTAGGAAGAATTGAGCGTAATCCAAAAATTTTGCAAAACCTGCAAAACCTGCAAAACAATGGTAGGATAATATATGAAAATGTAAATCCTATTAGGAGTTTAAAAATAAAAAATAGAATTAAAATATTTGGATATTCATTTTTGTTGATATTAGGACAAATTCCAATAATAGATTTGTTCATTAATAGAGAAATAAGAGAAAAATTGTATGAAAAAATCAAAAAATATTGCCGATAGTATTTATATTCAACAACTATTTTATATAAAATATAATGTTTGATTAAAAGAATTAAAAAATCAAAAGGAAATAAAATGATAAAAACCCGAAAGAAAATTACAAAATTTTTTGAAAGTATAATATGTATAAAAAATGAGGGTATTTACAAAGTAGTAGGAGTTTTTGGCGTAAGAATTAAAATTAAAAACAGACATGAAGAAATTTTGAACTTTTTATGGACTCTTAAACAAGACATTGATGTCCTTAGACAGCAACAGCAATTGCAGCAGCAGCAGCAACAACAGCAACAGCAATTGCAACAGCAACAGCAACAGCAATTGCAGACACAATGCTCATTATTACAACAATTGCTGTTTTATATTGAAAAAGATAAGAATAGAGAATAATTTATATGTATGTATCAAAGTCTAAAAATAAAGAGATGCCTTTAGTTACTGTTATTTGTATGACATATAATCAGGCGCGTTTCGTAAAACAGTGTTTGGAAAGTATTCTAGCACAAAAAACTACATTTCCTTTCAAGATATTTATTCATGATGATGCATCTAATGACTCTACTGCAAGTATTGTTAGAGAATATGGGTTAAAGTACCCTAGCATGATTGAATCTGCTTATGAGAAAGAGAATCAATTCTTAAAGAAGACATTATTTAAGTATATGGTTGGACTATTCAAAAAAATGGACACTAAATATTTTACTTGTTGTGACGGTGATGATTATTGGTTAGGTGATACAAAAATGCAATCGGCAATTGATTATCTTGAATCTCATCCGGAGTTTACTGCATATGCGTCAAATACATATATTGATGATGAGAATAAGAAAGGCGAAAAAATTATCATGTTTGATAATAAAAATATAGATTACGATTTTTTTACTACTGATAAAGTCTATATTGCCCATACCTCTGGAACATTTTTTAGAAATATTTTTACACATAAAGAACTGGATGAAATAGAAAAGTATAACACAGACTTTGAAAATTGTTTTCTAGGAGATACTGTTCGAAATTTATACCATCTTAAAAAAGGAAAATTTCATTATGAAAAGAAAGTGGAAAGTGTTTATCGCATAACGACGAAAGGAATTTATGCTAAATTCACTGATCTGGAAAAAGATTGTGTGAATTTAAAAATGCTTGAAGGAATATTATTGTATTTTAAACAAGAAAGAGCTGATTTGTTTTTAGAAAACTTTTGTTGGAGTGTTAATAAAATTTTCTTATCATACAAAACAGTGAAACTTTTAACAGTTTTAAATGCAAATGGCATGTTGGAAAGAATATATAGAGTTATTGAATATAATAATAAGTTTAATTTTTTATTTGATCTGTCAAGTAGTAAAAATTTTTGTTTTTATTTGCCTTCATATACTATTTGTGAATATACAGAATTATTTATTGTACTTTCGAAATATTTGTCAGAAAAACTTAACTTAGATGTGTATTACATTGATTATAAAGATGGCTTTGCTTCTAAACAATTAAAAAATTCAAGAGTGAAATTTATATATTATACAGATAGAATGGATGTTGTGGAGCAAGATATACCATTTAATATTGTTTTACCTGCTACATTTGCATTCCAAATGCCTAAATTTAAAAGTATATTTTCAAAAGTAATTTTTTTGTTTGAGAATTATAGAGAAACAGATTGGATTAAATCACAAACAGAAATTAATGAGAAACAAATAGAATCATTTTTGTTATTAAAATGCCTTGTATGGATGTTTAGGGTGCTAAAAAGATTTTAATCAAGGATCCAAAAGAACAAAACAGTATCATGAAGTTAAATTAGATAGTTTTGAAAAATAAGAAATGGTAAAAGATATGAAAAAAGTATATATTACTTCTCCTATTATCCCACCAATAGATAAATTTAACTTATTAGTAAAGCAAATGTTTAAATCAAAATATCTTACAAATATGGGGCCAATACACAATGAATTAGAAATAAAACTAAAAGATTTATTAAAAGCTAAAAATTTTTCACTTTTTAATAATGGAACAATTGCTCTTTTATGTGCATTGAAAACATTTGATTTTCCTATTGGTAGTGAAATTATAACTACACCGTGGACTTTTGCTGCAACTCCACACTCTATAATGTGGAATGGATATGTTCCAGTATTTTGTGATATAGAGAAAGACACATTTTGTATAGATAGTTCAAAGATAGAAAGATTAATAACAGAAAAAACACGTGCTATTTTAGGCGTTCATGTTTATGGACTTCCTTGTAATGTTTTAAAAATAGAAGAAATAGCAAAGAAAAATAACTTAAAAGTGATTTATGATGCTGCTCACGCATTTACAACAGAGATAAACGGTAGAGGAATAGGGTCTTACGGTGATATTTCTATGTTTAGCTTTCATTCTACGAAATTATTCCACACTATTGAAGGTGGTGGTCTTATTTATAATGATGATTCTTTGGTAGAGAAAATAAAAGGTCTTCGTAATTTTGGAATTTTTTCAGAAGAAGTCATAGATGATATTGGTCTAAATGGTAAAATGAATGAACTTCAAGCAATAGTAGGACTGTTGAATCTTAAATTAATTGATGAAGAAAAAGGAAAACGAAAAAAATTAAAAGACTTTTATGACAAGAGTTTTAGTAATATAAAAAACATTCATATTCCAAAAATACCGTCAAATATAAGTTATTCATATCAATATTACCCCATTATTGTAGAAGATAAGTTTCCATGCTCAAGGGATGAAATATATGATAACCTTAAAAATAAAAATATTTTTGCCCGTAAGTACTTTTATCCAATGTGCGCTGATTATGAATGCTACAAAGACTTACCATCCTCACGTTCAGAAAACTTACCAGTGGCAAATGATATAAAAAATAGAATCTTATGCTTGCCATTTTATGGAGATTTAGATTTAATAACTGCTGATAGAATTATTAAAATTATTAATGACAATAGATTCTATTAACAAATATAGGAAAGAACAGATTTTTCTTGCCAAAAAAGTTGTTTTTATAAGAAAATGCTTAGTTGGTTTAAAGATTAAAGAGGTTAGAAATGAAATATAATTATTTAATAATAATGCCGCGGTTGATAAACAACTTTAATGAAGGCTATAACTTTCCGATAGGTATTTGCTATATTTCTGCTGTTCTGAAACAAGCTGGATTTAATGTATTTACGGTTAATCTTAACCATGTTGAAGGGGAAGTTGGCGATGTTGTCGAAGCAGAAATTCTAAAACACGATATTGATGTAGTTTTGACAGGAGGCTTGAGTTTTCAATTTATATCTCTGCAAGAAATTGTTGATAAAATACGTTTTAAATTTCCTAACATAAAAATTGTAGTTGGTGGTGGTGTCATTACTGGCTGTCCAGAAGTTGCTATGCAGGCTTTTGAAGGGAAAGTTGATATAGGTGTGATAGGAGAGGGAGAAGTTACTATAGTTGAATTAGCTACAGCCTTAGAAAATAATAAAAGGTTAAATATGATTAAAGGAATAATTTATAGAAACCCTGAAGTAAATAATGGGGGGGGGGGGGTATAATAACTCCGCCGCGAGCAGAAATAGAAAATTTAGATTCGCTTCCTTACCCGGATTATGATGGTTTTGGTTTGCAAGATTTTCTTGAAAAGAGTCCTATGGCTATAAATAATGTAAATAGTAAGAGAACATGTTTTATGATTGGAAGTCGCTCTTGTCCTTTTCAATGCACATTTTGTTTTCATACGGTAGGCAAACGTTACAGGCAGCGCTCAATAGAAGATGTTTTAACAGAAATAAAATACTTGAAGAAAAATTATGCAATTAAATGTGTTAAAATGTCAGATGAACTATTTGGGAAAGATAAAAATAGAATAAAAGTTTTTTCTAATCAATTAAAGAAATGGGGATTGGAGTTTACTGCATTTTTTAGAGTTGATGATATTGATGAAGAACTAGTAGATATCCTAAGATATAGCACGTGTGTTTCTGTAGATCTAGGTATTGAAAGTGCAGATAATAATGTATTAAAAAGTATGAGAAAAATGATTACTATTGAACAAACAGAAAGAGCATTAAAACTCCTTTATAATGCGCAAATTACGTTCAGTGGTAATTTTATATTTGGTGATATTGCAGAGACTTTTGAAAGTGCTACTAAAACTCTAGATTGGTGGGAATCACACAAACACTATAATGTAGGTTTAAGTTTTATATGTACTTATCCTGGGGCTTATATTTATGAATATGCAGTACAAAATGGTATAATAAGCGATCCTGTACAATTTTTAAAAAAGGGTTGCCCACAGATAAATATTTCCAGAATGACAAGCGATGAGCTTGCTTCAGTTGCTAGAAGGATTTGTAGTCTTGCATATACAACAGCAAAGTTTAATTTTAAAAATGAAAAAGTATTGTTTACTGATCTTAAGGGCTATGTAACTTTTCAAGGAGAATGTCGTAAATGTGGGAAAGAGAATATATTCAAGAATGTAAACTATTTTGCTGGCAATAATTGGATTTCATGTAGCAAGTGTAAGGAAAAATATATGCCTATTCTTCCTAACGATTTAAAGTTGATACTCTTTGATAATATCAGAAACTTGATAGTTAAGTATGGGAAAGTGGCTTTTTGGGGGATTACTCAACATACATTAAAATTATTTGAAGAAGAAGTGTTTAGCGATAAACAAATAATTTTTGTGGATAGTAGTTATTCTAAACAGCTAATAAAAATAAAAGGTAAGACGGTTTTTGATCCAAAAAGACTTAAAGAAAATAATGTTAAGATAGTAGTCTGTTGCTACCCAAAATTAATAAGTCATATAAAGGATTTCTGTGCTAATTTACAGATCGAAAATTTAAGACTTATTAATGTGCCTGAATTATTAATACCAAATGCAAGTTGTTAATGTAATTCTCAAAGTTATTTCCATACTGCAAGAAACACACAGAATGAATTAGTAAGTAAAGATGGCAAAGTAAAAAATTCAGTGTTTGTAAAAATATAAAATTAATAACAATAATCGAACGGTATAAAGGTGTCAAGTTAAAAATTTTTAACGAGATAAATACTAACCATGAAAAATAGAGTTTGTATAAGCATGGCAGGGACTGGTCGTACTACTATAGTGACTTTGGGGTAGACAATAAAATGACAAGTTTTTACACGGAAGATGAATTAAGGACGTTTGGTTTTAAAAAATATGGGAAAAATTGTTTGATTTCTAGAAAAGCCTCATTTTACGGAGCAGAAAATATAAGCTTTGGTAATAATGTGCGCATTGATGATTTTTGCGTGTTATCTGGTAATATTACGATTGAGAATTATGTACATGTTTCCGCATGGGCTGGAATGTTTGCGGGTTCATATAGAATTGTGATGGAAGATTTTACAGCACTTAGTTCGCGAAGTGTTATCTATGCTGAAAGTGATGATTTTTCGGGCAACAATTTTGCTAACTCCATAGTTCCAGATATAGCACGGAAACCCTTGGGTGGAGATGTATTCGTTTTGCGTTATGCGGTAATTGGAACTTCATGTACCGTAATGCCTGGAGTGACAATAGCGCGTGGAGTTGCTGTTGGTGCAGGATGCTTAGTTTTCAAGAGTCTTAGCAAGGAATGGTTTAGATATATAGGGATGACCTCTTGTTACGCTTTTATGCCGCGGTCAAAAAAGATGCTTGAACTAGAGAAACTTTTTAATAATATAAAATAAAATAATATAATAAGTAAAGATGTATTCTACAAGGGATATTTAGCATCATGAAAGAACTAGAGTATCCGTTTGAGGGGGGGGTATTAATTTCCAAGCGTAAATCTATTTTGCGTAAATTAAGAAAATCTGTTTCTCAGTCTTTCTTATCTAAAAAGATAGCTATTCTGGGTGGGTCGACTACAGCAAGTATAAGAGATATGCTTGAGGTGTTTTTACTTAGTCAAGGGATAGATCCAGAATTTTATGAATCAGAGTATGCGCAATATTGGCAGGATGCAATGTTTGGTGAAAATCTTATTGAATTTAAGCCTGATATTATTTTTATCCATACATCGTTTAGAAATATTAAAGAATTGCCAAATCTGCATGACTCTGTACGGACTATAGATTTGAAGTTAGAAAAAGGATTTGAATATTTCAAAACCATGTGGGAGAAGCTGATTAGTAGATGTCATTGTCCGATAATACAGAACAATTTCGAGCGTCCGATATGGCGTCTGATGGGCAATCGAGATGCATGGGATTTGCGAGGCGTGACAAACTTCGTATCGCGTTTAAACCAAAGGTTTTATGAATTTGCACAAACACACAGCGATTTTTTCATAAACGATATAGATTATCTTTGTGCGCAATATGGACTTGATAAATGGCATGATGTTTATTATTGGCATATGTTCAAATATGCTTTGGCCGTGCCGGCCACCCCATTGCTTGCCTTTTCTGTTGCAAATATAATCAAGTCTATTTATGGCAAAAACAAAAAAGCCCTTGTTCTTGATCTTGATAATACTCTTTGGGGAGGTGTAATTGGTGATGATGGAGTTGATGGAATAGGTTTAGGCCCTGAGGTTTCTATGGGACAAGCGTACTCTGAGTTTCAAAGTTATGTAAAATCACTTAAAGATATAGGTGTAATATTAACTGTGTCGTCAAAGAACGAAGAAGGAAATGCTATTGCAGGACTAAATCATCCCGACACTGTTTTGCATCAAGAGGACTTCGCTGTTATAAAGGCAAATTGGAATAATAAAGATCTGAATATCCGTGAGATAGCGACTACGCTAAATATCGGTATAGATTCACTTGTATTTGTAGATGATAATCCAGCTGAAAGAGCTATTGTCAGATGTCAATTACCTGAGGTTACTATATTAGAGGTCAATATTGTTGAAGACTATATCCGAACGATTGACAATAATGGATATTTTGAAACTACAAATTTTTCAGCAGAAGATCTTGTAAAATCAAAGATGTATACTGAAAATACCAAGAGAGCTGAGCTGGCATTGTCGTTTGGAGATTATAGAGATTTCCTTATTTCTCTAAAAATGATAGCAGTTATCCGTGATTTCGAACCTATTTATATGCAACGTATATCTCAACTTACCAATAAATCAAATCAATTTAATTTGACGACTAAGCGTTATTCTCAGTCTGATATAGAACAGGTTACAGTGTCAAGTGAGTATATTCGCCTTTATGGGAAGCTTAGTGATAAGTTTGGTGACAATGGCCTTGTTTCTGTCATTATAGGAAAGAAAAAAGGAGATATTTTGGACATTGAGGTTTGGCTTATGTCTTGTCGCGTTTTAAAACGCCAAATGGAAGATGCAATGCTAGATCGCCTTGTCGAAGAGGCACAAAAGGTTGGTATAAAGACACTAAAAGGATATTACTATCCTACAGTCAAAAATGCTATGGTCAGAGATTTTTACAAAATACAGGGATTTACAAAAATAAATGAAGATAGCGTTGGAAATAGTCAATGGACACTTGACATTCAATCATATAATAAAAGGAACGATGTGATAGAGGTGAAAAAATGAATACATTTTCATTTTCTGAAATATTTCTTGGACAAAAAGAAGAATTTAGGACAAAAATAACTGAAAAATGGATAAATGCGTTCAGGAGCTTCACAAGAGATGATAATCCTCTTCACAAAAATGATGATTTTGCAAAAAATAAAGGTTTTCCGAAAAAAGTTGTGTTTGGAATGTTAGTAGCGTCATTCTATTCAACTCTTTGTGGAGTTTATATTCCTGGTGAAAAATGCATTATACATAGTATAGATTGTAAGTTTTATAAACCAGCGTTTACAAACGACAATATATGTGTAGAAGGTGAGGTTACAGAAAAGGATGATAGATTCAATATAGTTAAAATAAAGGCAAAAATATCTCGTATAGAAGAAGATGGCACGCTGGAGCGACTTTCAGGCGCTTATATAACTGCAGGGGTAATATAAATGGCAAAAAAAAATCTTTTGATACTTGGAGGTAGTTCGGCCATAGCACAAGAATATGTTTGTCGTTATGGCAAAGATTATAATTTAGTTTTGCTTCATTATTATACTGAAAAGCCAGAGCTAAAAAACAACATGCGCATTATACAGGCTGATTTTTCTGATGTAGTATCCACTAAAAAATTTATTGAAAGAATCTTAAATGAAAACATAACACATATAATTCATATTCCAGCTATACCAGTACAAAATGCTCATTTTCAAAAGATATGTTGGGAAAAATTCCAGCGTGGATATGATATACAAATTCGCTCTGCGGTTCTAATCCTCCAGGCACTGCTTCCAAAAATGGAAAAAGAAAAATATGGCAAAGTTGTTTTCGTTTTGTCATCAGTTTCCTGCAACATATCACCTAAATACATGACTGACTATGTACTAAATAAATATGCCTTGCTTGGTCTTACAAAAGCTTTATCACAGGAGTTTGCAACTAAGAAGATAAATATCAATGCTGTGTCTCCTTCTATGATGGAAACTAAATTTTTGAAAGATTTACCTGAAATTGTTATAGAGCATGCACGAAATGCTTCCCCTATGAAGAGAAATGCCAATACTAAGGATGTAGTGGCAGCGATACATTTTCTACTCTCAGATGAATCAGAATATATAACAGGGGAGAATCTTCTTATATCAGGTGGTAATTTAATATAATTAAAAATTAAAGGAGAATGGAAATGTCGCTTTCACGTGAAGAAATAAATACTCGATTGAATGAAGTTTTTCGCGATGTATTTGACAATGCAAATATATCTGTTTCAGACTCTACTACAGCAGCTGATTTAGAAGAGTGGGATTCTTTTAATCATATAGCTCTTATTGTAGCAATAGAGAAAGAATTTGGAATAAAATTTTCTATGGTTGAAGTAACTAATATGCATAATGTTGGCGAGGTTGTAGATATAATAGAAGAAAGTAAACATCGTAATGGGTAAATAAGCATTTATTTTTGCTGTTATTAAAGAAGTTTAATCATAAACCTTTATCTTAAATTTGTCTTGAGGTTTTTATATATTGTTATTGATAATAGGGCAAATTTCAATAGTTGATTTGTTTATTGATAGAAAAATAAAAGAAAAATTGTATGAAAATAATCAGAGAATGTTGCGTCAGTGCTTAAATTAAAGGATTTAAGAAAAACGTAGGCTCTTTATCAAATAGAGAGAATTCATAAACAAAGGGAAGTAAGATGATCAGAAGTAGAGGAAACATTGCAAAGTTTTTTGAAAGTATATTTTGTATAAAGAGTGAAGGTATATACAAAATAATAGGATTTTTTGGGATAAAAATCAGGATTAAAAGGTATAAAAATAGAACTCAACCATGTAGGGAAAACATATCAGTGAAAGTCAATGGGGGGGGGGGGGGGGTACCACCACACCACCAGCTCTGTTATAACAGAGTTTATAAAAAGTGTAGTATTATGTGAAGTAACAAAAGGTAAAAAAATAATTGTATATGGAAATAATGAGCTTGCAAGAAGCGTTCGGTCCGAATTGAATATTGATATCGCCTATTACTGCGATGACGATGTGACTGATGAAGACAACTCTGTAAGAAATGTATACGATCTTGCATACGAAGAGTATGGTAAATTTTTTGTGGTTGTTATACAACCAAATTACGGGAAGTACCATATTTTCGATGTTCTAACAAAAATTGGACTTATTGAAATGACTGATTACTGTATGGGAGTATATGTAATAGATTATAAATGTGATTTAAAATATTATAGCCCTTTTTTAAGAGACGTTTACTTGGGTTTCAACCGTATATATTTTGAACATAATAATAAATATCCCGGATTTAAAGTGTTTGGTAAGCCTGATTCAAAAGCACTTCGTATAGTCACCTTAGGAGGGAGTACTACAGATCCAATACATGCAGGAGTAGCATCTTGGCCAGAATTGTTATACTATTTATTAAAAAAACTTAAAATAGATGCTACTATTTTTAATGGAGGTTTTGGATCATATACCTCCTCGAATGAGCTAATTAAATGTATTCGTGATGTTATACCTTTGAATCCCGATGTAGTAATATCATATAGTGGTGTAAATGATATTTGGGAAATTCAAGATAAATCTGATAATAGATATAAAAGACCTTTTATAGATAAGAATCAAGATAATATATTTAAATGGATATCACAACAGGAAGGAGGAGTTACTACTATTTACGGTATGCAAACAGATAGTAATGTCATGCAATATTGGTTAGATAATCATAAAATAATGCATAGTGTGTGTAATGCATTTAATATTAAACATATTAGTATATTACAAGCGATAGCATATTCAGATGGAATAGCCTCAATATTTGTAGATAAACATGAGGATATGAAAATGCGTTTGGTGTATGGTGAAAATTATGAAAAAAAACTAGTCCAGAAGTATTATGTGGGAAAAAGATATGCATATATAGAAAGCAAATTAAAGAAATATAATTATATTCTTAATTTCCGTCATATTTTTAATGGCCTTGAAGACTATGATGTGTACACTGATTCATGTCATGTTTATGAGAGAGGAAACGAGATTATTGCAGCAAATATTTATGAAGAACTTTTAAAGAAAGGATACTTGATTCATGTCAACTAAGATTTTGGGTATTTCTGGACTATATCACGATTCTTCTGCAGCATTATGCATAGATGGAGAGATTATCTCTGCTGTACAAGAAGAACGTTTTACTCGGGTTAAACATGATGTAAGTTTTCCTATTAACGCAATTGATTACTGTTTAACTCATGCGGGTATTCTTCCAGATTTTCTTGATGCGGTTGTATACTATGATAACCCTTTTTTAACACTAGATCGTTGGTTACATAATATTACAATTATAGGGGATAATTGTAGTGAAATTATAGAAAGAGATTTTAATTCTCTTTTTTCAGAGAAGCTTTGGATAAATAAGATTACAGAAAACAATTTGGGAATGTTTTGCAAAACAGGGAAACTACTTGTAACAAAACATCACATAGCACATGCATCTTCTGCATTTTACCCATCACCTTTTGAGAGAGCAGCAATAATAATAGCAGATGGAGTTGGAGAATGGGCAACTACATCTATTGGAATAGGTGATGGCAACGATATTAAATTGTTAAAACATATAAATTATCCGCATTCGTTAGGGTTATTATATAGTGCAATGACTTATTTTTGTGGATTTAAGGTAAATTTTGGTGAATATAAACTGATGGGACTTGCTCCTTATGGTGTCCCACGGTATGCCGATATTATACGTAATAACCTTATAGATATTAAAGAAGATGGTTCATATCAGCTTAATATGGATTATTTTGGCTACTATAGTAGCAAATTTATGACAAACCAAAAGTTTAATGATTTGTTTGGAGGAGTACCTCGTAAACCAGAATCTGATATAACGAAACGCGAAATGGATATTGCTGCCTCTATACAAAAAGTAACGGAAGAAGTTATTTTGTTACTTGCACGTCATGTGCGTGAGCAAATTAACTCTGAAAATCTTGTCATGGCAGGAGGAGTAGCACTTAATTGTGTATCAACAGGGAAATTAATACGCGAAAAAATTTTTAAACATATTTGGGTACAACCTGCTGCAGGAGATGCAGGTGGAGCATTGGGAGCTGCACTTTACATACATTACAGTTATTTTAACCGTAAAAGAAAATGTGGAGGACGTGATTCTCAAAAAGGAAGTTTTTTAGGGCCTAAATTTGAGACAGAAAATATTAAAAAATACTTAAATAGTAAAAATGCAAAATATATTGAATTTACCAATAAAAGGGAATTATATAAAAAGTTAAGTCGATTGCTAGCAGGAGGTAATATTGTAGGTTTCTTTAATGGCTGTATGGAGTTTGGTCCACGTGCACTTGGAGGGAGAAGCATTCTGGCCGATCCTCGTAATGCAGAAATGCAGTCTAAACTAAATTTGAAAATAAAGTTTCGTGAAAGTTTTCGTCCGTTTGCACCGGCAGTTTTAGCGGAAAAAGTATCCGAATATTTTGAGTTTGAAGGAGAAAGTCCTTATATGCTTATTTGTGCAAATGTGAGAAAAGAACATCGTAAGAATTTTGATATTAGTAAATATCAAAATCAAAGAGAGAACAAAATTGACATGCTTTCTATAGTTATAAAGTCTCGTTCTGATATTCCTGCAGTTACGCATGTTGATTATTCGGCTAGACTGCAAACAGTAAATGCTTTGGATAATCCGGATTTTCACTCTCTTATAACCGAATTTTATAAGCTTACAGGGTGTCCTATTCTTGTTAACACATCTTTTAATGTTAGAGGTGAGCCTATTGTTTGTACCCCAGAAGATGCTTTTCGCTGTTTTATGCGCACAGATATGGATGTATTAATTTTGGAAAACTTACTTCTTTATAAAACGGAGCAACCTATTTTTAAGGATGAAGAAAATTGGAGAAACAAATATGAATTGGACTGATTTGCAAGAAAATTGGGTTCCTTTAAGCGATGCTGATAAATTTCGTAAATATGCAAGAGAAAATCGTATTAATAAGGCAGTTGAAACAAAGCAAAGCGAAACTTATTATGAAAAGGATAAAGGTGTATCGTATAATAATATAACTGAAATTAGTTTTACCAATGTTCTCACTAATATTGAAACAGAAATTTTAAGGATTATATCTAAGTCTGGTTTAAAAAATATAGAACTGCTTGCTCGCATCGTTGGTGTTACTATGTTGAAAATGAGACCAAAGGAAATTGCAGCACGAGAACGTTTTGAAAAGTGGTGTAAAAGACGAAAAATAGAACAAAAATTTGAGAATACTACGAACATTAAAAATATATGCACTAATAGTCTAAAACTCTACAATTCTTCTAATAAAAAACCAGCAAATAACAAGCCTCCTGAGTTTTACTATCCTATGTAGAGCTAGGAACTCTTCAAGAGTGATTTTACTAACTTATGATTGGCACATATTTTAGGGAAAGGTCAGGGATGTCAATAAAAAATAAATTTGTGTAATACTTACATAGATATTTTGACCATAAGCTTTTAATGAAAACAGATACAATTGCTTGCAAATTTATAAACATATAAAGTAAACTTATAGGTAGTAAGTGGCAATGTAGCTGTTCTTGTCCTTCTTCATAAAGCCATTACACGCAGCTGCAAAGCTATAATATATCTAATAACTAACATATTAAAATAAAAGGAGACTTTCATGAACAAAATGGTATGTACTGTTTGTGGGTATGTTTATGATCCTGCAGAAGGGATTTATGATAGCGGTATAGCTAAAGGTACATCTTTTGAGCAGTTACCTCAAGATTGGACATGCCCTGTATGTGGGGCGCCAAAAAATGCTTTTGAACCTGAGAAGTAATTTATATGAAGCAAGTATATTTAGACAATCAATCGAATACAAAGTTAGATAAAAAGGTTTTTGATGCGATGATCCCTTTTTTTACTGACTATTATGGTAACCCCCAAAGTATTTATTCTTTAGGCGCTGCTTCTAAAGATGTTCTTGATTTAGCAAGAATTCAAGTCGCAAACTTTATAAATGCAGATGCTAAAGAAATAATTTTTACTTCATGTGCTACAGAATCAAATAACTTAATAATAAAAGGGATTGCAGAATCTTTAAAAAATAAAGGTAAACATATTATTGTTTCTGTTATAGAACATTTTTCTATTTTAAACCCTTTAAAAAGATTACAAAAAGAAGGATTTGAAATCACTTATTTGTCTGTAGATTCTAAAGGAAATGTAAATGCCGATGAGCTTAAAAACTCTTTAAGAAAGGATACTATCTTAGTTTCAATTCAGCATTCTAACACTGAAGTAGGAACAATACAGGACATAAAAAAATTAGTTGATATAGTTAAAAGTGTTAAAGTAAATGATTTTATTGTATTTCATACGGACGCTGTAAGTTCTTGTGGATGTTTGCCCATAGATGTTAAAGACTTAAATGTAGATGCTTTAACTTTTTCTTCTTCTGTAATGTATGGGCCTAAAGGTGCGGCAGCTCTTTATGTTAAGAGAGGAGTAAGATTAGTACCTCAAATTGAGGGTGGTGTTCAAGAAAACTCTCAACGTTCAGGTACAGAAAATATTCCCGCTATTGTAGGGTTTGGTAAAGCTTGTGAAATTGCAAAGAGTGAACAATCTGTAAACACGCAAAAAATAAAAGAGCTAAGAGATAAACTTATAAATGAATTGCCAAAGAAAATAGAATATATTTACTTAAATGGCGCGTTAGAAAATCGCTCGCCATGTAATGTAAATTTTTCTATTGAGTTTGTTGAAGGTGAGGCATTATTTTTACTTTTAGATGCTAAAGGAATAATGGCTGCAAGTGGTTCAGCTTGTGCAAATAAAAATCTTAAACTTTCGCATGTGTTAACCGCTATGAATGTAGATGTAGCTATTGGACAAGGTTCCATAGTTTTTACATTGTCAAAATATAATACTCAAGAAGATATTGATTATGTTTTAGAAGAGTTTCCTAAGATAGTTAGTAAGCTTAGAGAGATGTCTCCCTTATATTCATACTTTTTGCAAACAGGAAAAAGAAAAGAGGCAGGGCCTGGTACAGATTTTGAACATGCGCATGACCACTGTCACATAAGCGAAGACTAGTTGGTAATAATAAAATAAATATGAAATAATGTTTTTGTAAGTTTTTTTAATAAGAAGTAAAACTGGGGAGGTAGAAGTATGGCATTTTATTCGGGAAAAGTTATGGATCACTTTGCAAACCCAAGAAATGTTGGTCAAATAGAAAATGCAGATGGTATAGGTGAGGTAGGCAATCCTGTCTGTGGTGATATGATGACTTTTTATATAAAGGTTAAAGATAATAAAATAGATGATGTAAAATTTAAAACTTTTGGTTGTGGTGCAGCTATAGCTGTTTCTTCAATGGTTTCTGAGATGGCAAAGGGAAAAACTATAGAAGAAGTTATGAATATGACAAATGAAGATGTTGCAAAAGAACTTGGAGGACTTCCTCCAAACAAAATGCACTGCTCTAATCTTGGAGCAGACGCATTACATAAAGCTATAGAAAACTATAAATCAAAACAAGGTAAATAATATATGCATAAAGATAATTGTTTGTGTCCTTATTGCCAAACAGAGTTGAAAAAAGGATGTCTAAGTCCAAAATTTTGCAAACCTTGCTCTACAAAGAAAAGTGAAAATATAAAAATATGCGATGTTTGTAAATCAGAATATTCTAATGAATACGAAGATTGTCCAATGTGTAAAAGCGAAAAGTAATGTGTTTGTGCTTTAAATGAAGACAAGGGAAGGGGGGGGGATTTATGTCAGCAAAATTGATAAAAGAAGGCGTGTATGCAGTTGGGGTAACAGATTGGAACGAAAGATGTTTTCACGGACACACATATGTAACAAAAAGAGGCGTTACATACAATTCCTACTTAATTTTAGATGAAAAAATAACGTTAATAGATACAGTTAGAGCAGGGTTTGAAAAAGAGTTAATAGAAAATATTAAAAGTGTTGTTGATCCTGCAAAGATAGATGTTATAATAATAAACCATATAGAACCAGACCACTCTGGAGCTTTCCCTGAGATATTAAAAGCTTGTCCCAATGCTAAAATTTACGGTACAGAAAAAGCAAAACAAGGACTTTTAAAGTACTATGGAGTATGTGGAGATTGGTCTTCAGTAAAATCTGGTCAAAAGTTATGTATTGGAAAAAGAACATTAGATTTTATAGACGTGCCTATGATACATTGGCCTGATAGCATGTTTACATACTCAGCTTATGATAAGATTTTATTTTCAAATGACGGTTTTGGTCAACATTACGCAACTAACAAAATTTTTGATGATGAAGTTAATTTTGGTGCCTTAATGGATGAAGCTCAAAAATATTATGCAAATATACTATGGCCTTTTAATATGCTTGTTGCATCAAAACTTGCATCAATAGATAAGCTAAATCTTAATATTGAATTTATAGCTCCAAGCCATGGACTTGTTTGGCGTAAACATATATCAGAAATTATGCAGAAATATTTGTATTGGTCTTCTCATTCGTGCAAAAATAGAATTGCTGTTGTTTACGAAACAATGTGGAGTTCTACTGAAAAAATGGCAAGAAAAATTGTAGAAGGAATAAGTTCAGAGGGTGTAGAAGCTGTGTTGTTTGATGTAACAAAAAATGATAGGACAGATATTGCTTCATATATGTTAGATGCCAAAGGATGGGTATTTGGTTCTTCAACACATGATGGGGGAATGTTGTCTGTAATTGCAGGTTTTTTACATTTTCTTAAAGGATCTAAGGCTAAAGGGTGTAAGTCTTTTGCTTTTGGTTCTTACGGTTGGAGTGGAGAGGCTGTGAAAGATATTGAAGATACAATTTCAAATGTTACATCTTTTGAGCCTTCTTTAAAGATACTTTGGAATCCTACTTGTGAAGAGTTGGATAAATGTTTTAAAGTTGGCAAAACTTTTGCTTTAAAAATAAAAAGTGAACTCAATTAAGTTTATAAATGGTTTTAATGTTACTTAATGTTTAATGCCAAAAGGTAAGGGGAGGGAATGTATGAAAGGATTCGTTTGTAAGGTTTGTGGTTATGTATCTTTAGATGGTTCCAAAGATGTATGTCCTATTTGTCTTGCCAAAAACGCATTTGAGGAAAAAGAAGATGCTTATAAAATGCCCGACTTTAAAGCAACATCAGGAGAAAGTGAAAAAAAGCATATTCCTGCTTTTACAGTGACAAAACAATGTGGGTTGATCCCGAGCTCTGGCTGTGTTGATGTTCACGTTAAAATTGGAGAGATATTACATCCTGCTTTAGTCGAACATCACATACAAGAAATAACTTTTTATATTGACAATAAATTTGTGGCAAATGTTATGCTTACACCTCATGTTAATCCTGCAGCAGTTATTCATTTAAAAGAAGGCACAAAAGGGAAAGTCCAAGTTATAGAGACTTGTAATCTTCATGGAAAGTGGTTTAATGAAGTAGAAATAAAATAATTTTTGGTTTGTTATACGGATTATAGGGAGGACACTATGGGAAAATCAATTAAGGGTACAAAAACTGAAAAAAATTTATTGAAGTCATTTGCAGGAGAGTCACAAGCAAGAATGAGGTATACATATTTTGCATCAAAAGCAAAGAAAGAAGGGTTTGAACAAATAGCTGGAATTTTTACAGAAACAGCAGATAATGAAAAAGAGCATGCAGAAAGATTTTTTAAATTCTTAGAAGGTGGCCCGCTTGAAATTACAGGGACTTTCCCAGCAGGTATTATTAGTGACACAGTCGAAAATTTAAAACTCGCAGCAGCTGGAGAAAATGAAGAGCATACAAAGCTTTATCCTGATGCTGCAAAAATTGCTGATGAAGAGGGTTTTCCTGAAGTAGCAGAATGTTTTAGAAGGATTTCTGTTGTTGAAAAACATCATGAAGCAAGATATTTAGAGCTCCTTGACAATTTAAAAAATGACAGAGTTTTTAGAAAAGATATGCCAATAAAATGGAAATGTCGTAACTGTGGATATGTTTATGAAAGTAAAGAGGCCTTAGATAAATGCCCAGCATGTTTACATCCTAAAGCTTATATGGAAGAATTAGCTGATAATTTTTAGAATATTTACTTGACAGTAAAAAAAGGGCAATGTAAAATTAATTCGCATTGCCCTTTTTTATTAGCACCAAGCAAGTTATTCAAACTTACACCCAGCGTAAAGGGTTATTATTTGGCAATCAGCATCAATTGTTCCAGAATTGTTTGATTGAGAAATACTGAAGTTATTTATTGCGTATATTGCTTCTACAACTAAATAATTTATACTAAATCCTACGCCAGCGCCATAATAAAGACCTATTTTTTGCGTTGCCCCATCGCTTAAATTTGATAGTATAGGTATACTCCCTCCTATTCTGCCGGAACAAAACATAAATGTGTTATCTAGTCCACGGAGAGGCGTGCGCAATTTTAGGGCTGCAAAAAGTGGCATAAAAGATGCACTTCTCTTGTCATTATCTATATCTCTAGGAAAATCATACATTGCACCAAGTCCTAAAGCGAAAACATTGTTTAAATATTGAAAATATTCAAGTCCTGCAGAAAGTCCAAGTTTTGTGTTCTTACTTGTATTAGTGCCTTGAATTTTTTCTGACAGTGTACCTAAAGGTTGAAATCCAAATTTTAAAATAAATTCTCTATCATTATTTGGCTTTGCAGATACTACAATGACAGTTGTTAATAACAAAACAAATACCATAAACGTTTTTATAATATTACTCATCTTTGAGTGTCCCCCTCAATTGGCCTCTTTAAATTTAAATTCCCAAAGTTAAATTTTCTTCTTTTGTAACAGTATTTAACTTTTGATTTATTTTTCGTTTAACTTCTTTTGCAAGTTTATAAAACATCTTCACTTCTTCGTCGGCTATTACAAGCCATTCTTTAATTTCGTTTTTCATAAATAATTTTTCCTGACCTTTCTATTTCATTGATAAAAAAATTTCCTCTTTCTTTTTTTGCTTTAAACTCAGTCCTTGAATAAATTTTTAAGTCCATTGAATATTCATAATTTATATCTAAAACTAATTTATGAATACTACAATCTCTTTCTAACTTCTTAAAATAACTTTCTGGTATATGATCATTATCTAAAACTATCATCAAATCAATATCACTATCATGCGTAGCAGTACCCTTAGCATAAGACCCAAATAAAATTATCTTGTAAGGATCTACTGCTTTCAGTCTTTCCACTAATTGGTTCAATACATAGTTTATATTCATTTTTCTCTGTTTATACGACATTTTATGTAAGACAATATTTTGTATCCATTTGATTTATTTATATAATTTTCCGTTCTCTTATTCTACTAAATTCACAAGAAAACCGCTTGGAAGCTGCGGACGTAAGTCCGCAGAGGAAACAAATTCCTAAGTCGTCTTTTTACGGCAAGTATGTTAAAATAGGTGAATGCAAATAAGGAAACATTATCCTGAAGTAGAGTATATAGAAATAAATGTTCGGGCAGACCATGTGCATATGGTAGTAAGCTTTCCGCCAAAGTATACTATAGCAAAGATAGTACAAATAATAAAAACGAACACAAGCAAAGAAATGTTTGAAAAGTTCAAGATTCTAAAAGAACGATATAGGACAAAACACATATGGTCGATAGGATACTATGTTAGCACAGTGGGCTTGGATGAAGAAGCGATAAAACAATATGTAAAATATCAGGAAAAAGAAGACTTGGGACAAGCGGAGCTTGCATTCTGATTTCAAGCTATTGACGTAAGTCTATTGCAGTTGCATATGGGTTCAATGCCGAAGGAGGATCAACGAATTTTTCTTTTGAAACAAAAAATTCTTCTTCTAAACTTTACAAACATGTAAAATTGAAAAGAACGTTAAAA
>JAIRXS010000042.1 GCA_031268145.1 Candidatus Endomicrobiellum siamense
TGCGGAGGTATTTCCCTCGTCTAAATCTATAGTAGTTAAAGATGATATGATGCTTGTTGTCCTTAATGAAGAAGAGTTATTGCGAACTCAAAAGTTGTTAGAAAATTGATTTAAAAATAACATCTAAAAATAATTGTTAGGGCATTAGTATAACTATTTGAGTGTGCCCGCTATTTTGGTATAAAAAATGGTATTTAATAAAAGTTAAAAATGAAAAGGTTAATTGCAATTAGGTTATTAAGGTTAGTTATTTCTATAAAAATGTCTCTATACAAAAGAATATTTGCTATTAGTGTTATAGTTATAGATTTAAGGACAGTTAAATAATAGAGTTTTTAGTGTAGGAGGAATTTAACCAATAATGTAAAAACAGATTTTTTCTTAAAAATTTATGAAAAGGACAAAACATGGTAGAAAGAATTTTGAGAAAAACTATAAAGATGGTAGCAGGAAGGTACTATTATTTATTTATAAGAAGTAAGAAAGAATTGAAATATATTCCTTCAGCAGGGAAGGTATTAGGGAAAGAAGAGCTTAATAATATGATAGATGCCTCTTTGGATATGTGGCTTACCTCAGGAAGATTCAATTCTATGTTTGAAAAACAGTTTGCTCTATATCTTGGTGTCAAGTATTGTTTTACTTGTAATTCTGGATCTAGTGCGAATTTGTTAGCTTTAGCTAGTTTAACATCTTATACGCTTGGGGAAAAACAAGTACAAAAAGGAGATGAAGTTATTACAGTTGCTTCTGGTTTCCCAACGACTATAAACCCTATCATTCAGCTTGGGTTAATCCCTGTTTTTATTGATTGTGATATAGAAACATGTAATATTGACGTTAAGCAGGTAGAAGAGTCTATTACTGATAAAACTAAAGTTATATTGATAGCGCATACGTTAGGGAATGTGTTTGATTTAGAAGTAATAAAAGAAATTTGTAAAAGACATAATTTGTGGTTAATAGAGGATAATTGTGATGCTTTAGGAGCAAAATATGATGGGAAGTATACAGGAACTATAGGAGATATAGGGACCTTTAGTTTTTATCCTGCACATCACATAACTATGGGAGAAGGTGGAGCAGTTGTAACCAATAATCCTCAATTGAGCAAGTTAGTAAGATCATTTAGAGATTGGGGAAGAGATTGTTGGTGTGATCCTGGCAAAGATAATAATTGTGGGAGACGTTTTTCTCAAAAGCTTGGAAATTTGCCATTTGGATATGATCATAAGTTTACGTATTCGCATATTGGTTATAATTTAAAAATTACTGACTGGCAAGCTGCTATAGGTGTTGCGCAGCTAAAGAAAGTTGATAGTTTTATCAAGAAGCGTTGTGATAATTTTAATTATTTATATAAAAAGTTAGAGGATTTGCAAGAATATATAATATTGCCGAAAATATTAGCGAAAGCCGAGCCTTCATGGTTTGGTTTTTTGATCTCAGTAAAACCTAATGATAGCTTTAATAAACAACAATTGGTTGAGCATCTTGAGAAAAATATGATAGGGACAAGACAGCTTTTTGCAGGTAATATTTTGAGACAGCCTTATTTTGTAAACAATGATATAAAACTAAAAATAAGAAATTCAGATATCAAAAAATCTAATGCATTAACAGAAGAAGATTATAAATTATTGCCCAATGCAGATTTTATAATGAACAATTCTTTCTGGGTGGGTATTAATCCAGCTATTAATAATAAACATTTGGATAAGATCTCAGAAAGTATTCATGAGTTTATAAAAGATAAAATCTAACATTTATTCAAATTTAAAAATAAATTGTATGCCAATTTTCTAGATTTTTGTATTGTTTATAAAGTTGATAGTGGTTGTCAGGAAATGCTCCATGGGCTTTGTGGTTAAATAAGTAAAGGGAAAAATGACAGTATCTGAATATATTTTTGATTTTCTATACAAGAAAGGTATTAATACCGTATTTATGGTATCCGGTAGTTCTGCCATGTGGTTTACTGATGCGCTAAAGCGTAATAAGAATTTAAAAGCTATTTGTAATCAGCACGAACAAGTATGTGTTATGTCAGCAGATGTATATGGCAGACTGAACAATATACCAGGAGTAGCACTAGTTACCATAGGTCCAGGAGCTACTAATGCAATTACTGGTGTTGCAGAAGCTTGGACTGATTCAAGTCCTCTTATTGTTCTTTCTGGCAATGCAAGTTCAAAGTTACTTAAGTATGAACAGGATACTGCTATAAGGCAGCATGGTACACAGAGTCTAGACTTATCCAATATAGTGTCTCACATAACAAAATATTTTGCTGTGATAATGCAACCAGAAGAAATACGTTATCATGTAGAACGTGCTTACTTTGAAGCTATGGAAGGACGACGTGGACCTGTTTGGCTTGATATTCCTGTAGATATTCAAAATAAACAAATTCCAGAAAATATGGAGATTTTTATTCCTCCTGTTACAAATTATGAAACTATTGACATACCAACAATCAATAAGCTTATTTCAAATAGCAAAAAGCCACTTATACTTGCCGGGGGGGGAGTAACAAAAGATGAAATTACTACATTGAGCCACGTTCTATCTATGCCGGTAGTTACGTCGAGAATGGGTATAGATAAAGTTATATCCTCCGATTCGTTTTTTATTGGGCGTCCAGGATCTTATGGAGATCGTGCTTCACACTTTGCTATTCAGCAATGTGATTTGATTTTAATACTAGGTTGTCGTTTATCGGTTGCTACTATCGGGTATTATCCGGACAAATTTGGTTTAAATGCAATTAAATTACAAGTGGATGTTGATCGTAAAGAACTAGCCAAGACAGATGTTCCTGTTGACTATAAAATCCACACAACTATAAGTGAATTTGTAAAAGCAATCAAGGATATAAAAATAGATTTGAGTAAACATAAAAAATGGGTAGAGTATTGTTTAGCAATGCGTGCTAAATATCCGGTTGCGCTAGAAGAATATAAATTAAGAAAACCCTTAAATGCATATTGGTTTACTAAAATTTTATCTGAGCTTACACCTGAAAATACGATAATTACCGTGGATACAGGGAGTGTTAGCAATATTGTGTCGCAAACATGGAATTTAAAAAAAGGGCAGAGGTACCTTATTTCAGGTGGACTGGCTTGCATGGGATTTTGGGCAGGTACAATCGGGTGCCTTAATAAACCGGCTGTGGCTTTAACGGGAGATGGTGCATGTGCGATGAATATACAAGAGTTTGCCACGCTAAAATACTATGAATTGCCAATAAAAGTATTTGTGTATCAAAATAATGGATATATGTTAATTCGACATAATCAGCATAACTACATGAACGATCGCTTTCTTGGAGTAGGGCCTGATAGTGGAGTTCAAACACCAAATTATTGCAAAGTAGCTGAAGCTTTTGGTCTTCCAGCTGTGCGTATCACCGCTAACGATGATATTCAAAAAAAGATAAAAGAAGTTCTGGCAACAAAAGGGCCTGTAATCTGCGAAGTAATTCTTGAAGAATTTGGTGAACTAGCTCCACGTATCGCATCTCGCGTAATGCCGGATGGTAGTTTAAAAGCTTGTGAATTTGATGATTTATTTCCGTTTTTAGAAAAGGAAGAGGAGGAACTATGAGTATCAAGAAAGCCAGTCAGAAAAATAAAGAATTTTATAAAGGAAAAAAAATCTTTGTAACAGGACATACAGGTTTTAAAGGAGCATGGCTCTCAGCCATGCTCCATGAAATTGGGGCAGATGCTATGGGTTATGCACTTACACCAGAGAATGACTCTTTGTTTGAAAAAATTGATGGGGCATCGTTAATAAAGAGTATTATTGGTGATATAAGGGACTTTGGTAAATTAAAGGAAGCTCTATGTAACTTTAAGCCTGATATTGTAATTCATTTTGCAGCTCATGTGTTTCTAAATAGCTGTTTTAATAATCCAAGATACACTTACGAGACAAATGTAATGGGAACAGTTAATTTGTTTGAAGCTGTTCGCAGTTGCAAAAGTATTAAAAATGTTTTAGTGGTCACAACAGATAAGGTCTATGAAAATAAAGGGGAAGGAGCATTATATAAAGAAACAGATAGACTTGGTGGCATTGATCCTTATTCGAGTAGCAAAATATGTATGGAATTTATTGCTGATACTTACAAGCAATGTTATTTGTTAACAGATAAAAGATGTGTTGGTGTTTCAACCGCTAGGGCAAGCAATGTAATTGGGGGTGGTGATCACATTCAATCACGATTAATCTCATCAATACTTAATTCATTTGTACAAAACAAAGATGTAGAACTACGAAATCCCGACCAAGTGCGTCCATGGCAATCAGTATTAGATGCGTTAAATGGATATCTTTCTATTTCTAGATTGATGTATCAATCTCCAGAAATATACTCAAGTCAATGGAATATAGGTCCATTAAAAGAAGGGATAAGAACAGTTCTTGAAGTTGTAGAAAAGATGCAATACTATTACAAGGGGAACACCCGTTATGTAAAAACTGAGGCTTTTAGTGTGGTTGAATCTAAAACGTTAGGATTAGATATAACAAAATCACTAAAGCAGCTCGATTGGGAGCCAGAGTTATCGCTAGATCAGACATCACAAGCCTTAGTTGAGTTTTTTAAACGACAACAAGCAGGAGAATCTGAACAAAGTATTGTAATGAGGCAAATACGAGATTTTTTTAAAAACTGTTGAGTAGTCACCAAATTTTCTTTTTTATAGAGAAATAAAATGGCAAAGCAATTGAAAATATTTTATGTAATATGAAAGTTATTATTGTTTTAAGAGAGATTTTAAACCATGCCAATATCTATATCTCCTACGGGTTTTCAAGGGCTTAGTCTAATAACAGCGCATCATTTTAATGATGGAGATTTTTCTTTAACGAAATATTATCGGAAAACTGATTTTGAGCAATATGGGCTACCATGTAATTATACTGAAAATAATGTTATTTCATATAAAAAGGGAGCACTTCGTGGATTACATTATCAAGATCAACCTTCTCAAGCTAAATTAATATATGTTGTATCCGGATCAATTTTTTTAGTTGCACTAGATTTACGATATAACTTAACTACTTTTGGTCGCTATCAAAGGTGGATATTTAGTGCATACGAGAACAAAGCTATATTTTTACCCGAATTGTTTGCTGTTGGTATCCTTGCTTTACAAGATACAATTATCTCATTTAATTGTACAGGTGAGTATATACAAGAAAAATGTAGAGGAATAATTTGGAATGATAAGGAGTTAAATATCCAATGGCCAATTGATAGTGTGAAAAGTCCTATTTTGTTATCGGAAAAAGATAAGAACTTGAAAACATTTAAAGAGTACAGAAAAGAACTAAAAGGAGAGTATGAGTCGCAGTGACTTGGTGATTTAGTACAACCCGACACTATATATTTAAGAATAGATGGAAAGAAACGATATATAATAAATGCCATAGATGTATTTGGTAAGATTGCCTTTAGCCAAGAATACGATCGGTTAAACAGTAAAAATGCGCAGATTGCTTTAAGAAATTAAAAGATTTTACCCATTTTAAATAAAACGAATACATACGGACAATGAAAATGCATTTACAGGATATGCTCACGATTATTTGAAAGTAAATAAATTGAAGTATTGTTTTACTTATCCGTATAGTCCAAAAAGCAATGCATTTATAGAACACTTTAACAGGACTATAAAAGAGTAGTTCGTTTAAAGTGAGGGATTATTAAGGTTGGTAATATGTTGTAATTTGTCTCGAAAAAGTATAACTAAGTGATGGATCCTCTTTATAATTTTTACAAAAATAAAATTTCTGTGTCCAGAGTATAAAAAGTTAACCAAAGAGTTTAACTGGAGTGTAAACTTATTTTATCTAGAGGTGATTCTTTGATGATTAACAGGAGGAAATTCAATGGTTTGGTCAAGTAAAAAGATGGATATGTATGTATGTGCTTGTGGTAAGATTGATAGTGATGTAAATTTCTCCAATAAAACTACTTATGGTTTGTTTGACAAAGAAGTTAATCAACATCCATGGAGATTGTCAAGAGAAAAATGTATACTAAATACGCTGAGAAGAAGGAATTTGCATAATATTGCTGACATTGGTGTAGATGATATGTTTTACACTAACAAAGTAAAAAAAATTATGGATGGAAACATTTATGCAGTCGATATATTTTTCCCAGAAGACGGTATGATAAAAAACGGGATCAATTGTATCAACGACATAAAGAAGTTACCTGAAAATGAGCTGGATTGTGTTATAATGATGGATGTTTTGGAACATATTGAAGATGACCTGTCATTTTTTAATGTTATTGTAAATAAGTTGAAAACAGGCGGAACAGTTTTAATAACGGTTCCTGCATACCAATTTTTGTTTAGTGTGCATGACTCTAGAGCTTTGCATTATAGACGATATAATCGAAAACAATTATTGAAATTATTACAAAGAGATAACTTAAAGATAGAAAAGATTCACTATTTTTATACAAGTTTATTTTTACACCGCTTGATAAATGTTACATTCAAAAAAAGTAATTTTAGAGGAAATAATGATAAATGGCCTTATTCAGAAAAACATATAATAACCGTAACAGTTAAAACTATTTTAAACATAGATTTTTTCATCAATAAAATTCTCGATAAAATAGGTGTACGTTTACCGGGCTTGTCATTATTGGCAATATGTAAAAAAATTTAATATGTATAGATCAGATGATTTGAGGTTATTCGAGAAAAGTTCAGAAAAAAATAGGAATTATTATTAAATGACAATTCTTGAGGCTGTTGAATTTCTCGATAAAGAAATACCTGATAAAACTAAGAGGTTACCAGAGGATGTATATTTCTTTCTTAGCAGGACAACTCCCTTGGTAAATGTTGATTTATTAATAAAAGATAAGATAGGTAGAACTTTGTTATCATGGCGTGATGATGGAATCTCTGAACAAGGCTGGCATGTTCCTGGTAGTGTTGTCAGATTCAAGGAAACTTTTGAACAAAGTGTTAAAAGATGTGGATTACAAGAAATCGGTACTGAAGTAAAATTTAATCAAGAGCCTATTTATGTTCAACAAATAATTGTTTCAGAGTGGGAAAATTTGGCACATCATATTTCGTTTGTTTATAAGTGCTATTTACCTAAAAATTTTATCATTAATAACAAAGATAAAAAACAAATAGATTCGGGGTTTTTGGCATGGCATGATAAGTTCCCTGACAATATGATAAAAGTTCATGAGTTTTATAGAAAGTTTATCGATTTATAAGAATATTATTTAATTGTGAGAAATTGAAATGAAGAAGGTAATGATTGTTGGAGAGCAAGTGATTTCATCAGACAATCCTAATAATAAAGAAATTAGAATTATAAGTTAGATAAAGGAAATAACATGAAGCTGACAGATTATGTAGTACAGTACTTTGAAAAACAAAAGATTACTCATGTTTTTGGATTTCAAGGTGGACTTATCGCTAATATGATTGATTCTTGTAGCAAGTCCGACTCTATAAAATATATACAGTGCTATCATGAACAAACAGCAGCAATCGCCGCAGAAGGTTATGCTCGAGAAACCGGGAAATTTGGTGTTGCTCTAGCTTCAAGTGGTCCGGGAGCAACTAATCTTATTACCGGTATCGCCAATGCATACTTTGATTCCATTCCTGTTATATATATAACAGGTAATGTCAATACTTTTGAAGGAAGGTGTAAAAGAAAAATACGCCAGCTTTCGTGTCAAGAAACCGATATTGTCTCAATAGTAAAATATATCACAAAATATGCTACTATTATTAATAATCCACAGATAATTAAGTACGAACTTGAAAAAGCTATTGCGGTTGCTATGAGTGGAAGAAAAGGTCCAGTATTACTTGATATTCCTAATGATATTCAACGTTCTGAAATAGACTTAAATAAACTAGTTAGATATAACGAAACATTTCAAGAAAAAAAAGTCCAAGAAAAAAAAGTCCAGGACATATGTAATATTTTGAAAAACTCTAAGCGTCCCATGGTAATTTGCGGTGGTGGCTTACAGTCGAATATTAAACTTCAAGAATTAGTTCATGTTTTTTTGAAAAAAACAAAGCTACCTTTTGTAGTTTCATTAATGGGTAAGGGTAGTGTTGATGAAACACTTGATAATTTTTGCGGGATGATTGGTAGTTATGCAAATAGATGTGCCAATATTGTTTTCTCAAATGCAGATGTTGTTTTGGCCTTAGGTACAAGACTAGATGCACGCCAGACTGGGAATAGAAAAAATGACACTTTTGAAAAGATTAGATTTATACAGGTTGACGTTGACCCAGAGGTGTTAAAAGACAATAGCATAAAAAACAAAATTGCTATAAATTGTGACATAAGTGTTTTTCTTAAGCATCCAGAAATTCAACAACTTAGTATAAGATCAAGGCAAGATTGGACGTCTTATGTTCAAAGTATGAAACAAAATTATTCACACGATGTAGAGCTAGAACATAACTTTTTCAAAAAAGAACCTTACCTTGCAATGAAAAAAATATCAAATAATGCGACAAACAATACAGTATTTGTTGTAGATATTGGACAGAATCAGCAATGGGCTGCACAAATGCTTAAATTACAAAAAAATCAAAGATTTTTTACTGCTGGAGGTTTTGCGCCGATGGGATATGCAATTCCAACAGCAATTGGTATTGCATTTGCAAATCCCAAAAGACATATTATTTGTATTGTTGGAGATGGAGGATTTCAAATATCATTACAAGCTTTACTACTAATTTCACAGTATAATCTAAATATAACAGTGGTTGTATTAAATAACCATTGCTTAGGATTAATTAGTCAGTTTCAGATTGCCTATTTTAATTCAAATATGCCGGGAACTGTCAAGGAGTGTGGTTATGATGTGCCTGATATAAAATATATAGCTAAAGCAGTTCGATTAAAATATTATTATATTAATAATATTTCTGAAGATTGTTTGCCAAAATTATCTGGCGGAAGGCTTATAGAGATAAATTTACCAGAATTAACCTCTGTTGTTCCTAAACTGGAATTTAATCAACCGTTGTATAACATGACTCCATATTTGAAAGAAGATGAAATAAATGAAATACTCTCTTTTCACAAAGCCGGATTGATAACAAACAGCAACTCGATGCATTAATAAACACAAGAATTAGTATTAATCGTATTGTTGTAGGCTTGCATGGTGAAAAGGCATTAAAATGTTGCTAGATTATTTTATTGTTCCTGCACAATACAATTTATATAGGTATTCAATATTATTATACTCAAATTTGATAAGTGAGATATATCAAAATATTAAGGAATTGTATGAATATTATCATTAAACCATTGATGAAATGCCGTCTATGTGGCTCGAAACTCCAAGTATATGAAAAGCTTACAAGAATACCTACTAAAGGCCTAAGATTCACTAACAGTATTTGCTGCGAAGTTGAGTTTTATGATACAGTTCTTTATATCTGCCCTTTATGTGAACTTTATCAAATCCCTGATTTAGAAAACTTCTCAGACTTTTACAACTTCTCAAATACAAAGTATATCAAATCCCTGAACAAAGAAAGATTGTCATTATTTAATGAGCTGTTGTTATTTTCTGAGAAACAAGAAAGTATTTTAGGAATAGAGGATGTTGGATTTTCTCAAAAGATAAACGTTAATGGCAAAAAATTACTTACAATTAACCCCGAGCAGCTTTGTAAAAAAGGAGGAGGAGAAAACAATCACTTCGTACTTGAGAAGTCTTTCATGGCAGACTTTATGCCAGAACATTGCTTTGATATTTTTTATACTATTTGTCCCTTGGCGCATGTGGATAATCCTTTAACTATAATGAAAGATGTCAACCATCTTTTAAAAGAGGGAGGAGTTGGGTGGATTGAAGTTTTAAATGGAAGTACACTTGTCAATGAATCACAGTATTATAATTTTATGCCTATACTTTTGAACTACTGGACCCCACTTAGTTTGACTAAGTTGTTACAACTTTCTGGATTTGAAACATTACTCATTAAACATGGATTAGGTGGTGATGAACTGAATGTCATTTTTAAAAAACCGTTAAAAAGAGTACCTCTTATGCAGAAGAGAGATTTTCAAGAAAATTCTATCTTAGACATTGTAAAAAAACATAAAAAAATTGTTATATGGGGAGCAGGAGCGAAAGGATGTTATTTAATTAGTTCTTTTTCGGATCGATTAAAAGTTTCACATATTGTTGACGATAATCCAGAAAAACATGGTCTTTATATGCCCGGCGCGTCTCTATGTGTCGAAGCACCTTCTAAAGATATATTTTTAAATGCCGACCTGGTTATTATTTTTGCAGTTTCGCACGAAAAAGAGATAAAAAAAATTTTGCACGAGAAATATGGCTATACAGGAGAAATTTTTTGTCTGACAGAAAATTGAAAGAGGGATAGATTATGAGCAGTAGAAAGGCTGGTTTTATGATAAAAAAGATTATGAAGTCCCAAACATATTGTTTTTTTGTGTTGGTTGGATTATTATTTTTTGTTAGTTTATTGGTTTTG
>JAIRXS010000011.1 GCA_031268145.1 Candidatus Endomicrobiellum siamense
TACAGCATACAGCATACAGCATACAGCATACAGCATACAGCATACAGCATACAGCATACAGCATACAGCATACAGCATACAGCATACAATGTAATAAATTCCGCGAAAGCATTTTTTTACAAAAAAGTAAAGCCGTTTTCTGATAATTTCAGGCAGCGGTTTTACTTTTTTGAGTTTGGAAAGAGGTCTATTATTAAAAGTAACAAAGGAGCGTTTGATATTTTATATTTATAATTTGAGCTAAAGTCCATCTAGATAAAGGTACAAATTTATGCATTCAGTTGGTGATTTATCAAATGGAATTGTTTTGTTATCGCCACAAAAATAGCAAAAATATTTAAAAGGAGTGTCAATAATTTTATGACAAAGAAAAAAATAGGACTACTCATAATAGGAATCAATGGTGCTATCGGAACCACTGTAACGGCAGGAGTAAAAGCAATTAATAGTAATTATGTCGAGCCTATAGGTTTAGTTACCGAAATTTTTGAGTTTAAAAAATTGGATTTTGTGAATTTAAAAGATTTGGTTATTGGGGGATGGGATATAATAGAAAAACCTCACATGGAATGTATGAAATCTCACAATATTATACCAGAAACTTTGTACAATAAATTAGTATCAGATGGTATGGATGTGACTGTTTATAAAGCACCTAGAGCGGGCATTACAATACATAATTTAAATGTTGATGGAGTACATAAAGACAAAAAAAGTATAACAATATCTGAAGCTATAAAAAGTATTACTGATGATATAAATGATTTTGTTTCAAAAAACAATCTTGATGGTTGTGTGGTCGGAAATTTATCGTCGTGTGAGCCTTTGCCGGAAAATTGCGAAATATTTAATTCAATAGAGGTATTTGAAAAAGCTATTGAAAATAACGATTCGAGAATAAAAGCAAGTGTTGTTTACGCTTATGCGGCTATTAAAAATCATGCTCCTTTCTTTAATTTTACTCCGAACTATACAATTGATATACCTGCAATTAAAGAATTAGCCATAAGAGAAAAAATTTCAATAGCTGGGAATGACGGAAAAACAGGACAAACTTTATATAAAACAGTTATTGCCCCTATGTTAAAATGGAGAAATTTAAAATTGTTTGGTTGGTACAGCACCAACATTTTGGGCAATAATGACGGAAGAGTTCTTGAAGATCCTTCGCATAAGGAAGCTAAAATAAAATCAAAGTCTAAAGTATTGGATAAAATATTGGGGTACAGTGATTTTTATCACAGAGTTGATATTAATTATTACCCTCCAAGAGGGGATGCAAAAGAAGCGTGGGATACAGTTGATTTTAAAGGTTGGTTAGGTAAAGAAATGTGTATGAAAATCAACTGGATTGGCGAAGATTCTACTTTGGCTGCTCCGCTAATTGTTGATATAACCAGACTGTTATGGTATACACAAAAAAAAGGTGACTATGGTGTCGCAAAACACTTGTCATCGTTTTTCAAAGATCCTTCGGAAAATGACGACTACAGTTTTGGGAATCAAGTTCAAATGTTATTAAATTATCTGTCTAATTAAATTTAAAGAAGGCAGGTAATGAAATGAAATGAAAGTATTGTTTATTACATCACACCTGCCCTATCCCCCGCATAGCGGTGGAAGATTACGAGAGTTTAAACTTTTAGAAAAGTTTAAGGGCAAGTGTGATGTGTTTTTATGTGTAGTAACTAAAACATTTGATGAAGATATAAAAAATTCAAAGTATATAAAACCTTTATGTACTGAGTTGAAGTTATTTAAAGCGTACGCTAGCAATTTAGATGAAAATAATTATCCACAACAAATTATTAGAAATTTTTGTTTAAAAGCCCAAGACTATATAAATAGCATGATTTTGAATAAAAAAATTGATGTTATTCATTTAGAAGGCTATTATATGCTTTCAAACATCCAAAATGATATAACTGTGCCTATTTTATTAGTTGAACAAAATATTGAATATTCTATTTTAAAACAAAAACTCTCTTTATTAAAGGATGCTTTATTGTTGAAAAAACACAAAAAAGAATATAAATTGAATTTAAAACATGAACGCGGCGCTTGGAGAAGGTGCAATATGTGCGTAACGCTTACAAGTGATGATTGTTCCGTTATAAATAATTACGATAAAAATATAAATTGTAAAATTATACCCAATGGAATAGATCATGTTTTAGAAATTGAAAATAAACATTTACATACTTCTTGCAATGCAAAAACAAATCTAGACAAATATATTCTTTATGTAGGAAATTTTGACTATTATCCTAACGTAGATGCGGCTAAATACCTTATCGAGTATATTTTTCCGAAAATCAAAAAAATACATCCAAAATTGAAATTATACGTGGTCGGCAATAATAGTAACATAGTATTGGATAAGTATAAATTTGATGATATTGTAATTACAGGAAAAGTTGATAATCTTAACGCATACTACAAAACCGCCGAATTGTGTGTATTTCCACTTAGGATTGGTGGAGGTATAAAAGTAAAAGTTTTAGAAGCTTTAACATTAAAACAGTTTGTTGTAACAACTTCTATAGGAGCACAAGGTATACCAAAAGTTGAAAATTCACAAATGATTGTTAGCGATAAAGCTAGTGACATTATAAGCTCCGTTTGCAATGTATTAACTATGAAAAAAGACGAAAAATCAGAAAGAGAAAAAAATAATAATGCAATTTTGTCGAAATTTATAACATGGGATACATCTGCCAATAGGCTTATAGATCAATACAAAAAATTACTTAAGGAGAGTGTGAAGTGAGTTACATTGTGCCTTACATTGGAAAAGGTAGTATGTTTGGGTATGAAGAACTTGATGCAATAAAAAAATTGTTGCTAAACGATGAGACCCTTTCGTGTTCAAAAGTCAGAGCAAGTTTTGAAGAAAAATTTGCTGAATTTATAGGAGTAAAGTATGCTTTTGCATTAACAAATTGCACAGTAGCTTTAGAATTTGCATCATATTTAGCAGGTATTCAAGGTGGAGATGAGATTATTACAACCTGCTTTTCATATCAAGCGACTATATTACCGCTTTTAACTAAAAAAGTAAAAATAAAATTTTGTGACATTGAGCCAAATAATTTAGGTTTGGATTTATATCATCTAAAAAAATTAATAACACCAAATACAAAAGCTGTTTTTATTACACATTACGGTGGCATAGTAGCCAAAAACATTTATGAAATTGTTGAAACAGCTCACAATTACGGTGCGGTTGTCATTGAAGATTGTGCGCATACTATCGGTAGTACATATAAAGCTCAAAAAGCAGGTAGTTTCGGAGATATTGGATGTTTTAGTTTTCATTCTTTAAAAAATATTTCCACGCTAGGGCAGGGAGGAATGATCACATTAAACAATGAAAAGTGGGCAAAAATCGTAAAAAAAATTAGAGGTACTGAACCGGATGCTAAGTTTTATGCTTGTGAAAATATTTTCGGCGACTATAAATCACCTAATGACAACATTGAAAGACATTCAAAAAATTCATATACAGAAAATTGTGATGCAGTTTTTTATACAGGCACTAATGCAACATTATGCGAGCCGGCGTGTGCTGCAGGTATCGAACAAATGAAAAAACTACACCTCTTCAATAATCGAAGAATAAAAATAGCTAAGATGCTTAATGATGGATTAAGGCAAATTCCTGGAACAAAAGTTCAACAAGTTGATTCTAATTATTTTCATACATACCATTTGTATACATTTTTCTTGACGGATGATGCAGGTATAGACAGAGATACTTTTGTTAACTTGTTAGACAAAAAAGGTATACAAATCGTTTTAAGATATTTCCCAATGCACTTATTACCTGAGTGGAGGATGCAGGGCGGAGGTTATGGTTTGTGCCCTGTTGCTGAAAAATTATGGTTTGAATCTTTAGTAAATCTTCCTTGTTATCCAAAATTAAATGACGAACAGATTTATTATATGATTAAAACAATAGCCGAAATTATAAATTAGAGGAGATTTGTTATGAAAAGCACTTATACAATATTGGGGTTAAATATAGGACTACATGATTCTTCTGCCGCATTAATTGTTGACGGGAAAATGGTAGCTATGGGAGAACAAGAGAGATTTAGTAGGCGCAAAAGAGCAAAAGATGAAGCTCCTATTGATGCTATTAAATTTTGTCTTGAAAAAGGCAATATTGATTTTGATAAAATTGACTTAATTGCATTTGGATCTTCTCAAAAATTGTTAGATGAATGGCATGAATTAACGGAAGAAGAGATAAAAAATAGAGTGCAATTAGATGATCCTAATCGATTATTTCCTAAAGAGATTTTTAGTTATTCAAAATTACCCGAAATAGTTTCTATTCCTCATCATTTGGCTCACGCTGCTAGTGCGTATTATATGAGCGGGTTTGAAGATTCTGCAATATTAGTTGTGGATAACAGAGGCGAAAGCACTTCTACAACTTTATTTCACGGCAATAATGGTAAAATAGAATTTATTGAAGATTATCCCATAACTGAATCTTTAGGGCTATATTATAGAACAGCAGCACAGTATGCAGGGTTGTGTGGAGAACATAAAAATGTTGGTAAATTGATGGGGTTAGCGCCTTATGGTAAGCCAACTGAACCAACGCCTCTGCAAGTATTAGATGGCAAAGTCACATTTGATCAATTAGAAAATATTTCAAACATGCGAGGGATTGATATTCCTGACAAAAGAACTGAACAATTGTTAAATTATTATTTGAGAAACTGTTATCCTTATGAAATTGGTTTAAACAGTGACGTGATGGCTTACTGCAATTTTGCATCAAGCATCCAAAAGTCTGTTGAAAATGCATTGGTTAGGTATTGTGAAATACTCAAAGAAAAAACCAAAAGTAAAAATTTATCAATAGCTGGCGGTGTAGGATTAAATTGTAGTGCCAATGGAATCATTGCTAAATCTGGAATTTTTGAAAATATATTTGTACAGCCTGTTGCTGGAGACGCAGGCGTCGCTATCGGAGCTGGGTTTAAAGCGTTATATGAAAAGTCCTACACAGCTAATTTTAAAATGAAACATGCTTATTATGGATCAGAATTTAGCAATGAAGATGTAGTTAATTCGATAAAAAAATACAATCTTAAATATGAACATTTGGATAATAACCAAATTGCTAAAAAAACAGCAGAATTGTTGCAAAATTTCAAAGTTGTTGGTTGGTTTCAAGGAAAAGCAGAAATTGGTCCTAGAGCATTAGGTGCTAGAAGTATTATTGGAAACCCAAGAAAGCGTGAAACTTTAGTTAGAATGAATAACATTAAGGAAAGAGAAATGTGGCGTCCGTTAGCGCCAAGTGTTTTAGAAGAAAAGTTTTTTGATTATTTTGTGGGGCCTCATGCTTCTCCTTTTATGATTGTAGCAACACAGGTTCATCATTACAAACATAAAGAAGTACCTGCAATAGTTCATATCGATGGAAGTGCAAGACCTCAAATTGTAAAAAGAGATACAAACCCCATGTACTGGAATATGATTAACGAATTTTACAAATTAACTGGAATACCGATAGTTGTAAACACTTCATTTAATACAGCAGATGAGCCTATTGTACACAAACCTGAAAATGCTATTGAAGATTATTTGAAATCAGATATAGATGCATTAGTAATGAATAACATCATAATTGTTAAATAGGTTATCATCGATAAAATTCCAAGAGAGAGTTACATGGATAAAACTATTGAAATAAACAATTTGTCTAAAGAATATAAGGTATTAAATAGAAAAGAAGGTTTTAAAGGTGCTATTTTAAATTTATTTTCTAAAGATTATAAATATATAAAAGCAATTAACAATGTCTCTATGGAAATATTTTCAGGCGAAATACTAGGTATTCTAGGTAGAAATGGTGCAGGAAAATCAACTTTAATTAAAATGATGACAGGAGTTTTAAAACCTTCTGCAGGTGCTTTGAGTATAAATGGAAATACTCCGTTTAAAAACAGAAAACAACACGCTTTAAACATTGGAATAGTATTCGGGCAAAGAAGTCAACTATGGTGGTCGTTACCCTGTATTGAATCTTTCAAAATAATAAAAGAAATATATTCTATAAATGATGATGTGTATGAAGAAAATATGAATTTTTTTAATGAACTAATACCACTAAACGAATTGATGAATAAACCAGTCAGACTTATGTCATTGGGGCAAAGAGTTTTATGTGATATTTTGGCGTCTTTTTTACATAATCCAAAAATTGTGTTTCTTGATGAACCTACAATTGGTCTTGATATTGATGTGAAAGATAAAATACACAAATTAATACTAAGTTTAAATTCCAAAAAGAAAACAACTGTTATTTTAACTACGCATGATATGGGTGATGTAGATGCTATTTGTAAGCGTATAGTCATAATCGACAATGGTGAGAAAATTTATGACGATAAGATATACAAGCTAAAAAAATATTTTGGTCCAAATAAGACATTATTAGCGCACATTAATTCTAATAAAATAAGAGATGATTCAGTGGTGATTACAAACATAAAAAAACTAATAGATAAACACATTCAACTGATTGACTATTTGTCTGTAGAATGTAATAACAGGTGGATAAAGATAGTGGTTGATGAAAATCAGATTTCTGTATTGAAAGTGCTAAATTTAATTCAAAAAGAATTTGATATAGATAAAATAGAAATTAAAGAAATTTCAACGGAGTCTGTTATTAAAAAGATATATGAAGGTAAATGCTTATGATTATTAAAACTGGAGCTGTAATGATAAAAGCTGGTATTATGCAGTCGTTTGCATACCGAGCTTCCGGTTTTCTTCTTATGCTTCTTAATAATTTGCTCTATTTAGCGTTGATATATTTTTTATGGAAAGGGATTTTTAATTCAAATAATATAGAACTTCTAAATGGGATGACTTTTAATCAAACTTTACTATATCTTGGTTTAGCTGTTGCGCTACAACCTATTGTAGAAACGTATGTAATTTGGCAGATGAGTGCTGATATTTTAACAGGACAAATATCTCTTCATATTGTAAAACCGATAAGCTATCAAACTTATTTATTTTTTTTAATGATCGGTGAAAATTTAATTACTACACTAGTAGTATTTTTGCCTACTTTTGTAATAGTTTATTTTTTAACCAACAGCTTTGTTGTATTGAGTTATAATATTCTATTATTTGTTATTAGCATTTTAATAAGTATTATCATCAATTATCTTGTGGGATTTATTGTTGGCACATTTTGTTTGTACGTGCAATCTCCAGCAGGATTAGATAATATGCGTATGATTGTTGTGTTTTTGCTGTCTGGAGCAATAATACCTATAGCTTTTTTCCCTGAACTGTTGCGTTCGGTAGTTATGTTACTGCCGTTTCAAGCTATCTATAATGCGCCTTTACAATTTTTATTAAGCTCTGGTATTAATTTGAATGAGATCATTCATACCTTTGCAAATCAGCTATTTTGGGTAATTATCTTGTATGGGTTAAGCAAAATAATTTGGTCTATTTCTATAAAAAAAATAACGGTTAATGGTGGTTAAATGAAAAATTATTTTAAAAAAGTTAAGTATTATATACACATTTATAGAATGATATTAATTCAAGATCTTAAAACTAAAATGAGTTTTAGAGCAGATTTTTTGATTTCATCTTTTAGTGGAATAATGCTTAATGCGGCAAGTTTTATATCAATTTGGATTATGTTTCAAAATTTTTCATCGATAATGAACTGGAACTATTATGAAATGTTGTTTTTATATGGTTTTTCTTTGTTAGCATTAACACCTCAATTGGTATTTTTTGATAATAGCTGGGTTTTGTGCGATAAGGTATTCAAAGGGGATTTTATCACGTACTGCTTTAGACCAATTAATATATTTTTTTATTATACATTTGAAAAGATAAATATAAACGCAATAGGACAATTTTTTATAGGCGTTACACTCATAACGTATTCATGGATAAAGTTGGGATTGGATGTAAATACAATAATTGTTTTTAAATTAATTATTTCGCTTTTAACAGCTTCTTTATTTATGATAGCAATAGTAATTTTTATATCTTCAATGTCTTTTTGGATAATTAACGCAAAAGGATTAATGGATTTTTTTTCGAAATTTAAAGATTATACTAGATATCCTTTTACAATATTCAATAACTTTTTCAAATTTGTTTTTAGTTTTATAATTCCAATTGGATTTGTTGCTTACTATCCAAGTTTGTTCTTCATACATACTGAGGAATTGTCTTGGATTTCGTTTTTTGGTGTGTTTTACGGCATAATCTTGTTATATTTTAGCTATAAAGTTTGGGTGAAAGGTGCCTTGCAATACTCAGGAACTGGATCTTAAAAATATTTGTTTAGAATCAAATTTTAAAAAACATTCTAAATCTCATTATAAGGTTCGAAAAATTATGGAAAAATACGGATTGATAATGGCAGGTGGTAATGGAACTCGTTTTTGGCCAATGTCACGAAAAAAAAGACCTAAACAATTTCTGAATTTGAGTAACAAGTTGCCTTTAATATATGAAATTTTTGAACACCTTGCAATGATAATTCCGCGTGAGAAGATTTTTATAATCACTAATATTGAGTATAAAAAATTAGTAATGGAAACCTTTAATTATAGTTTTCCAGAAAGCAATATTATATGTGAACCGTTAGCTCGGAATACTGCTGTTTGTATTCTTTATTCTTTGTTAAAAATAAAACATATTTATGGAAATGGAAGCATTGTGATAGTTCCATCCGATTCATATATCGGAAATAATAAATTATTTTGTAGAAACATTAATGACGCATTGAATTACATTGAGCAATCAAACGATATAATTACTCTTGGGATAAAGCCAAAATTTCCCGCAACTGGATACGGATATATTAAGTACTCTAACAGTATGCAAACAATAAAAAAAGTTCTAGAATTTAAGGAAAAACCTACCTATGAGACTGCTGTTGAATACGTAAAAAGCAAGGAGTATGTTTGGAATAGCGGAATATTTATATCAAACATATTATCATTAATAGAAAACTATAAGAATTTTTTACCGGTAATGTACGAACAGCTGATTAAAAATAACACATATATAGAAACTTTAGATGAATATCATAAACTAAAACAATTATATCCGTTATTGGAAAACATATCTATTGATAAAGGAATAATGGAAAAAACATCACAAATTAAAGTAATAATGGCCGACTTCATATGGGATGATATTGGCAGCTGGGACAAGCTTAAGGTTTATCATAAAGAAGATAGAAAAGGAAATATTTTTGTTTCTAAGCATGTAGATATTGACACTGAAAATACGATTTTCTATTCAAAAGACAAGATGATAGCAACACTGGGGTTAAAAAATATAGTGATCGTGGAACATGACGGTGTTATACTCGTTTGTGACAAAGGACGAGTACAAGATATTGGTAAAATAACTGAAAAATTAAAAAAAGAGGATAAAGAAAAATATTTATAGGTCTGGAGAAGCTTTGTGAACAATTACATTGATCGGTACAACTACTGGTGTTGCGCTAGTTTATTCAAAGAGAGCGTAAGGGAAGAACTAAAAAAAATACGTAATAACATAAAAGAAATTGAAGACCGTTTTTGTTGTGATATTAAGTTCGGAACAGGTGGTATTCGTGGTTTAATGGGTGCAGGTACAAATAGAATAAATGAATACACTATTCTTCGTGCAACCCAAGGAATAGCACACTATATTATTAGTCAAAATAGTAAAAAGAAAAGTGTAGTAATTGCATATGATACAAGGCTTAATTCAAAATATTACGCTGAATTAACGACTCTATGTTTAAATAAAAACGGAATAAAAACTTACTTATTTAAAGATAGTTCACCTACTCCAGAGCTATCCTATACAATTAGAAAATTAGGCTGTATTGCGGGTATTGTTATTACAGCAAGTCACAATACTTTTGAATATAATGGGTATAAAGTTTATTGGAGTGACGGGGGACAAATTACTGATTTAATGGCAGAGAGATTATTTAAGGAAATTCAAAAAGTTGATTATTTTGATGTAGATTATCAGCACAGCCAGCTGTTTGAAAATGACTTGAATTGTTTTATAGGAGAAGATATTGATCAAAGTTATATAGATACAATAATTAATCTTTCGTTAATGCAAGAAACAGACTCATTTGACGGTGTTTCAATTGTATATACGCCTTTGCATGGGACGGGAGCTAGATTAATAAAAAATATTGCCGATCGTCTCGACATAAAAAAATTTTATATGGTAAATGAACAAATCGAAAATAACGGCTATTTTTCTACTGTCAATTCTCCAAATCCAGACAATAAAGAAGTTTTTAACATGGCTTTAAATTTAGCGAAAAATAAAGATGCAGACATAATTATAGCAACAGATCCTGATGCGGATAGGTTAGGGGTTATGGCAAAAAAAGAAAGTGATGAATATAAATTTTTTACAGGTAATATGTTAGGTGTTTTTCTATTAAATTATATATTAGAACAAAAACAAAAAATGAATATTTTACCACCAAATGGTGTTGTTTTAAAAACAATTGTCTCATCAAAAATGATTGAAGAAATAGCAAAAAATTATGGTCTCGAAGTTATAGAAGTATTGACAGGTTTTAAGTATATAGGAGAGCAAATTGAAATACTTCATCTAAATAAAAAAGAATTTGTGTTTGGACTTGAAGAAAGCAATGGATACTTAGCCGGTATATACGCAAGGGATAAAGATGCAATTTCTGCTGCTATGATTCTTTGTGAGGCGTGTGCATTTTATAAATCTAAAGGAATTTCAGTCTGGGATAAAATGTTAGACCTATATAAAAAGTATGGATTTTATAAAGAAGATATTATAAATGTAAACTTGTCTAATATAAATGAAATAAACAATGTAATACATAGTTTAAGAAGTCTTTCTCATGACATTATTTTGAAAAGTAATGTAATAAAAATTAATGATTATATATCTAGCAAATCCTACGATATAATTAATAATACGGTAGAAAATATTAAGCTGCCTAAATCGAACGTATTGTTATACGAAATGAACAACAGCAACTGGTTTGCTGTTAGATCTTCCGGAACTGAAATAAAGCTTAAGATTTATTTTGGAGTAAAAGATAGGCATATTAAAAACGCTAATTCAAAATATAAATGTATAAAAACTTTAATTTATGACTTAATAAACTTAGCTTGTAAAAATGTAGAAAGGAGGGAAAAGCAATTTTAGTATTAAAAAATAATCTGGACAAAAAAATTATTAGTACCAATTTTTACATATTTGTAGACGGCAATTTATTTAATGTTAGAAATTGGAACAAAGGATTTAATCAACTTGAAAAATTGGTTAAGTGTATTAGAAAAAATTGTAATGACACTTTTAAAATTCATTATCAAAGTTATCTAACAACAAAAGCAGATACACTATTAATGATGGCAGTAGCCCATGTTATGAAAAGTATATTTTGCTTGAAAAACAGTAAATATCTTGATATCACATTTTCATACAGTTTTCCGCTTTATGATGAAATACACCTAGTTAAACATATGATGGAATGCTTGGATGATATAGTTGACACCGGTTTAATCATACTAGATTATTCAGATAATTTTTCGAAAATTTCAATTTCAGACGAAGAAGCATATAACAAATGTATGAAAAACGACTGTGCGTACTTAATAAGAAGAAATAGCAAAGACATATCCATCAATAAACAAAGTAACTTGTATTCGTTATTAATAAATTGGAGAAATTTTTGTAGGTCAAAATTTAAAAAAATATATAGTAAAAAAATAATAGATGTTTACATGAAGTTATTTGTTCAAAGTGGATTTATGCCAATTACGTACTCCTATAATGGAGATATTATGGCACAAGAAATATACTATAAAAGTCCTAGAAGCAACACCAATTATATTTGTATTTTTATTTGGAACAAAGAATACAAAAACAGATGTCCTGGTAAATATGCTTACGCACTATCCATAGAAGAATGCAAAAAAGAAAATCGTTTTTTTTCTTATTGTTACGGAGCTCAAAATTATAAAAAAACTTGGATGAAACCATTTTTAGAAAGTGGAATTAGATGAAAAAACATAATATATTTTTAGCTCCGCATTTAGACGATGCCGCACTCTCTTGTGGGGATTTAATTTGTAAATTAGTTACTAGAGACGAAAAATGCACAGTAATAACAATTTTTTCTGGCAGTCCAGCAACAAAGTTTTTGTCTGCTGCTGCTAAACAATTTCACTCAAATTGTAATTTTGGTAATAATCCAATTTTTCACAGAAAAATGGAAGATAAAAATGCTATGCGTTTATTAGGATGCGAATATAAGCATTTAGACTTTTTAGAATGTTTATACAGGGCAGATGAACCAGAAAATCATATATATTCAAATTTAAATCAAATATACTGTTACAATCATGATAAAGATAAGAATTATGAATATATGGTAGAAAAAGCGTTATATAGTGAAGTAAAAGACTCTGATGTAGTATACGCTCCCTTGAGCATAGGAAATCATGCAGACCATATTATGACTAAAATATTATATCTAGATTATCAAAGAAAATATCGGGGGAAATTTATTATTACGAAGATATACTTTATGTTTCTGGAGTAAACGGCACAACTGTATATAAAGAGAAAACTAATGGTCTTGGTGAAAGTATAATAAACATTACCGAAAACGAATGGGAAAGGAAAAAAATGTGCAGTTAAATGCTATAAATCACAAATCAAGATTATGTGGGACAGTCTTGAAACTATGCTCAAAGATATTGATCACGTTTCAAAAACACATGCGACTGGAAGAAGCATACGCTTATGGCATATGAATAAAAATATTACATAAACAACACCAATAGAATTTTTAAAATCAAGGAGATCGTATTGCCATGCATAAACAACACATTTCACAAGAAATAAAATACGAATTATTATTCAGCACAATAAAAAAATGCTACGATTATGTGCCGTTTTATAAAAATCTTTTTGATTTAAATAAATTAGACTATAACAAAATTAAATCATTAAACGACATAAATTTAATTCCATTTACAAACAAAACGGATTTAATTAACAATTATCCCTTTGGTCTTTTTGCTGTAGATCAAAAAGAAATTGTAAGAATTCATCAGTCAAGCGGAACTCATGATGTACCTAAAGTTATTGGATATACGCATAAGGATCTAAAAAATTGGCAAAACACTTGTATTCAAACACTAAAAGCAACTGGCTGTACTAACAATGATGTAATTCAAATTGCCTTTAATTATGGCTTGTTTACTGGAGGACTTGGATTTCATGCAGCAGCAGAAAAACTAAGACTAACTGTTATACCATCTTCTTGTAACAACACCTATAAACAAATATCACTATTAAAAGATATGCAGACAACAATACTGTGCTGTACTCCTTCTTATGCTTTGTATATTGGCAATACAATTAAAAAACTAGGTGAAGACCCAAAAACATTTAACCTAAATACTGCAATTTTAGGAGCAGAAAATTTATCCGATAATATGAGAAAATTGATAGAAACTCTATTCAATTTAGAAGTTTATAATACATATGGGCTTTCGGAAATGTACGGTCCTGGCGTTGCTTTCGAATGTGAATATCACTGTGGAATGCACATAAACGAAGATTATTTTTTACCTGAGGTAATAAACCCTAAAACTTTAGAAGTTTTAGAAAATGGTGAAATAGGTGAATTAGTTTTAACTACTTTACAACATCAAGCGATGCCGTTGTTAAGATATAGAACAGGAGATCTTACAAGTTTAAAAAAAGAGCTGTGTCCATGCGGGCGTACATTAATAAAAATGAGTAATCCTTTGGGAAGATCTGATGATATGTTTATAATAAAAGGTGTTAATATTTTCCCTTCACAAATTGAAAATGTTATTTTCAAAGAAATTTCTAATATTGCAGATTATAGAATTATTATTGACAAAATTGACAACATAGATAGATTAACTGTAGATATCGATTTACTTAACAGTGTTAATGATAAAAATTTAAAAGGTAGAATAGAAAAAATTTTGAAAAACAAGTTATGTGTAAAAGCCAATGTAAATATATTAGTTGATAATCTAGCATATGAAATCAAAGCTAAAACTAATCATTTGATTGACAGACGAAAAATATCTGAATAAATAACTTTTTATCATATGTGTACATAAAATTAAGAAAAATTATTTAGGAGATTTTATTTTGGAAATTAAAAAAATTAATGCCACTTTTAAACAAAAAATTATTAGTTTGTATGAACAATCTGGGTTTGATCAAAATGGTTATTTTTTCAAATGTTTGCATGAAAAAAATTTTTTATTGGATTTTATTACAGGCGTATTTAAAGAAGATGAATTGTTGGCAATACAAGCTGATGTACCTTCAAAAATGTCATTGAATGGGAATCAGCTAGATATTTTATATTTAAGTAATGTAACAGTAGCACCTAATAAAAGAGGTGACGGTCTTAGTAAAATTCTTTTTAACGATGTTATAAATAAAGCAAAAAGTAAAAATTTATCTGCACTAGTTATGCACCCTTTTAATCATAGTTTTTATTGGAATTCAGGATTTGCCAGTGCATTTTCTAATTGGGCACTTAAAATCCCCACTGAATTGGTGCAAGACTCTTTTAAATTTAATGTCTCGAAATCAATTAAAAGTATACTTAAAACTGAATCATTAGATAATAACAATACTTTTAGTAATTTTTTTTCTTTAAAACAATACTTTTGGAATCAAAAAAATGATAATGTTAGTGAATTGATTATTCCAGAAAAATTTTTACGTTCTAAAATGCACGGAAATCTTATGATAGCGTATTGTATAAGTGAACTTGACAAAGGATATATGCTCTATGAAATTACGAATAGAAAAATCACTGTACACGAAATTAGATACAACAATAAAGATATCCTTTACAGTTTTATCCAAATTCTTCAGGGATATAAATGGCATTGCACGGAATATTTTTTTGAAAATGTTAATTATAATTTTCCAATGGAGTTATTAATAAAGAATTATTGGAACATCTCACAAAACGTTATGTTATTTTATGATCCTTTTAGAATGATAAGAATAATAGATTTATATAAAATATTTTTATCTGTATGCAATTTATATTTTGATGGGAATTTAAGCATAAAAATAAAAGATAACTTAATTTTAGAAAATAATCTAATATACAATTTTGATGGAAATGGTAGAATACATAAACATGCCGACGGTGATTACATGTGTTCAACTGACATAAGAAGTATTGCCGAATTAATTACTGGTAAAAGTAGCCCGCAAAACTTGTTTTTATTAGGAAGATTAGACGTAAGCTACGAAAAATGTTTAGACACCTTAAATAAAATTTTCACTAATTATGATACCCTATCACTTGACATACATTGATCCTAATTTGGGCAGTATATTAATAAAAATTTTATTTGGCCACCAATAGTTATATACTGGTCTTCTTCAAACATTACTAAAACACATTCGCTTTTATGTAAATTATTACTATTTATAAATCCTTCTCCCTCTAAAACATAAATGACACAAAATGTGTTTAGTCTGATTTTTTCGCAATTATTACCATAAAGACTATAAAATTTTACTGTGTACTGATTGTTTTTTTCCAAAATTATAGATTTAAATCCATTGAGTAGTTTATTAGAATTAATAATGCTATTATGTACAGAGGGATAGTTTATTGCTTTTAATCCACACTTTAAATTTAGATCTCTGCATTTTTCGGTATCTATTCTTTTATAATCATAAATTCTATATGTAACGCTATTACTTTGTTGGACTTCAAGTACTTCTACGCCTTTGCCTAATGAATGAACTGTGCCAGCATTGATTTGAATACAATCTCCTTTCTTTACTGTTTCATAACTTACAATTTGTTCTATGTTGTCGTTATTAACGTATTTAATAAACTCGTTTTTGCTAATGGCGCTATGTCCATTAATGATCTTCATATTATTTTTATTGTTTAATACATACCAAAATTCATCTTTACCTTTGCAGCCTTCCATTTTTTTAGCGTACCTATCGTCTGGATGTACCTGTATGCTAAGATTTTGAATAGGAGTAATTATTTTTAACAATAGTGGGAAATCATCTCTCATTGATTTTATTTTTATATTTTTCCACAAATCTTTTAATGAAATTACTTCACCATTATTCTTTTCAGTGCCTATGCAATTAGCCATATCATTTCCACTTAGTATCCATGATTCAACTCCCCACATTTTTTTAAAAAATATAGGTTTAAAATTATATAACTTTGTCATTAATTAATTTCTCCCTATATTTTTTAATAAATCGCTGTGACAGTTTAATATGAGTTCTTTAGGAAATCTTGTCTTATTTATTAAATATTCTGCATTTTTAAAGTTGCCAATATGATATGCAACATGTGCATCACTTCCAATTGAAATCATAACTTTATGTTTTTTACACAATTTTAAAATTTCAGTCATATTTTCTTCTGAATTTTGACGATAACTGCTTCCATCCATCGAATTACTATTAAGCTCAATAAACACATTATATTTTGCAGCATTTTTTACAACTTCTTCATAATTTAGCTTGTATCTTCCATCATCGGGATGACCTATTATTGATACATTTTTATTTTTCATAGCACCAATAATTGCTTCTGTATTTTCATTCTCAGTTCCTGGCTTAATACATCTAGAATGCAGTGAAGCAATAATTATATCGCATTGCTGAGCAGCCACATCACTTAAATCAATTCTACCAGTATAATCTAAGATATTAGCCTCACAACCAAATATTAAATTAACTCCAAACATCTCTCTTGATAGAGAACACAAATTATGATAATAGTATTCATGACATGCATCTGGCATGGCATACCCATGTTCAGTAATTGCTAGTGTTTTTATTTTGTTTGTTTTGGCAAACGTGATCATCTCTTGAATAGTGCTATATGCATGCCCGCTAGCTATACTATGGGTATGTAGATCTGCTGAAATTTTCATGCTTAACATCTTATCCTTAAACTTTAGTTTTTTAGAGCTATTTCATATATTGAAGCTTTTTTCCCATTAACCAAAGTATTGTATTTTTTTACAATTATGAAATCGGAGTTATTAACGGTCTCTTCAAATTCGATCTTCTTTGCTGTTAATATCAATGCCTTTCCATCTTGTATCAAAACGTTTTGAAAACTGTCTAACATAATAGAGTAAAATTCTTTAATATTATCAATATTTTCAAATATTCCCCAAGGAGGGTCTGTAATAATATAATTAATAGACTTTTCTTTAATAAATGTTTGTTTATTAATATCACAACAAAATATTTCAATTTTTTTGTTTTTCAAAAACTTATTTTTTTTTAAATTTTCTATACTTTTTTTGGATATATCGGAAACATATAATTTGCTAAACCTAAAATGTTTTGCGATTTGAACTGGAATTGCACCATATCCGGAAAAAGGTTCCCATATTACAGAATTTTTATTCGTATTAATACAATTTGCAAAAAGATATGCGAATTCTGGTCTTAACTCTCCTTTATTTAATGTTTTTTCATTAAAAATTCTCTTAGTAATTAACTGACAATACATCTGAACATCAGTTCTTTTAATAAACCAAAATTCTGTATCTGGATTAAGCCTATTTATCCTTAAACTACTATTTTTTAGAATATGATTTTCTATGCAATGCACTGTTTGGTTATCTACTTTACAAAATTCATTTTCCTTTGAAAACCTTACTCGAAAATTTTGTCTATTTAATGTGTTGTAGTTATATTTTTTGGATTTTCCTTTTGTTATTTGTTTAACCATTGAATTAAAAGATGTATCACCATTAAATCCCCTATGAACCTTATATGTATTATTTACAAAAAATAATTTTTTCAAATCAAGTATATTTCCGTTATACTCATATAATACGAGCCCGTCATATACTTCAAGAATATTTATTTTTGGTAAAACTTCTTTCATCTGTCTTACGACTATACTATCTAACCCGGTAACAAAGGTTGATGCATATTTTAACACTCGGCCCCCATCCTTTTTATTAATTAACTTCCTAAACGTATAAATTATTTATAATAGAGTCATATGTTTTTTCAATATTTCTTTCCATGATGCTTATAGTGAATTTTTCATTGACTGTGTTTTTAGCTTTTTCTCCAATTTTCATGCGTAATTCAGTATTTTTTAGTAGCTGTATTATGGCTTTAGAAATATCAATATAGCTTCCCTTATTAACCAGTATTCCGTTTTTTCCAGATTCTATTATATCAGGAACCCCACCCACACATGTAGCTACTACACACTTATTAAAAGACATTGCTTCTAAAATAGTTCTTGGAGTAGTTTCTGTATCTGAAGCAAGAACCATTATATCTGTTATTTCGTATATACATTCTATTTGTTTAACAAAACCTAAAAAATATGTCTGGTTTTTTATTTTTAGTGCTGAAGCCAATTCCTTAAGTCTTCTTTCCTCTGAACCACTTCCTGCTACTACAAAAATTACGTTATCATATTTTTTAGACACTTCTTTGCAAGCTTTAAGATATAAATCGATTCTTTTTTCCTGTGATAAACGCCCAACAAATGTTATGATTTTTGCATTTAACGGTAAGTTAAACATGTTTTTTATATCTTGATTAGATAATAAAATAGATGTTCTACTACAAACTCCATTTGGAATACAATAAATTCCTTTGTTTTTTACATGTTTTTTCAATCGTACATAATCTTTTTTACATACGGTTATTAATGCTTTTGATATATTATATGTAAAAAAATCCAACTTTGTTTTAATTATGTTTTTCACGGTGTTTTCTATCCACCCATGACATGTCATTAAAACGGGAATTTTTCCCCATGTTTTTTTATAAATTTTATGTAATAAATACGTAATATAGTTTGCATCATACTGATGACTATGTATACATGAAATATGCAGTTTTTCTGGAATATTCTTGGCGTAACGTATCAAATCCAGCTTTTTGTGTTTTAATATAGTTCCATCAATATATGCAATTTTTGCCTCTTTAAGCATATTTGTATAGCTTTTATTTTGGTTTATTAGTACTATCGGAACATATTTACTGTTTTTTTTCTGTTCTTTACATAAATTAAGAACATGTGTATCTGCACCTCCTAGCTCACCTTCCGGTTCTGGCTCTAAAATATGTAAAATATAGCTTTTTTCTTTACTATAATAATTATCATTTTCAGGAAAAATTATGGGTAGTTTTATCTTATTATTTTTGTTAAACATATTGCCTTTCTCGTATAAGAAATTTTTGTTTTAAGTTTAGCATTTAAAATTTATAAAACTTTACTTTTTGATTTTCAAAAATTGAATATTGTTCAAACCCCAGTTCTTTAAGAAGTTCTTCTGCGAGATTAAATTTATAACCTACCTGTTCTGGAATATGTGCATCGCTTCCTACAGTATGTTTCCTCCAAGTTGCTTATACATTTTTAAAACCTCTTTATGTGGATAAGGATATCCTAAGTCTTTAGCTATACCTGAAGTATTAACTTCGATACCTTTACCGTTTGTGAATATAATTTAAAAAATTCTTCAAAAATATCTTTGTAGTCTTCAAAATTAAAATATTTGTTTTTATTGGGTCCGTACCTCATAACAAATCTAAATGCCCATAAACATTATAATCATTAATTTTTTTTACATTTCGCAAAATTGAATTAAAATATTCTGCATAAGTTTTTTTTCACCTCTACCACTATAAAAACTATCAAAACATGGATCTTTTCCGTCAACCATATGAGAAGATCCGATTATAAAATCAAAACAATATTTTTTTGTATATTCTTGTATTCTTTCTTTTAGGTATGGCATCAAGCCAAGTTCTATCCCATATAAGATATTGATTTTTTATTATATTTTTCTTTTAATTCCTGTATCTGTTTTGTGTAGTTTTCTATATCTAATTTAAAATCTATTTCTTTTTCTTTTGAAGGATATTCTATATCATAATGATCAGTAAAGCAAATAGTTGTATCAACCCACTCGAAAAAAGCAGGAAGAAGTAATAAAGCGAAATTAAAAATTAAGTATTTATAAAAGAGCTTTGAGAATAAAAAGAGCTACAGCGATTATTGATAATAACTAAAAGCTTACGCATGACGGCAACAATGGCAACCATCTTGAATTTGCCATGATTTAAGAAGATGATGATAAAAAGACTTTAAAGCAAGGTTATGTTTAATAGCAACAAAGGGCACACATGAAGAGAGTTCGCTTAACCAGAGGCCTGCCCTGAGAAGTTCTACGACGTTTAGAAAAAGAGCCAGAGTCATTGGCAAAAGGAGCAAGGCCAGCCTTTGCCTGCGATTGGGTTATGTAAAAAGAATGTGTAAAGAACCTTTAGTAAAATGAAACTAAAGGGGAGGTAAAATGGACAAAGAAGTCTTGAAGAAAGTGAATGTGGATGCAAAGAATTTGGAAAAGGAGGTATATGGATTTGAAGTATAAGAAGGGACGATAAGCAATATAACAAATGGAGTAGTGGAGAAAGTAAGAATATGGCAGAGCCGGCCGTTAGAGGAAAAGTATAGAGTTATTATAATATAAAAGAAGAAGGCAAGGACGAAAGGAAGTACTGGGACTATGCAGGTTTTCCTCAACGAGTGCATCAAGTAAGGAATTCAACCAAGCATGTATGGAAGTAGGTGCAGATTTAAGGGCAATATACACATCATGTGGGAGAAAGATGGGAACGCAATTGGTCAGGACTTAGTATGTTTTGGAAATATCCGTTAGAAAAGAGAAGATTTATTTACACAACAAACCCAATAGAATCGTTTAAGCGGTCAATGAGAAAAGTAACAAAAAACAGAGGGTTGTTTCCAAGCTCAGAAGCGTTGCTTAAATGCTTGTATTTGGGTGTGCAAAGGCTGGAAAAGAAGTGGTGTTGAAAGATTCAAAATTGGGGTCAGATTTACAATCAGTTATTTATTATTTCGGATAAAAATTGACAATGCTAAAAGGTAACTTTACACAAATTTTTTTACAGGCCCACTTTAGGACCTTTACATATTCCCTATTTAAATTCAAAATGAGACTTTAGTATTTTAAATGGCATTTTTGATTCTAAAGAATATTCTAGAACGTATTTTAACATTTATGAAGAATTACTTGACAAAAATATTATTAAATTTACTCCATTTTCAGGATTATATAGCGAATGTGGAGCATATAAAAGTAATGTTTTTAGCATTGATGCAAAAGGGGATATTTTTAAATGTTTTGAAAACGTATTTAACAGATCAGAACCCATGGGTAATATAGCTATAAAAGTATAAGTTTAACTTATAAGCATGCAAAATGGATAAAAAAGGATTTTGACTTTGAGAAATTAGAATGTTACTATTGCAAATTATACTGCCTATATGTAAAGGTGGATGTAATATGGTAAGGCAATTTAAAGAAGAAAGCAATATAGGGAATTTTTTAGACTTGGGTTGTAACGAATGGAAGTATGGATTTGAAAAAGGATTGAAATTATATTATAAGGGTCTTAAGAAAGATGAAAAAAACTAATACTGTTTTTAAGCTTTTAAAAAACTATAAAGCTGAAATTTCTCAATACTTGTGTATTGATTTTTTATTGAAAATTCATCAATATAGTTACATCTTTTTTTGTAATGATTTTTGGAGTTTATATTTTTCTACAAAGAACTCTAAGGTACCATGGAAAAGAGTTAAGAGGATACTACTTAAAAAAAGTGAAGAAGAAAATTTTAAGGATAATCGCGCTGATTACACAAATGAATCAAAAACAAATATTTTTTTAAATAATTATATTAATATCTATAATTTTTATATCTATTTTTTTATTCCAATATTTAGAGTCAATATTCCTTTAGATTATAAAATTAATGATAATAAATTGATACTAGATGCAAAAAACCTAAATACCAAAAAAGACTTATTTGTAAAGTTTGAAGAAAATGGGAATGTAACGTTTACAATAAATCATAATAGTAGTAATTTTAAAATTGATAAGTCTAATATTTATAATGAGCAAATCAACTAACTATAGAAAAAGATTTGAAAATATTTTATAACTTAAAAAAAATATTACAAGCTATATTTTGAAAAAACACACAATACCTTGAGTCTTCTGATTTTTTCATTTTTGTGACTACTTTTTTTGTCTCATTTTTTGGGATTATTATAATGTGTAGGTTTATATTTCTTATTCATTATCTTTTAAACTCTATTTTCAAGTCTTTTGAAAACGTTTTTATGCCCATAGTGAGTATCAGTCTTTTCGGCTTGATTATCAGCTTCATCAAGTTTAAGTTCTATATCCTGTGTTAAATCTGCATAAAGGTTCCTTTTAATTGTTAAGTTGTACAGCATCTGATCCTTGAAGGTTATCATATTTGGTTTTTAAAATAATTTGCGTTAAAGCAAGAGAACACATTACGATATTTGTTATATAGATTGCAGGTTGTTTTAGAGAAATACCATAAATTACCCATAAAACATTACTTACCATGCATATTACAAACGTTTGAGTAGAGACGCCCTTAGCAGACTTATTTTTCCAAGTTTTGTAAACTTGCGGAACAAAAATTATCATAGAGAAAAACCCTGCTGTAAATCCCACTATATCTAAAAAAAACATTTATTTAGCTCCTGCTGGTTTAATGCTTGATATGTTTTTTTTATCAAAAAAGATTTTATTGCTTTTTGAGGACAATAAGATATGCATCTCATGCATATTTGACAATTTTGAGCTTTAAAAACAGGATAGTTGTTTTTATCTAACCCAATGTTTTTTGTCGGACAGATATTAATACAAAGGTTGCATTTATTACAAATGTTTTTTTTAACTTTAAATTTAACAATTTTTTGAAATAGTTTGCCTTTCCATCTATCAGTTATAAAGTTTGTAATAGCAAAACACAATTTAAACAGAAGACTTGTTTTAATTGGTTCTGTATTTTCTTCAATTAAACTTTTTGTAAAAACATCCATTTCTTTGTAAGCTTTTTCTCTTTTTTTGATATTTTTAGTTTCTTTTCGTACAGCTATAAAATTATTTGGCATTAAGAAGCCATGTGTTCCTATTATTTTATAACCTTTGTTTTTAAGAACGTATCCAAAATTTGACGCTGCATTTAAAGAAGAATCTCCCATAGTAGTAAATATAAAAACTTCAGTTGTGCCACCTACTATAGGGAGATTGTTTATAAAAATTTTAACAATCGGAAAAGTATTCCAACAAGCAATAGGAAACCCTATTCCAATTGTATGGGATAAATCTATTGACTTGACATCAGTTTTTGCTATATCAAAAATATTTACTGTACAATTGCTATTTTCAAGAGTTTTAGCAATTTTTGATGCGGCAAGAAAGGTGTTGCCTGTACCTGTGAAAAAGTATATATCAACTGTTGTGTTGTTCATTGGATTTTTGTTTTCTCTCCTTTTTTTGTTTTTCTAGATATATCGTAATTATAGCTATATCAGAAGGTTTAATTGCATGTACCCTTGAGGCTTGTCCTACTGTTAGAGGACGTATTTGCATAAGTCTTTGTTTTGTTTCTGATGAAAGAGAGCTAATTTTATTATAATCAAAATCTATGGGAATTTTCTTATCCTCATTTTTTTTTATTTTATTTGCCATCTTTTTTTGTATTTCAATATAGCCTTCATATTTTTTATAAATATCTACTTCTCCTTTGGCTGTTTCTAAAGACCATGGCGATAAATCTTGGTCTGTTGCGAGGTTGTTAATGTCGTTGTTGTATAAATCATTTAAAGTGTTTCTGTAGAGTTCAAATTTTTTATAAGCTTTATCAGATATGAGTCCTAAAGAATGACCTATATCCATAAGTCTTAAGTCAGCATTATCATTTCTTATAGAGAGCCTATACTCTGCTCTAGATGTAAACATTCTATAAGGTTCGTCCACTCCTCTTGTTGTAATATCGTCTATTAATATTCCTATATAAGATTCATTTCTCTTAAGAATAAGAGGATTCTTGCCTAAAATTTTTAAAGTTACGTTTACTCCGGCTACAAACCCCTGAGATGCAGCCTCTTCATATCCTGTTGTTCCGTTGATTTGCCCAGCTAAGAAAAGATTTTGGCAAGTTTTTGTTTCTAGAGATTTTGTTATCTGTAAAGGACTAGAGTAATCATACTCTATAGCATATCCGTAACGTATAACTTTTGCCTTCTCAAGGCCAGCTATGGAATTAATCATTTGTTGTTGTAAATCAAAAGGAAGCCCTGTATATAAACCATTTAAATATACTTCGTTTGTATTGTATCCTTCTGGTTCTACAAAAATGTGGTGACTTGTTTTTTCTGGGTAGCGCTCAATTTTTTCTTCTATAGAAGGGCAGTATCTAGGACTTTTACTGTTTACTTCGCCTATACCAATTGAAGACAAGTTTGAATTGTCTCCTACAATTTTGTGAGTTGTAGGATTTGTATATGTAAGCCAACAAGAAAGTTGTTTTAAGTTTTTTCTCCAAGATTCTACTTCGGTAAAATGTGAGAAAGGCTTTGGTTTTTCGTCCCCTGGTTGTTCTGTCATTTTTGAATAATCTATTGATAAAGTATTAACTCTTGGAGTTGTTGTTGTTTTAAACCTTCCAAGCTTTAAACCTGCATCTTCGCTTAACGACTTTGAAAAATATGAAGCGGATTTTTCATTAAACCTCCCTCCTTCAAAATGCATTTTGCCAAGATGTATACTGCCTCTTAGGAATGTTCCAGTTGTTACTACGACAGACTCGGCATTTATGGTTTCTCCCGTGAGAATTTTAACACCACAAACTTTTCCGTTTTTTACTATTAAAGAAGTAGTTTCTGATTGTAATATATCTAAATTTTTTTGGTTTTGAAGAGATTTTGACATTAAAATAGAATAAAGTTGTTTGTCGCATTGGGCTCTTGGCGACCAAACTGCTGGTCCCCTTGAACTATTTAAAATTTTGAATTGAAGGCCCGCGTGGTCTGTTATCCAGCCCATTTCCCCTCCCATTGCGTCAATTTCTCTGACCATTTGTCCTTTAGCTATACCTCCTATAGCTGGATTGCAAGGCATTATTGCTATAGAATCAACATTTAATGTAATAATAAGTGTTTTTAATCCCATTCTTGAAGAAGCTAAGGCAGCCTCACAACCTGCGTGACCTGCGCCAACAACTATAACTTGATATTTTCCTTTCATAAAGATCCTCTATATTCATGTTAAGCTAATAAAGAAGATTCTATCTTTTTTATATGAGAAAAAGCAAATTGTTTAATATATAAATTTACTTGTTTTTTCAATCCTTTTTAGTTGACAAATATATCCAAAAAACATAAAATGAAAAGACATAGTGTAATGTTTTATAGATAAGTACTATGGGGAATTTAAATGGAAGTTTTTGTGTATATTGTTGTTTTTGTTTTTTCTGTTATAATTCATGAAGTTTCACATGGGTATATAGCTTATTTAAGAGGTGATGATACTGCAAAGGACATTGGACGCATAACTCTTAATCCTTTTGCTCATTTAGAACTTTTCGGAAGTATAATTCTACCAGCCATGCTTTTACTTATGAAAGCTCCTATACTTTTTGGGTGGGCAAAACCTGTTCCAGTAAATTATGTTAATTTAAAAAATCCAAAAATAGATAGTGTTATTGTATCTGCAGCAGGACCTCTATCTAATATAATGCTTGCTGTGTTTTCAGGTCTAGGGATACGTTTTATTAGTTATTTTTCAACTTTTTCTAATGGTTTTGGTGGCGCGATAGAAACTTTTTTATATGTAATGTTGACTCTAAACCTTATGCTTGCTATTATAAATTTAATACCAATCCCTCCTTTAGATGGCTCAAAAATTGCTGCATATTTTTTCCCTAGAGATATTGCAAGAAGTTATTTAAGTTTAAATCCTTTTATATGTTTATTAATTTTATTTATAGTACTATCTTCAGGGTTGGTATGGAGTTTTTTATATCCTGTAATTAATTTTTTTATGAAAAATTTGAGTGGTATTAGTTTTTAGATTTGAGAGGTTTTTGTGACTGAAAAAAAGAGAGTATTGTCTGGTATGCGGCCTACAGGAAGACTTCATTTAGGACATTATTTTGGGGTTGTACAAAACTGGGTTAAAATGCAAGAAGAGTTTGAATGTTTTTATATGTCTTCTGATTGGCATGCCTTAACTACAGATTATGCAGATACATCAAAAATAGATGAAAATACTTTTGAAATGGTTGCAGACTGGATTACAGCAGGTATAGATCCAAGGCAAGTTGTTATTTTTAAACAGTCTAGAGTTCCTTATCATAGTGAGCTGTTTTTAATTCTGTCTATGATAACGCCATTAGGATGGCTAGAGAGATGTCCAACATATAAAGAACAAATACAAGAGATAAAAAATAAAGATCTTAACAATTATGGCTTTTTAGGGTACCCTGTCTTAATGGCAGCAGATATTTCACTTTATAAGGCAAATTTTGTTCCAGTAGGGCAAGATCAGCTTGCACACTTAGAGCTTACCAGAGAAATAGTTAGAAGATTTAATAATTTTTATGGTAATATTTTAATTGAACCAAAAGAATATTTAGCAAAAGCGTCTAAGCTTGCAGGTTTAGATGGTAGAAAAATGTCAAAATCTTATGATAATTCCATTTTATTTGGCGAAGAAGATGATGTTTTAAAAGAAAAAGTTAGAAAGATGTTCACTGACCCGTTAAAAATAAAAAAAACCGATATTGGGCATCCAGAAGGCTGTGTTGTATTTTCTTTCCATAAAGTGTTTAATAAGGAATACATAAAAAGGCATGATGAATGTAAAGCAGGCTCAATCGGTTGTGTGTTATGCAAGAAACAATTAATGGAGCTGCTATCAGAATTTATGAAACCTTTTACACGAAAGAGAAGGGAAATAATAACAGATAAAGCTTATTTGCAAAATGTAATTAGTGAAGGCAGTCAAAAAGCAATTGAAGTTGCCTATAAGACTATGTTTGAAATAAGGCAGGGATTAAAGTTTTGATTTGAAGGAATTTGATGAATGGTTTATGATATACATTTAGATATGTTTGAAGGACCATTAGATCTTCTTTTGCATCTTATAAAGAAAGATGATCTTGAAATTAGTCAGATAAAAATAGCTGATATTACTACTGAATACCTTTCTTACATAAATTTAATGCAAAATTTAAATATTGAAATAGCTGGTGAATTTATTGTAATGGCATCTACTCTTATGCAGATAAAAGTTAAATCTTTATTGCCATCTAAAAATGATTTACAAGAAGACGATGACGATTCACTAGAAGAGCAACTTAAAAACAGACTGTTAGAATATCAAAAATATAAAGAAGTTGGAAAACTTTTATCTTATAAAGTAATGGAAAATGCTCAAGTTTATTATAGGCCTGCGCCTGTAATAAGTAAACAAGATTTCGTTTTAAACGCTACAATTTTTGATTTAATGAATTGTTTTCGGAAAGCTTTAGCTGCTTTGCCTGAAGATATAAAAGAAATTATGTATCAAGAGATTCCTATAGAGGTAAAAATTAGGGAAATTCTTGATGTTTTGGAAGGAAAATCATATATTGCTTTTACAGAGATACTAAAAAATCAGAATTCAAAAACTGCATTGATAGTTTGTTTTATGGCAGTGTTGGAATTGGTAAAAAATAAACAGATTGTTGCTAAGCAATCTGAACTTTTTACAGAAATAAGAATTTATAGAGTTTATAAAGAAGATGAAGTGAGTTTAAAAGATATGGAAAATATTTTAAACTTAGCAGGAGAAATAACATCTAAAAGCAGTACTGTTGTTAAAAATTCTAATTGCGCCACTATGCCTATTTTAAATAAAAGTTTTGAAGCTGAGAATATGCAAGGGGAAGAAGATGGAAACAGCTGAGATCAAAAAAATTTTAGAAGCATTACTTTTTGCTTCAGAAAGACCTTTGAATTTTAAAGACTTTAAAGATATATTAAAATCTGATTGTCCTGATTCTTCTGTTGTAAAAGATATTTTAGATCAATTGCAAGAAGAATATACGAAGTTAGACAAACCTTATGAACTTAAGTTTGTTGCAGATGGGTGGACATTTGCTACAAGGTCAGAATATTCTATTTGGATAAAAAAACTATTAAAAGAAAAGATTGTTTTAAAGTTATCTCCATCTGCATTAGAGACACTTGCTATGGTTGCGTACAAGCAACCTATAACAAGGGCTGAAATTGATAAAATAAGAGGTGTTGAGTCTTCTGGTGTAATAGATACACTTTTAGAAAGAAAACTTATAAAAATAGTTGGTAGAAAAGAAGCTTTAGGCAAACCTTTGTTTTATGGAACTACACAAGATTTTTTAAAACATTTTGGTTTAACGCATTTAAGTGAATTACCTCTTATTGAAGATATATCAAAAGATGTATCAGAGTCAGATTTACTATTTGATGTAGATACAAATTCTAGCATGCAAGAAAAGTCTTCTATTGATTCTTAAATTTTATATTTGATTTACGTTGTTTTTATTATTAAAATATAATACAAAGTGTATGTATACAATAGTGTTTGAGTAAAATTTAAGCAAAAGGTAAACGTCTAATGCTTGATAATCAATCTCAAAAAAATCTTGATGTTAATTTTGTCATCAATAAGCAATATGTAAGTGTAAAAAAAATTGGAGTTGGTGGTTTTGGTATTGTATGGCAAATCTATAATTTTAGTTTAAAAAACTATGTTGCTTGTAAAGAGCTTTTATCCCAGTTTTCTGAATTGAAATTTGTAGAAATGTTTTATAAAGAGGCATTGATTGCTAAAAACATAGTGCATGCAAATATTGTAAGAGTGCAGCATTTTTGGAAAGGTAACAATGGCTCTTTTTATATTTTGATGGATTATGTAAATGGTACGGACCTAGAAAATCTTATAAAAAGATGTAATGAATATCAAATAAAGCTACCGTGGGAATTTTCTATTGTTATATGCATGAATGTGCTTAGAGCAATAGATTATATAAATCGTGTTGCAACTGATCCAGTTACAAGTAAGCCTTATGGGATAGTTTATCGCGATATTTCTCCAGGAAATATTCTAATTTCTTTTGAAGGTAGTATTAAGTTGAGTGATTTTGGTATTGCAAAAACTGCAGATGACTTAAATACTACTTTAAACCAATCAGTTGTTACTGGCAAATATGCTTATATGTCTCCTGAGCAAATAAAAGGGTCCAAAGATATAGACCACAGGTCTGACATATTTTCTACAGCTGTTATATTTTACGAAATGCTCACAGGTAAACAGCTTTTTTCTGGCAATATTTCTGAAATAAAATCGTGCGTTTTAAATCAAGAATTTAATAAAAATATTTTAGATGGCTTAGATTTGCCTGCTGAGATTGGGGAAATTCTTTCAAAAGCTCTACAGATAGATAAAACTGAGCGTTATGAAAGAGCCATTGAGATGTATAGAGATTTAAGACGAGTTTTAAAAGGCGTTGATGAAGAAGATATTATTTCAGATTTTTCGTCTTTTGTGTTAAAAGTGATGGAAAAAGAATTTAATAATTCTGTTGCATTGTCAAATATTGTTAAAACAATTGACGCTAATGCAGTAAATAATGATCCATCTATTATTAAAATTAATGCTTCAGATTTTATTGCAGGCCAAACAGAGATACAAACTATGTCGCCAGAAACTAGACAAATTAGTAATGAAGATATTAAAGATGTAGGTAACAAATCTAAAGAATTTCAGTCACCATTTGAACCTAAGGGAAAAACTATTTTTGAAGAAGTCGATGATTGGTTTAAAAGAAAAATAAGTAATTTAAAAAGTATTTTAGTAAAAACTTTAGTAAGTATTTTAGTGCTTTCCTTTGTTTTTTTAGTTTGTGATGTTTTCTTGCAAATTACACCAGCTGGCGAATATATTTATGCCAGAATTAATCCTTCAGATGTTGTAATTACCACGTTTCCTCAAGATGCAACAGTTTCAGTAAAAACTAAAGAAGGGGAAGTTGTTATTGAAAATGAAAGTTCACGAAAGCCTATTGCTTTAAGAAAGATTCATCCTAATTCATATGTTGTTACCGCTACTAAGCCTGGTTTTCTTCCGATACAGCGTATAATTACTATAGAGGGCAATTCTGGAAAAGGACAAGAAAAAATAGACCTTGTGTTTGATATTGGCTTAAGAGTCGAATCCCATCCTAAAGACGCAGATGTTTATGTAGATGGAAATAAAGTTGGGGTTGCTCCATGTACAGTGCAACTTTCCGCTGGCGGAGCGCATACTTTAAGATTATCATTACCAGGTTTTTCTACTCTTGGTTCTGATGCAAAAGAATTTAAAGACGGTCAGTGTAATATAGACTTAACTAAGTCTAGTCAGGAAGAAATTTTCTCAGGTGTGGATAGAAATTTTTGGGATGTATTATTACAAGAGCAAGGAAATGATCAAATATTTACTATAGCAGGACATTTTTATAAAAAAATTACTTTTACCACAAATCCAAAAAATATGATTTTGCAAATGTATGGTGAACCAAAACCTAGAGGGATTACTCCAATTGTTTTAAGATTAAAAGAAGGCGATTATAAAATTAAATTTCTGGATCCTAATGGTAAGTATTCTGAAGTTGTAGAAGATATAAAAGTTTCTTCTTCTACTCCAGAACAAATAGTTGTTGGCATGAATAAGTTGTTTACATTTAAGGTAAAAGCTAAAGACTCGTCAGTCTCTTTTAAAGCGAAATTAAAGATAGAGCGTAAATATTCTGTGATTGAAGATAATGACGCTGCACAATCAATTAATCAACAAGTGACATTGGAATCTAGTGTATTTAATCAACAGATAACTAACAATATTGCGGTAAGTACAGAAAGTGTTAATCATCAAGAAAAATTTAATAGTGTTTCTTCTTCTACAACTTCAATAGCTAGTAATATTTCTGAAAGTTCTGTAACTTTACAAACAAATGCACAGGAAAATGAAGTCGTTGCTCCATTGGAAAGTAATTCTCCTACTATTTTAAGTACAGAAAATAAAACAGAACAAGAAATAGAGGATTCAGAAAGTGATAAATCTAATATAAAAGATATAAGTGCTAATAAAGCATTGTCTATAAATCTTCCTATTGATATATATAAATTTACTTTTTTTGCAGATGGCTTTGAGCCTTTTATCAAAGATGATGTAGATATTGAAAAAATAAATTCTATCAGCGTTGAGTTATCTCCTGCAAAAATTCCTTTGAAATTGAATCTTCGTATATAAATGCTAAAGGGCAGAGATTACCTGTTGAGAGTGCTGCTATTTGGATTGATGACATTTTATTGGGTGAAACTAACATTGAAGGAGAATGGGAATATAAAGTTGTAAAGAGTAAAACAATAAAAGGAAAAATTGTAGCAAAAGGATTTATAACGCAAAATTTTAATGTTTCTCCAATAATTGGTAGTGATAATATTAAAAAGATAACTTTGATTTCAAAAACATCTTTGCCTATTGATGAAGATGGTGCCTCTATAAGTAAGACAAGAGTTAAAACTACAAAAGAAAATCTGACAAGAGAACAGGGGAAAAAAGACAAAAGTTTAGATCAAAAAACAAATAAGATTACAACTAAAAAAGATGAAGAACAAATAATAGTCTGTTCGTATTGTGGTTATGCCAATGTAATTCCAAAAGGTAGAAAGCTAAGGTTTTGTTTAAATTGTGCTAAACCTCTAAAATATTAACTTTAATTATATATAACAAGGAGAATTTTATGCCTTTGTTGTTGCTAAAGAAAAAAGAACAAATTTTAGGAGAATATATTTTAAAAAGAAAGAATAAAGTTTTTATTGGTAAAAAGAAAACGAATGATATTGTTATAAATGACTCATTAGTTTCAGATAATCATTGTACTATAATTTTAAATAACAACAAGTATTATGTCAAAGACCAAAACACAATCTCTGGCATTAAAATTAATGGTAAAATTGTTACAGAACAAGAATTATCTGATGGAGATAATATTTCCGTAGGTTCTTATATATTAGAGTATTGGCAAAAGAATTCTGTCCCAAGCAGTAGATATTATCTTTTAGGAGTTTATGGTAAATTTGAAGGTAACAAATACTGCATAAAAGATACAGAAACATTTATTGGCAGAGAAGTTTTTACTCCAAGAGGAATAGAAAACGATATAGTTTTGGCAGGAGACAATACAATTTCTAAGGGCCATGCGGTAATTTGTTTGAAAGATGGAAAATATTTTATAGAAGATACTGGTAGTACTGGCGGAGTTGCTATTAATGGTTTAAAGATAGGCCAATTTGAAAATTTCGCTATACAAAGTGGTGATGAAATATCTATTGGAAGATCAATTTTTAGATTTGTAAATTCTAATAATGAAGATTATACTTTTCCAACAAAACAAAGAATGTTTTTACTGAAGATTATAAAACCTTTATCTATTAGTATTACAGTTTTAATTATTGTGTTATCTTTGTCTTTATTTTTTATTTCAAATAGAATTCTTTCTATTATGAACTCTTCTGATGAGAAGCTAACATTAGAACTAGATACAAGTTTTAAGAAAGATATCCCTTTAAAACCTTTAGAAGAATATCATAAAACCCCTACCCCTGCAGTTGGGGATATTTTAAGCAATGGTAATAATTCTCTTATAACTCTTACTGGTTCTGGTTTTTTATATGGCTGGGATTTAAAAACTGGTAAAGAATTATGGAATCGTGTAGAGGTGTTAAATTCAGATATTGGTTCTCCAATGGTTATTGATGTAAACAATGATGGAGTAAAAGATATTATTGTTTTATCAGCTAATTCTATGCTTTATGTATACGATGGACAAACTGCTAGTTTGATAAGGAAAGAAGTAATTGGCGGTGATATTGTTGGACTTACGCCGTTAGCAGGTGATTTAACTGGCAATGGTAAAATAGATGTGGTTATATGTTCTCAAGATGGTGCGATTAGTTTTCTATATAATGTAGGTTATGACAAAGAGTATGAGAAGGTTATAGAATATGTTGATGGTCCTTTATATTCAACACCAGTTTTATGCAATAGAAAAAACAATGTTCCTTTCGTAGTTGTTGCAAATAATAAAGGTAAAATTTATTTTATAGACGGTAAATCTCGTGAAAAAAAGATGTTAGATTTGCTAGAAAAAACAGGAAAAGAACATTCTATTGTAACAGCGCCAGCTGTTGGGCAGATAACCAAAAATGGTAGTGATGATATTGTAGTGGTAACAAATCACCCTCAATATGTTTCTGCAATTGATGTTGCTAATTTAAATGTTCTATGGACTTTTCAAGTTGACCATATTCCGCCTCAAGACTTATCATACACTGCAGCGCCTTTGATTTCTAACGGAAATGTATTTTTTGCTTCTGCTAATGGAAATGTGTATTCTTTAAAGGGTAAAACAACTTATCCCTCTGGAGAACTGTTGTCTACTTTAGCAATTCCTGATGCAAAAAGAATAATAGGTAGCCCATCTAAATATGATTTTGATAAGGATGGGTACGATGAATTTGTTGTTGGTACGGAAGATGGAAGGATAGTAGTTATTAAAAATAATATTAAAAGACAAGAACTTGAAATTCTTAGTGAAATAAAAGCTAGCAATGTGCCAATAACATCATCTCCTTTGATTGTTGATGCTTTTAGTTCTGGCAAACTAAATATTATATTTTCCAATGCGACTAATGCTTTACAGATTCTAAATACGAATTCAAAAGTTATGAAAGGTTTTTGTCCATGGCCTATGTATCTAGGTAATGCAGCTCACACAAATCAAGAAACTCCTCAACCTAAAATGAGATATTATTTAATGTTTTATTCATCTATTTTACTTTTTGTTGGTTTTGTATCTTTTAAAACTTTTATATTAGTAAAGAAAAAGTTTAAAAGGATTAAGGTTAAATTCCTATGAAAGTTTCATATTATGCTAAAACAGATATTGGTCTAGTAAGAACAGAAAACCAAGACTGTTATGGTATAGGTGATGATTTTTATTTAGTTTGTGACGGCATGGGTGGCGGTGTTGCAGGAGCATTTGCCAGCCAAATAGCAGTTGATATTATTCTCAAATTAAGTAAAACTATAAATAATGAGCAAGTAAGAGACATTATTGAAGACTTTTCAACAATAAACAATGCTATAGATATTGCTATCCCTATTGCCACAATCATGCTTGCAAATAGAATGCTATACAATCTGATTGTTAAATATCCAAAACTTGCAAGTATGGGGACGACAGTAGTATTAGCTAAGGTTGACAAAGAATACAATGTAATAAATGTCTATCATGTAGGAGATAGTAGATTATACAGAGTTAGAGAAGGACATATAGAATTGCTTACTAAAGACCATTCTAAAATAAATGATTTATTAGATTCTAGAAAAATAACAAAAGAAGACATAAAATTTACAGAAAATCAAAATGTTATTACAAGAGCATTGGGAATGGCGTCTAATATAAAAGTAGATTATAGACAGTATGATTATAAAATTGGCGATTTTTATATTATGTGCAGTGATGGTTTAAATGGTGAAATTGGCGATGAGGAAATTAATAATTTAGTTAATAAAAATAGTACAAATTTAGCTTTTGCTGTAAATGAGCTTATAGCAGCAGCAAATCGTGCAGGTGGAAGAGATAATACTACTGTTATTATATTTACAATAGATGATGATGGTCAACCTGTTAAATTATTGAAAGATATTAAAGAAGAAGTTTTGTCATTTAGCGATGATGATTTACAAAAAAACTTGTATGAAGATAGAATTTTAAAAAAAGTATTAAGAAAATTAGGTATAAAAGTAAGAGTCCCGGAAAATTTTGTAAAGGAAAAAAAATTTACAAAACATATAGCTATCTCTTTGGTGGCATCTCTAGTATTATTAACTTTTTTTGTTTACTATTTTTTTTCTAAAAAAAGTGAAAATAAAACTTATGATGAACAGTCAGATAATATTTCAGGTGTAGTGTTAAACATAAGGCGCTTAAAAGAAAATAGACTAAAAGCTGTGCAGGAAACTAACAACTATTATGACAGGAAACAGTTACTGGAAGAAGCCAAGACTTATTATGAAAATTATTCCTTTATATTTGTTAATGCAGTTGTTTTTATTGAGGAAAAAAACGGATATAATAAATTTATTGCATTTTCTGGCAGCTATCCAATAAAAGTTTATTTGCCAATTGGAAAATATAAAATGTATTTGAAATATAAAGGGTTTAGTATGATTAACGATAATTTTGAGATTGTTAAGCAATTGGATTTTTCAGTAGATTTAGTCGGCGGGCTAAAAGAGAAAATAATTTTAATGGTTCCAAATACTTTAGGAGACTAGTTTTATGCTTCAAAAGAAAATTTTAGTTGTTGATGATGATGTAGCTTTTATAGACTCTATAGAAATGTTTTTTTCTAGTGAGGGATTTAGTGTTGTAAAGTTAATAAACCCAGATAATATTTTTGATGTGTTGGAAAGAGAAATTCCAGACTTAATTTTATTAGATGTGTACTTGCCTAAAACTAATGGTTTTGAGATTTTAAAGAATCTAAAATCTCACTACATGTTTTCAAGTATTCCAGTTATTATGATTACAGCAGATGTTACAGTTCATATAGATAAAGCATTTTCACAAGGAGCAGATGATTGTATTTTTAAGCCTGTAGATCCTCAAGCTCTTATAAAAAGGATATCAAAGGTATTACATGAAAAAATTATATAGCGCGTTTTTAATGTTTATATTTTTATATTCTATTGATATTTTTGCAGGTAATGATATTTCTGCAAAAAACCTTTTTTTTTTAAACTATGACGCTCAGTCTAGCGCTATGGGAAACAGTATAGCAGCTTTTTCTAATAATTCTTTTTCTTTTATAAATTCTCCTTCAACAAATTTTAATTTTTTGCCCAAAAGAACAGATATTTCCTTTATCTCTTTACCAAGCAATATTTCTAGTGCTATGTCTATTTCTATGCCATTTTCATTTGGAAATATTACAATAGTAGGTACTCATGGCCAATATTCTTCTAAAGAAGTTTATATAGACCAAGAGTACTATTTGAAGGATAGCTCTGTGTTATATTTAAATTATGCAGTACCTATTTCTAAATCATATCCTATATACAAAAATATTGGTGGTATTGGAATAACAGTAAAAGGTTGTAAATTAGGTTTTAATGACATTTCATCTGTTATATACTCTTGTGATTTTGGAGCCCATTATAAACTTCATATGATAGATGACGGTTTTTTTGTTGTAATGAGCATTAAAAATTTAGGTAATAATAAAGTTAATTTAAACAATCAAACAGTCAAAGAAAACCTTGAAAATTTTGATTTTGCTTTAAGATATAATTTTAGAGGAGTTTCTAATTTTGCACTTGTGGCAGATATGATTAAATTTTTTGATAACGCTAATATAGGCTATACATGTGGAGCTGAAATTTCTCCAGTATATCCTGCAACTTTTAAAGTAGGTTATACTGATTATAACAATGGTTTTTTGAAAGGTATTACTGCTGGTATTTTTCTAAATTTTAATTCGTTTAATATAGGATATGCCTTTTCAGGAATCAATACTATAGAGGCAAAACATACTGTGAATATGGGTTTTATGTTTGGCAGCATAGAAGATGCTAATAAAGCTTACAATTATTATTTAGGTGTTAACTTTATTAAAGCCAAGGAAGCATATGATAGAAAAGATTTTATAAACGCAAGGCAAATGTTTGAAAGTATTCTTGCTGTATATCCAAACCATGAGCCATCTAAAAAATATTTACAAAAAATTATTTATGATCTTGATACGAACGAAAAAAGTGTGGAGCTTACTGTAAACAAGTTTTTACATAAAGCGCAAAAAGCATATGAAAATAATAATTTAATAAAGGCAAGAACTTATTATAGAAAAGTTTTGGGCGTAGATAGTGCTAATATGCTAGCATTAGGAGGTATTTCTAAAATAAATAAAATGTTAGAAGAATTAAGTCTAGATGAGAATAAAAAAATAAATGCAAAAAAGGTTATGTCTCTATGGGAAGAAGGAGTAAAGTTTTATGATAGAAAAGATTTCATTTTTGCACAGGAAAAATTCAAAGAAATTATATTAATTGACCCTCAAAATCCAGGAGCTTTAAAATATTTAACTCTTATTGCAACCCAACTGTCAAATATAATTTCAGTACAAGCTAAAATAGTTTTTGAACAAGCAATGCATTACTATAACGAAAAAAATTATAAAGAAGCTGCAAGACACTTTAGTGCGGCGTATGTTACAGATCCTGAAATGATTGAAGCTAAAGAGTATTATATACTTTCTAAAAAAGCATTAAAGCAAAGCTATGATGATATAGATTTATTTAAAGACAAACATATTAGTGATACTGTAAATAGTAAGGCATCAAGAAAAAAATAAATGCAAAAAATTATTATAGCAAAACTTTGGCTTTTGTAAGAAAAAAAACAGTTGAAAAACGTTTTTAAATAAAATAAAACAAAAGAGGAAGAATGTCTGAATTTAGAAAGGATCCGGTTTTAGATAGGTGGACTATTATAGACGCTTCAAGAAAAATTAATAAAGTTTTAGATTATGGTAAATATCCTGAGGATATTTCTAAATGTCCTTTTTGTCCTGGCAATGAGTTTATGGTAAAACATAATATTCTAACTATTGCCAAAGAGGGAGATTTAAAAAATTGGGAGTTGAAAGTAGTTCCAAATACAAAACCAATATTAAATGTTGAGACGGTTTTAAAAAGAGAAGCATACGGTATATATGATAAAATGTGCGGGGTTGGTGCTCATGAAATTTTTATAGAGACACCTCAACATTTTATTAAAGCTCAAGATGTTCCTATGCATTATTATGAAACTTTATATAAAGCTTTAGCTATGAGGATTAAAGATTTACGAAAAGACAGCAGATTAGAGTATATTTTGTTTTTTAAAAATTATGGAAAATTTGCAAATGCCCTTTTGGAACATCCACATTCTCAGCTTATAGCAATGCCGACAATCCCAGGCACAATAAAGACTGAAATTGATTCTAGTAGAAATTATTTTGATAGCAAAGAAAGATGTGTTTTTTGTGATATTATTGCTCAAGAAATTTCAAGCTCATTAAGAATAGTCTATGAAAACGATTTATTTATTTCCTTTTGTCCGTATGCATCAAGATACCCATTTGAAACATGGATTTTGCCAAAAAATCATCAATCGGATTTTGATTTTATTGAAAAAGATGAGATAGAAAGCTTATCTAGAATAACTAAAGAGGTATTGTCAAAAATAATTAGGACATTAGACAATTGTTCATATAATTATATGTTGCACACTAGTCCTTTAAAGAATATTAATATACCATTTTATCATTGGTACATTAGTATAAAACCAGCAGTTATTAATGATATTGGTTTTGAGTGGGATAGCGGATTATATATCAATCCGGTAGCGCCTGAACATGCTGCAAAATTTTTAAGAGACCTTTATTAAGAGATACTGATGAATATTTTAATGGTTGCTTCAGAATGTGTCCCTTTTATAAAAGTTGGGGGGTTAGCTGATGTTGTAGGAACAGTGCCTAAATATTTAAAAAGATTAGGTCACGATATAAGAATAATTTTGCCAAAATATAAAGCTATAGATGGTAAAAAATTTAACTTACAAACGCTTCCATTTAGATTAAGTGTTCAAGTAGGAAAAAGCAATGAAAATTTTAGAATAAAAAAATGCGTAACAGAAGATAAAATAGAAGTTTACTTTATAGAGAACATGCATTTTTTTAATCGCGCAGGAATATATGGTGAAGGTGGTTTAGATTATAACGATAATAAAGAGCGATATATTTTTTTTTGTAGGACAGCTTTGGAGTCCGTTAAAGCATTAATGTTTAGACCAGATATTATACATTGTCATGATTGGCAGACAGGTTTAATCCCTGCATATCTTAAAACAAATTTAAAAAATGATGGTTTTTTTTGGAGTACTTCTTGTGTATTTACAATACATAATATTGCTTATCAGGGACAATTTGGCGCTTCTACTGTAGAGGATGCTGGTTTTTCTTGGAAAGATTTTACATCTGAGAAATTGGAATATTATAATAATGTAAATTTTATGAAATGTGGCATTGCTATGGCTGATGCTGTTTCTACTGTAAGTCCTACTTACGCAAAGGAAATAAAAGAGTTTAATGGAAGAGGTATGGAAGTCGTGTTGAAGTCTAGGCACGATGAAGTTTATGGTATTTTAAATGGGATAGACTATGATTACTGGAATCCTTTGACAGATAAAGTTATAGCATCAAACTACGATAAAAATAACTTAATTGGGAAAATACTTTGTAAGAAAGATTTACAAAAGATTTGTGGTTTTAAAATATGTGATAATACTTACTTATTAGGTTGTGTCTCAAGGTTAGATGATCAAAAAGGTTTTGATATTATAGTTGATGCACTTTATAATTTAAAAGATTTTGATATGCAATTTGTCGTTTTAGGATCAGGTAGTAATGAAATAAAAAAGAAATTAAAAGGAGCTGCGTTAAATATACCAAACAAAATTGCTGTATTTTTTGATTCTAATGAAACTCTTGCCCACAAGATTTATGCAGGGTGTGATAGTTATATGATGCCTTCTAAATTTGAACCTTGTGGACTTAGTCAAATGATTGCGTTAGCATATGGTACTATTCCAATAGTTAATCGTACTGGTGGTCTTTCAGATACAATAGCCTACTATAATCATTTTACAAAAGAAGGCAATGGGTTTGTGTTTAATATAACCTACGGTGAAAATTTTGTCCAGACAATTTTAAAATCCTATAAAATATTTAAAGATAAACAAAATTGGAATACTGTAATATTAAATGCTTTAAGTAGTAATTTTTCGTGGGATAAATCTGTTTTAGAATATGAAAATATGTATAATGATTTGATTACAAGTAAGTTAAAAGAGACAGTTTTTATTAGAAGTTAACTCAGGTAGAGGTGAAAAAGTTGGCAAAGGTAGTGTTTAATACTATAAAATTTTTAAGTGTAATTTTTTTAAGTTCATTTTTTGTTTTAATTTCAAATTATTATTACCAAGTACAATCATACGTTTCTTCTCTTTATGACGATCTTAACATTGTTGTATTTTTTAAAGATAGTGTTAAAGATATAAATGCTCTTGCTGAAAAAATAAAAAATGTAGAAATATTGTACATTAAAGAGTTGGTTGATTCTACGCAGTCATATTTAAAAGCTTTGGAAAAGAATCCTTTTTTGAAAGATATATCAACTTCAGATACTATAGAGTCTATAGGTAGTTATGCTGTTGTTTTGCCTCAAGAGGTTTTTGATGAAAAATATTTATTAAAAATAAGAAATGATATAGAGGCTATTGATGGCGTTGATGAGATAGTTTTTGATTCTTATTCCTTTAATCAATACAAAAAACTTAAAAATTTATTGATATTATGTGAAAAAACATTTTTTTTCATCTTTTTTGTATTTGGAATTCTAGCTGTTGTTAAAGTAATTTCTTCTATTTTTTTGCAAGAGGTTAGTTTAAAGAAAATAGTTCAAAAGTTTTGTTCTTATTTTATGGCGGCTTCTATAGGATTTTTTATAGTTTGGATGTTAAGTATATTTTTTCAATATGATTTATCTATAGATAAATCATTAATTTTGTACATGATACCTTTTGCTGCTATATTTGGACTAATTTTTGATAATCACTTATAAACGAGTGATAATATGAAAAAAGTATTTTTATTAATTTTTTTATTATTTTATTCTACTATGTTATTCTCTCAAAGTTCTGATTTAAAGATTAAATCAGAACAACTATCAAAAGTCAAAAAAACTATTCAAACAAAAGAGCAAGAAAAACGGAAGCTTATTATTCAGGAAAAAACTTTTAAAAAAGAATTGGAAGATCTAAATAATAACATTATCCTAACAGAAGAAAAACTTAATAAGTGTATAAAGGACATAGCAATAGCACAAAAAAATCTCCAAAAAGCCTCTGAATTATATGATGTTGCTTCTTTAAAGAGTAAGGTTTGCGATAAAAGTATTCAAGATGAAATGAAATTTTTTAATAAAATAACTTTTGTATTGCCATATGAAAAAAATCCACTTGAATATAAAATGAGGAGAAAATTTTTGGAGAATAAAAAAACAAATTATGAAACAGCAAAAAAAGAATTAACTAATTTCTCTTTAGATTTAAAGAGATGGCAAAATGCAAAAAGTAAACTTTTGAATTTACAAAAATACGAACAATCTTTAATAGTAAAACACAAAGAAATGATAGAAGAAAAAAATAAACTTTTAAATATGACATCTGGTAAACTTACAGCTGCTCAGCAAGAAATCAAAGCTTTAAATGATAGTGCAAAAGCTATGCAGGATTTAATAAATAAAATTATTGCTTCAAATAGACGACAAAGTAATTCTGTTATTACTCCCAACCTGCAAGAGAAAAAAAAGAAATCTCTTCCTTGGCCTTTGACTGGCAGAATTATTGTAAATTTTGGCAAAAGTAAACACCCTCAGCTTGATACTTATGTGATAAGTAATGGAATAAAAATTAAAAGTACAGATTTTAATAAAGTAAAAAGTATTGATTCTGGGTTAGTTATTTTTACTGGTAATTTTCGTTCTTATGGCAAAGTTGTTATAATAGGTCACAAAAGTTCTATTTTTTCTATTTATGGACTTTTAGATAATATTTACGTCAAAGAAAACCAGAAAGTAAATAAAGGCGACATTGTCGCTAGTGTTGGCAGCGGAAAAAATAGTATATTACATTTTGAGATAAGAAAGAATAATATCCCAGAAAATCCCATTTTATGGCTAAAATAAGTTGGAAAATGTTTTTTGAGGGAATAAATGAAAAGGATAAAAAGAAATTTCTTTTTTTTTATATTATTAAATTTTTTAAAAGTTTTTTGCTTTTCACAAACTGATGAAACATACGAAAAATTAGGCGTTTTTGTAGATGTTATGGAAATAATAGATACAAACTATGTTTTAGAAACAAAATCACAAAATTTAGTAATTAGTGCAATGAAAGGTATGGTTGGTTCTTTAGATCAATTTCGCAATATATGAAGGTAGTGTCCAAACTGTTTTTCCTTTATCTGATAGTACGGCTTTAAGACTTACAATAGCAAAATATTATTTACCATCTGGTGGTCGTCCAATTGATTGCTCAAATGAAAAAACTGCTAAAAATGGTTAAAGTTATGGAAAATATAGAAAATTCTAAAGAATTATCAAATATAAAAAAGAAAAAATAATTTTGTGTTTGGAGATGGCATGTCAAGTAGAAAAAAAACAGAAAGTTTATGGGTTAAATTATATATAATAATATTATTTTTTTGTGGTGTAGCCATATGGTTTTGTGTACAACCTATAAAAAAACAAACTATTTCGCTTGATGTCTATATAGATAAAAAAATTGTTGAAACTCTAATTGAAAAAGGCATAACACAAGACGACATATTAAAACAATATGTAAGAGAAAGAACAACTATCAGTGCTAAATGGGATGAGTTTTATAAAGTAGTAAAACTAAAGCCTAATCAAAATGCTCAGCTCTTCCAAAATGAATTCAGGCAAATTGCAAGAGATATGAAAGTAGGATTAAATAGACTAGACAATATAGATGGTTCAATCACGTATAGATTTTATTCTCCTGATAAAACGTACTACAATATAACTATCGTTCCTGTGAAGTCTTTAAAAAATGGATATAAGAGATGAATATTTTTGCAATAGAAACTTCTTGTGATGAAACTTCTGCATCAGTTATTTCAAATGGTACAGATGTTAAATCTTTAGTAATTTCATCACAAACATCTATACATGCAAAATTTTGTGGAGTTGTTCCAGAACTTGCCAGTCGTGCGCACATAGAAAATATAAATCCAGTAATAGCTAAAGCTTTAAGCGATGCTAAGATTAACTTTAAAGATTTTGCAAAAAAAATTGATGCTATATCTTTTACTGTAGGCCCTGGTCTTTCTGGAGCGCTGCTTGTTGGTGCAGTTGCGGCAAAGGCGTTGGCAAGTGTATATAAAAAACCATTAATACCTGTAAATCATTTGGAAGGGCATTTGTATTCTTCTTTTATTGAGAATCCTTTAAAACCGCCATTTTTAGCTCTTATAGTATCTGGCGGACATACGGAGCTTATTGTAGTTGAAGATTTTGGTAAATATAAAATATTAGGTGGCACAAGAGATGATGCAGTTGGAGAGGCTTTTGATAAAGCTGCAAAGATGTTAGGTCTTTCCTATCCTGGAGGGCCAATAATTGATAAAAGAGCTGAACAAGGAAATCCTTTTGCAATTAAATTTACTCGTCCGTATTTAAAAGGTAGTTGGGACTTTTCATTTTCTGGAATAAAGACATCTCTTTTGAACTATCTAAAAGCAAACCCAATAAAAAGTCAGCAGCATTTAAATGATATATGCGCTTCTTTTAGAATGGCAATAGCAGAAACTTTAAATTTTAAAGCTTTTGAAGCTGTTAAAAAATTTAATTTAGACAAAATTGTTTTAGGAGGAGGGGTAAGTTCTAACTTTTTAGTAAGACGTATGTTTTTAGAAAGCGGCAAAAACAATAAAATAAAAATTTTTCTTCCATCTCCAATATATTGTACAGATAATGCCGCTATGATTGGATGTGTAGCATATTTAAAACAAAAAAAATGCGGTTTAAATTATAATAGTTTACAACTAAAACCAACCCCATCTCTTGTACTGTCTAATTGGTAAGGCAAAAATAATTAAAATGAACAAATTAAGTATAGGTAATATAAAATTTCGTAATAATATTTTTCTTGCTCCAATGGCAGGCATTACGGATTTACCGTTGCGTCTTCTTGCAAAGGAAGGCGGTGCAGGACTAGTGTATACTGAAATGGTTTCTGCCAAAGCTCTTGTCTATCATGATGAAAGTACAAAAAGTCTTTTAAAGATAAAAGATCAAGAAAGGCCAGTAGCTGCACAGATCTTTGGAGGAGAAGCTAGCAGCATGAGAGAAGCTGCTAAGATTGTACAAGATATTGGCGCTGATATTTTAGATATTAATTTGGGTTGTCCTGTACGAAAAGTAGCAAAAGCTGGAGCAGGGGCAAAACTTCTTGCTAATGAGCGGCTTGTAGCTAAAATTTTAGAGACTGTTGTTTGTAGTGTACAGATACCTGTTACAATTAAAATACGTGTAGGTCTTTTGCAGGGGAAAAATATAGCTAAAGAAATTATCAATATAGCTCAAAATGTTGGCGTAAAAATGGTAGCAGTTCACGCAAGGCCTGCATCTTTAGGGCATTCAGGTAAACCTGATTTAAATGCTTTTGCAGAATCTTGTATTGATGCAAAAATTCCGATTATTGCAAATGGTGGCATTGTTGATGAAAAAACTGCTCAGGCCTTTATGAAAATACCAAATTGTTCAGGTTTAATGATAGGACGAGGAGCTATTGGCAATTATTCAATATTTGAAAGATTAGAAAGTTTTTTTTCTTCTGGTAAAATTTTGTCAAAACCTAGTAAAACAGAAAAAATTCAATGGTTAGAAAAGCATGTTAAATATTTAATTGATAATTATGGTATAAAAAAAGGTTTGGGTGCTTTTAGGAAAGTAGCGTATTATTATGTTAAAGATTTTCCTAATGCGTCAAAAATACGTTTTATGATAAATACTATGATTAGTTTGGATGATTTTAACGCAATATTAGATAATCTGTATGAAAATTATGGTTTCTTATAGGTAAAAAGCATAACAAGTCCTAATGAGATATATTTAACATTTTTAAAATAGGAAGATAAGCTTTTTCTCTTATATCGTTGCTTACAGTAACAAGGTTTTTTGTGTTTTTTAAAACATCAAATATTTTTTCAATAGTAGTTTTTTTCATGTTTGGGCATACTGATAAATCTGTAATAGGATAAAAATTTTTGTTGGGATTTTTCTTTCTTAATTTGTATAAAATTCCAGTTTCTGTACCTATTATAAAATCTTTATTAGCATTGTGTTTTACATGTTTACACATATTCCCTGTAGACATTGCATAGTCTGCAGCTTCTATGACTTCTGGTCTACATTCTGGATGTACAAGTATTTCTGCAGTAGGATGTTCTTTTCTTGCTTTTAAGATATATTCTGGCAAAATAAAATTATTGTGTGTCGGGCAAAAACCATTCCAAATATTCATTTTTACACCTGACATCTTTTGAGCATAATATCCAAGATTTCTATCAGGAATAAATATTATATCTACATCTTTATTAGTAGAGTCAACGTGTTTTACAATATTTACGGCATTAGAAGAAGTGCAGCAGATGTCACTTTGAGCTTTTATTTCTGCAGATGTATTTATATATGCTATAACAAAAGGGTTTTTAAATTTTGCCTTAAAGTCATTTAACTCTTTCACTGTTATCATATCTGCCATAGGGCAGCCTGCACTTATGTCTGGTATTAGAACTTTTTTATTAGGGTTTAATATATATGCGGTTTCTGCCATAAAATGCACTCCGCAAAAAACTATAATTTCCGCATCAGTTGTAACTACTTTTTTACTTAAACCTAAAGAGTCTCCAACAAAATCTGCTACATCATGTACTTCTGGACGTTGGTACATGTGTGCTAAAATTATTGCGTTCTTTTCTTTTCTTAAAATATTTAAATCATTAATTATTGAATTCATTATTAAATCTCGTCACAATTATTATAATTTATTTTTTCAAGTTTCTTCATTTTATTAATTGATATATTGCTTAAAGTTGTTATTTTGTCAAATATTTTTGTTTTAAATGTGCCTGGTCCTTCAGAAGTTTTATCTGCACTTTCTGCCGCTATCTCAAAACATACAAGACCTGCTATTGCAGCAAAAAGATAATCTTTTTCTACAGCACAAAAAGTACCTATTACAGAAGCTGCCATGCAACCTGTACCGACAATTTGTGCCATCATAGGAGAGCCATTTTTTACTTTAATAATTTCTGTGCCATTTGTACATATATCTTCTTTTCCTGTTACTACTACTACACATTCTTGCTTTCTAGCAAGATCTACTGCAATATTTACTATATCCTCTAGAACTTCGCCTGTATCTACACCTTTTGTTGTAGTGTTTATTCCAGCAGTGCTTGCAATTTCTGAAGCGTTTCCTTTTACAACTGCAACTTTATGCTGCAGAAGTTCTTTTATTTTTTCATTTCTATATTTTGTAGCCCCTACACCAACTGCGTCAATAACAACAGGAATACATTTTTTGTTTGCAGCTTTTAAAGCTTGTTTCATGGCTTCTATTGTAGGGTTATTCAATGTGCCTATATTTAATACAACAGCGTCGGCTATAGAGGCCATTTCTGAAGTTTCTTCAGGAGCATGCGCCATTACAGGAGAACCTCCAAAAGCTTTAACTATATTAGCACAATCTGATATTGTAACCCAGTTTGTAATATGGTGTACAAGCGGAGAAACTTTTCTAATTTTTTGTAAAACTTCATAAATCTTATCCATTATTTAACCTTTAAATTATAGTGTCAGTTTATATATTATACATTATTTTGTTTTTTAACGAAGGTAACTATAATATCTACAAGAATTATTAATGCCTAAAATAGAGGAATTTATAGATAAATCATACGAATCTACTTCTTTCAAAAGTTTTCCACTATAGTAATAGTAATATTTTGCGCGTTCTGTATCTATATTATTTATTTGTTTTAACGTTTTGTTTTCATCTAGTTTGTTTTACTGGTTTTTGTAAACGATCTATATTGAACAAATATCATATATATAACTAAAAGTGATGATAAAAAGTCTGAAATAGGAATGCTTATCCAAACGCCTGTAGCACCAAAAAATTTAGGCAATATTATAAGCAATGGAATAAGTATAATTATTTGTCTAGATGCAGAAAGTGTTATAGATTTATAGGCTTTGCCTATGCTTTGAAAAAAACCAATGGAGACAATTTGAAATCCCCCAAGAGGAGCGAAAATAAATACATATCTCAGTCCTCTGGTGGCAGTGTTTATAAGATCTTTTTCATCTGTAAATAGAGAAGCCAGTGTATGTGGGAATAATTCTATAATAACTGTACCAAATAACATTACTATAATTGCTACAGCTACAGCTTTTTAAAAACCTCATTTGTTCTAGCATAAAGACCTGCTCCATAATTATAACCTACTATAGGCTGCATTCCCTTTTTTTTAATTTACAAAATCGTTTTTGGAAATGAGTTTGATTAGTTTTGTTTTTAAAAAGTAATATTTGCTAAATCAATACTATAAATTGTGATATAACGGTTGCACAAGCGCTACCGCGTATGCCCAACTTAAAGTAGAAAATAAATATATAGTTTAATACAAGATTTATAAGTATTGTAATGATTGTTGCATTCATTGCTTTTGAGGGGTGTCCTGTTGAGCGCAATATCGAATTTAGTCCCAGATATGTGTTAGTAATAATGTTGCCAAGCAGAATTATGCTGATAAAATCATATGCGTACGAAAAAGAGTTAGCACTTGCTCCAAAAAACAATAAAATAGGCTTTAAAAATATTAATGAAGTAACTGTTACAAGTAATCCTGTTATGATATTTAATATGACAACATTGTAAAGTATATACTTTGTAGCATCATAATCTTTTTGTCCAAGTCTTATAGAAGAAACTGCTGCTGCACCTATGCCGATTAAAGTACCAAATCCTACTTTCATTACTTGTCTTATGCCTTGCCTATGTACAATAGCTGGTACACTTAAGTATAAGTCATTTATTCCATAATAATTTTTAAGTAAAGAAGATACTGGCAATATACTGTTTTGATTTTTTAATATTGCTTTTGAAATTTTTGTTAAAGAAAGTCCTATACCGTAAGAAGTTTCTCCTTTTTTTTCTATAATTTTGTATGCAGAATCTCTTACATCTTTAAAGATTTTTATTAATTTAGTTTCGTTGTTGTCTTTACTGTAATCTTTAAGATATTCTTTAAAAAATACGTCGCCAACTACAGCTTTACTCCATACAGGAAACTCGCTATCGTCATGTTCTCCACACATTGAAGCGTGTATGTTTCTTGAATCTACGTTTAATTCTTTGCCTATTAAATATTTTAGTCTTGCTGTATCAAGCACTGTTCCTGAACCTATAACTTCTTTAGAAGGTTTACCTGAAATTTTATATGTAATATAGGAAAGAATATCTACTGGGTTTGTTGCTACAATGATTATTGCATTTGGCGAATATTTAACAATTCTAGGTACTATAGCTTTAAAAATTTCTGCATTGCTTTTTATTAGATCTATTCTTGTTTTGCCAAGCTTTTGTCCTCTTCCTGCTGTTATAACAACAAGGTCAGAATTTGCTGTATCTGAGTAATCGCCTGCATATATTTTCCCTTTTTTATTTTTACTTAAACAGTGTGTGTATTAATATAGTATAATATTAACATGTACTTAAATAAATATAATATTATAAAGATATGATTACAAAAAAATATATAAAAAATATAGTAATATCGTTTTTTTGCATAGTTTTTTTAATTTTTATAAACATTGATAATGATATTTTTGCTGTTGAAAATATTCTAATAGATGATAAACAAATTCTAATTTTTTGTGAGGATTTAGCCTTAGATTTGGTTTTTATAAATAGAGGTCAAAATTTGGTATCTGATAAAGGATTGCTTTCTGCCGCGAGTTCTGTTGTTAAAAATAGTATGTACGGAACTTCATATTTTGGAGCAGTTTCTTTGGAAACTTTAAAACACAAAGTTGCTCCTGGATTGGATGTTAATGGCACCTTTTTAGTATCTGGGCTTGCTCAAAAAATAAATATATTAACAATGGGTGCATTTTTTGAGTACGGCAAAGGCGAATGTAATATTGTAGATAAATTTGAAAATCTTGCACCTATTACAGGTAATGGTGATAAGAAGTATATAGGTGGAGGATTGTTATGTTGTTTAGATTTTTTTGACAAATTTTATTTAGATTTTTCTGGCCGTAAAGGATTGCTGAACACTAATTTTTACAGTTTTGATTTAACATATTTTGGTTCATATGCTGGGTTGAGGTATAAGTTAGATTTTACTAAGAAACTTAAGTTAAATGTTTTTTCTAAATATTTTTTTACTCATCAGGATGGCCAAAAAGATGGAACACTTTATACTGGAGAGGTTTTAAATTTTGACGATATAAATTCTCAACGTTTACTTTGTGGGTTAAGTGCTTCTATACAAGCAAGTGAAACTTTTAGTTTTTATAGCGGTTTATCATCTGAATATGAATTTTTAGGGAATATTAAAGCTACTTTCAAAAATAAAGGATTGGCAATCCAAACATTAAAAGGGTATACAGAAATTGTTGAATTTGGGATATTAGGAAAATCAAATAGTTGTAATGCTGAGTTATCTTTTCAAAAATATTTAGGCGTAAAAGAAGGTTCTGCTTGGACATTTAAAATATCTTTTGCATTTTTCGATTATATAGAACGCTTTTTAGGTTATTCTTTAGAGAAATTTGAAAATGAAAAGATCGGCAGGGTTAGCAATAATTTTTCTTTTTCTAAAAAAGAATGTTTTTTAAAATTGATAGGGATTATAAAAGAATTAAATGGAAGAATTACACATAAAAATTTAAGAAAAGGATATATAGTTGCTTTTGATTTTTCAAAAACTTTCCAAGATTCTTGTTTAGATTCAACAGAAGTTTGTATTTATATACGAGATTTAAAAGGTAACAATGTAAATATTGAAGTTGTGTCAAATAATAATTTGCTAGCGGATGAAGTGTCTAAGAAAATATTTCAAATTTTAAATAAAGATCGAAAAGAAAAAAAGGGGGAATAATTATGGCAAAAATTGTAAAAATTGTTGGTAGAGAAATTATTGATTCGCGCGGAAACCCTACTGTAGAAGTTGATGTTAGATTAGATGATGGGTCTTTTGGCAGAGCAGCAGTGCCATCTGGGGCTTCAACTGGTTCAAGAGAAGCTTTAGAACTTAGAGATGGAGATAAAAAAAGGTTTAGTGGTAAAGGTGTGTTAAAAGCTGTTTCAAATGTAAATAATATAATAGCGTCAAAACTTTTAGGTTTAGAAGTTACAAATCAACAGGAAATTGACAGTAAAATGATAAATTTGGACGATACAGATTTTAAGAGCAATTTAGGTGCTAATGCAATTTTAGGAGTATCTCTTGCTTGCGCGAAAGCTGGCGCAAATTCTAAAAAAATGCCAATTTATAAATATATAAGAGAAATTTATAATATTCAAAACGACAAATATATTTTACCTGTGCCTCTTATGAATATTATAAATGGTGGAGAACATGCAGATAATAATGTTGATTTACAAGAATTTATGATAGCTCCAGTGAACGCTCCTAATTTTAGAGAAGCTTTAAGAATGGGTTGTGAAATTTTCCATAGTTTAAAGAAAGTTTTAAATAAAAAAGGATATGCTACTAGCGTTGGAGATGAAGGTGGTTTTGCTCCTAACTTAAAATCAAACTCAGAAGCTTTAGAAGTGATTTGTGAAGCTGTAAAAGAAACTGGATATGAAGTAGGAAAAGATATAGTTTTTGCTTTAGATGTTGCAGCAAGTGAGCTGTATGAAAATAATCAGTATATTTTAGAAGGTGAAGTAAACGGTAAAGAAAAATCTTCAAAAGATATGATCTCTTTTTATAGCTCTTTATTAGAAAGATACCCACTTATATCTATAGAAGATGGTCTTAGTGAATCTGATTGGTCTGGCTGGAAACTTTTAACAGATGAACTAAAATCTAAAATTCAACTTGTAGGTGACGACCTTTTTGTTACAAACACAAAAATATTTAAAGAGGGCATAGAAAAAGGTTTAGGAAACTCCATTTTGATAAAAGTAAATCAAATTGGTTCTCTTTCAGAGACTATAGCTGCAGTACAGATGGCTTATAAGGCAGGTTATACTGCAATTATTTCTCACCGCTCTGGAGAGACAGAAGATGGTGTGATTGCAGACTTGGCGGTTGCTTTAAATACAGGGCAAATTAAAACAGGATCTGCTTCAAGGACAGATAGAATGTGCAAATACAATCAACTTTTGAGAATAGAAGAAGAATTAGGAGATAAGGCTAGTTATTTGGGGAAATCTGCTTTTTCTAGCATAAAATAGTAAATTTATTAAACTATACCCCACGTATTAATTTAATGTGGGGTATATGCTTATAAGTGGATTTATAATCAATAGATGTTTTGTAATAATTGGTAAAATGAGAAAGTTTAAAATAAGGTATTTTATAATTTTAATATTGTTTTGTGTATTAGCTTTTAATGAAGGCAATAGAACTTTGTGTAGACGTTTTCTTGAACAAAGAAAACTAAAATCAGATATAATTAATGCTAAATATCAAAATGGACTTTTAAAAAAAAGGATATATTATCTTGAAAACGAACCTTCATATATAGAAAGAATGGTTCGCAGTGAACTAAATGTATTGTCTCAAGGAGAAATAGAGTATAGATTTGTTGTTAAAGATAATTCATAATCTATGTTTTTGATAATAAATACTGAGGTGGTGGAATGGCAGACACGCAGGTTTCAGAAGCCTGTCCCCGAAAGGGTGGTGTGGGTTCAAATCCCATCCTCAGTAATCTTATGAAAGTAAGACTTACATACTTACTAAAAATTGTTGTTAGTTCACAATTTTTTTCCTTTGTTTGTCCCGTTGTTTGTCTTTTAACATATTACATTTTTATAAAAAAAGATATATAATATAATTTGTTAGTTCTACTGCTGTTAATTACAATATTTCATTAATAAATACCACTTTAATTAAATGCCTTAAGAATATTTAGTAAAGGCTTTCGTTATTGTTGAACTTTTTAAACTTAATATTTTGCTTTAAAGGAGTTGGTATGGGTTTAGATTTGTTTAATGAAGAGAAAGAAACATACACGGTCTGTAATGCAAAGACTTTTATAGCAATACCGAATCTGCCTGAAATTCTGCAACCTTTACTTGATATTGCAAATAATATGTGGTGGTGTTGGGATAGCGATGCAGTGGAACTTTTTAGAAGAATGGATAGAGATCTTTGGGAAGAAACCTACCATAGTCCAAAAGCGATGCTTGAGAAAATTTCTCAAGAAAAGCTAAATGAATTATCGCAAGATGATAGCTTTATTTCACAAATAGAGAGAGTTAAAAGTTCTCTTGATAGGTATATGAATATGCGTACATGGTACGCTCAGGAATGTGCAGATTATTCTAGTTTTAAGTTTGCATATTTTTCTACTGAATATGCTATACATGAAAGTCTTCCTATTTACTCTGGCGGCCTTGGAGTTTTGTCTGGAGACCATTTAAAATCTGCAAGTGATATGGGACTTCCTTTAGTTGGGGTAGGTTTATTATACAAATATGGTTATTTTAAGCAATTGTTAAGTATTGATGGTCTTCAACAAGAAGAACACATTGAAAATAATTTGTTACATATGCCTTTGCAGGCTGTAAAGAATGACGATGGAACAGATTTAATATTAGAAATAGATACTTATGTGGAAAAAATTTACGCTAAAGCGTGGAAGATACAAATAGGTAGAGTTCCTCTTTATCTACTAGATACATATTTGGATAAAAATTCTGAGAATATAAAAAATATTACAGGTCAGCTTTATGGTGGAGATAGGAATATGCGTATTCGCCAAGAGATTGTTTTAGGCATTGGCGGTATAAAACTGTTAAGAGCGTTAAATATAGAACCTAATGTTATGCATATAAATGAAGGCCATTCTGCTTTTTTACTTTTAGAAAAAATTAGGCAATATGTTAAAGATTTTAACCTTTCCTTTGAAGCAGCTTTTCAGATGGTAAAAAGTACAAGCGTGTTTACAACTCATACACCTGTTCCAGCTGGTAATGAAGTTTTTTCTGGAGATTTATTTCTTAAATATTTTGATAAACTCTGCAAAGAAATTGGAATTACCCACGAACAACTTTTACAGCTAGGCGCTTTTCCTACAAAAGGGGTTAGAAATTTAGAAGATTTTTCAATGACGATTTTAGCTTTAAAAGCTACAAATAAAGCAAATGGTGTAAGTAGGTTGCACTCAACAGTTTCTAGAAATATGTGGCAGGAAGTTTGGACAGATTTACCAAGAAAAGAAGTTCCAATAACTTATATAACAAATGGAATACATACTAATACATGGCTTTCTTATGAGTTTTCTAGCCTTTTTGACAGATATCTTGGAGATGCCTGGAGAGATGAACCTGCAAACCATGCTATTTGGAATAGGGTGCAATATATTCCTGATGCTGAATTGTGGCGTAGTCATGAAAGAAGAAGAGAACGATTAGTTGCTTTTGCAAGAACAAGACTGTGCCATCAACTTCAAAGAAATGGTGCATCACAAAAGATGTTAAGCTATGCAGATGAAGTTTTAGATCCTGATGCGCTTACAATAGGTTTTGCAAGAAGGTTTGCAACATATAAAAGAGGTAATTTAATATTTAAAAATTTACAGAGAATAAAAAAAATCCTTACTAATAAAGAATTTCCTGTTCAAATAATTATTGCTGGTAAAGCGCATCCTCAGGATCTTGCAGGTAAAGCTATCATACAAAATATAGTTGAATTGTCTAAAGATCCAGACTTGATACATAAAATAGTTTTCTTAGAGGAATATGATGTAAATGTTGCTCATTATTTAGTTCAAGGGGTGGATGTTTGGCTCAATAATCCTTTAAGGCCAGAAGAAGCTTCCGGTACAAGCGGTATGAAAGCTGCTGTAAATGGAGTTATAAATTTTAGCGTCTTAGATGGTTGGTGGTGTGAAGGGTATAATGGTAACAATGGTTGGACTATAGGTTCTACAAATTATTATGTCGATAGAGCTTATCAAGATGAAGTTGAAAGCAATGATATTTATGAGGTTTTAGAAAAAGAGATTATACCTCTCTTTTTTACACGAGGACAAGATGATATTCCTAGAGGTTGGATAAAAAAAATGAAATTTTCTATGCAAACTCTAGGTTCAGTATTTAATACAAATAGAATGATTGAAGAATACACAAGAAAGTTCTATATTCCAACCTCTATACAACACAATAAATTGATGCAAAATAATTTTGAAATGGCAAATAAAAAAGCTCAGTGGTTAAACAAAGTATATAACGGTTGGGGAAATGTTAAAGTAGTTTGTTATAGCGATAATATGTCTAAAGAAGTAAAAATATCAAGTGAAGTTACAATAACAGCTAAAATATATTTAAGCGAACTTTCTCCTGAAGATGTGATTGTACAAGTTTATAGCGGATATATAGGCACGGATAAAGCTGTAAGTAGCCCTGTTACAAATAGAATGTATTTGGTCAGTAAAGATGAAAATAATTATACATTTGAATCTAAAATTGTAATTGATAAAGTAGGTAAATTAAGCTACACAATAAGAGTTTTACCTCAATATAATGGAGAAATTCAATACATACCAGAACTAATTAAATGGGCATAAATTAATAATTATAGTTATTTTTGTATAGCGATTTTTCTAATTTGATTTTTACCGGAATCTGTTTTTATACTTATAAAATATACTCCAGGGGCTACTTTACTCCCATTTTCATTTCTCAGATCCCACCTAAGTGTCTTCCTGTTTAACTCTTCTTGCAATTCCAATATACT
>JAIRXS010000030.1 GCA_031268145.1 Candidatus Endomicrobiellum siamense
TTAACATTAATAATACTAAAGGAAATTTAGGCCATGTAGCGTTCGGTGGAGGATCAAGTATTGGAGGTGCTTTTTCAGATAACGGTCAAGCTTGGACTTTTGGCTCAGGAAATGCATCACAATATTACATTAAGAACGTTTCGTTTGACCTAGGAATTAATAATACTGCTAATGAAAATAGACCTATAAATTACGCTGTGCAATATTGCATAAAATATTAAATTTTATAAAGAGATAGAGAATGATGAATTCTAAAGAAATTAATATAGCTTTTTGCTTTGATGAAAACTTTTGGATATACGCAGGAGTTACTATAGTTAGCTTATTAGAAACTGCTGAAAAACAAACGAAATACAGTATATATTGCATTATTTCTAACTCTCTCAACAATAAAATGCAAAATATTCTAGAATCAATCTTTAAGCTATATTCCTCTTTTTCCAGCATAAAATTCATCAAAGTAAAAAACAAATTAGATAAAATAAAATCAAATAAAAAAGCCCTTTATTATAGACTTTTGCTACCACAAATTCTGCCAGATGTAAACAAAATAATTTATACGGATATAGATTTAATTTTTAACTCTGACTTGCAAGATCTATACTCTATAGATTTAACTAATTATTATATAGCAGCTACAAAGGATGGCTATAAAGGAAATGAAAGCTATACTCTTTGGCAAAAATATGGAATTTGCTCTATTGCAAAAAAAGAACAATACATAAATTCTGGAGTGTTATTGTTAAATTTAAACAATATACGAACGGATAAAATAGACACATATTGGGTAGAATTAGCAGAAAAAGAAAGTTTTCCTTTTCATGATCAGGACATAATAAATTTAGCATGTAAAGAAAAAATAGTTTTTCTGCCAGAAGAATACAACTTTTCTTATGATATCGCAAAAATTATTCATTTTGCAGGAGGAGGCAAACCTTGGGCATCTTATCAGGACACCATAAAATTTTCTGAGCTTTGGTGGTTTTATGCTCATAAAACACCTTTTATTTCTTTTTTCTTAGCTAACTATTATAAATCCAATTATAACTCTTTAACTAAAGTTTTACCTAAATGGATTGGCAGATTTATATGTTGGTTTATTTTAAACAAAGCAAATAGGCATAAATTTTTCAACAAATATGTAAAGGACATATAAACACCGCTTACTTCTAACCTATCTAATCCTGCATGAATTGAATTTTATATAGATTTGCATAATAACCATTTAAAGCTAATAGTTCTGCATGTGTTCCATATTCTACAATATTACCTGACTCAAACACATATATTTTATCTGAATTAATAATTGTAGACAATCTATGAGCAATTACTATTGAAGTTCTCCCTTTCATTAACCTCTCAAGGCCTTCTTGTACCATACGCTCAGATTTTGAGTCAAGAGAACTTGTAGCTTCATCAAGTAAAAGTATAGGTGCATTTTTTAGCATAGCCCGTGCAATAGAAATCATTTGTTTTTGGCCACCAGATAAATTACTACCGCGCTCTCCCACAATAGTATCATAACCCTGATCCTGATTTATAATAAAGTTATGAGCTGCCGCATGTTTAGCTGCATTGATAGCTTCTTCATCTGTGGCATTAAGGTTACCCATTAATATATTCTTTTTAATCGTATCATCAAAAAGAACTACATCTTGAGAAACAAAGGCAATATTATCCCTTAAAGATTCTATTGTTATATCTCTAATATCCCGCTCATCTATTTGTATACTCCCTTCTTTAACTTCATAAAATCTCAATATCAAATTTATTAAAGTAGACTTTCCAGAACCTGCAGCACCAACAACTGCAATTTTTTCCCCCTCTTTTACTTCTAAGTTAATACCATGCAACACTTCAATACCTTGAGTATAGTCAAATTTAACTTTGTTTACTTTTATAATACCCTTAGTAGCTTTAAACACTTTAGCATTGGATTTATTAACTATAGTCGGTTTTTTATCTATTACAGAAAAAATACGGTCAATAGCTACTATCCCCATCTGTAGGCGAGAATTTAAATTTGCTAAAGATTTCATAGGTTGATATGCAGCAACTATAGCAATTAAAAACACAACAAAGTCTCCTGTAGTAAGACTGCCATGCATAATTCTGTATCCACCATAAGCAAGCGTACCAGCTGCTGCAATTCCTCCAAAAAATTCCATTAAAGGACTTAAAATATTATTGTTTTTTGCCATTTTTACTTCTATATTAGCTATTGCTTCAGCACTACCCCTAACCTTTTTGGTTTCTTCGGATTCCATATTATAAGACTTTACTATTTTTACACCTTGGAAAGATTGAGCTAAAATTGCATATAAGTTTCCAAATGAACTTTGCTGGCTACGGAAAATCTTTTTTATTTTTTTACCAAAATATACCATAGGGTAAAAGCCTATAGGAAAAAGTATAAACATTGCTGCCGCCATATCAAAACTTTTCCAAAACATAAGTATTATTAAAAAAACAACAGAACATGCATCTCTAACAAGCGTTGTGGTACTATTTATTATTACATCTCTTATCGTATTTAAATCGTTCATAAAATAAACTAAAAGATTGCCTGAATTATTCCTATGAAAAAACTCCAAATCTTGAGATATAAACCTCTCATACAGATCACCTTGCAATCTCTTGGTAAAATTTGCTCCAAGTCTAGTCATTGTGACTGACTGGAAATACTGAGCAAACCCTTTTGCTCCAAATGCAACTATAACTTCTAGCGCTATTGTAATTAAAATATCTCTGTTTTGTTCTATAAAAACTTTATCAAAAACAGGTTTAAGTAAACTTACAGACCAAGCATTCAAGACAGAATAAATTCCCATAAAAATTGTAGACAAAGCTAAAAGTTTCCATTGTGGCAAAACATACCATATCCATAAACGTTTAATCTTTTGTATTGATTCAGGACTTACATTTCCTATAATTTTATGTTTCAATTTAGAAAAAATATTCATTGTCGTATCCTTATATATCATGTTTTATAAATTATTTTCTTATAATTCATCAATAAGCTGTTTAAAATGTTTTGATTCCTGTTCGAATTTCTTAGTATTTAAATCAAGGTCTGTGTATAAACATTCTATTTTATTTTTTAAAACTTTATTAAATTTAGACACCTCAGATATAACTGCAACGTTCCCTTCTGTAGAGGCAACAATAAGTTGTTCTGTGTTTAAAGTTAATTCTTTTTCTAAATCAAATATATTTTTTTCAATCATTTTAATTTCTTTTTCTAAAGGATTTAATATTTTAGACTTGTCTTGTACTATTTGGGCTCTAATCTTTTTTATTTCATCTTTGCTTTTCTTTAAAGATATTTGAGAAGACGTTGTCCTTTTTAAAAAGTCGCCTTCATCTTCCCAACCACGCAAGTCAAGGAAATCTTTATATTTACCATCAAAAACAGAAGCTGCATTTCTATCAAAAATTATAAGTTTTGTAGCAATAGTATGTAGAATATCTTCATTGTGGGTAACCATGATAACAGCCCCCTGAAACTCATTAATTGCTCTTATCAAACTTTCGCATGACTCTATATCTAAGTGGTTAGTAGGTTCATCCAGTAATAATAAATGACATGAATTTGCTAAAATTTTTCCCAAAAGAACTCTACTCTTTTCCCCACCACTTAAAACCTCAATCTTTTTTAAAGCATCATCTCCACTAAACATCATAGAACCTGCAATATTTCTTGCCTTTTGAGGTAAGCAATCTGAATTTGAATTAATTATTTCTTCATAAACAGTTTTTTTAGGGTTCAAATTTGCGCTGTCTGACTGAACAAAATAGGATACTTTTAAATCAGGATGTTTTTTTATACTTCCATCCAAAGGCGTTAACCTTTCTGAAAGCAACTTTAAAAGCGTAGACTTTCCTTTGCCATTCTTACCAATGACACATATTCTATCATTTTTCAGAACGTCAAAATTTAATTTATTTATCAGGTGTAAATCTTTTGTATAACCAAAAGATAAATTATAGATACTTAAAATTTTAGACGCATGAAAATTTAATCCTGAAAAAGAAAAATTAAGACTCTCTATTTTTGATAATTCTTCCAAATTCTCTTGTTTCTCTAAAGATTTAATACGCGACTGTACCATACCTGCAAGCCTAGCTTTAGCTCTAAAACGCCTTATGAATAATTCAGTTTGCTTTTTTTTCTTTTCAACATTTAATCTTGTTTTTTCGTATATTTCTTCTTCTTTATCTAATTGTTCGTAAAGTTTGTATGTGGATCCTTCAACCTTTCTTGCTTTTACTCTATGTATTGCTATGCAATGCGTAATAACAGCATCCATAAACCTTCTATCATGTGTTATAAGGATTATCTCACCTTGCCAAGAACGTAAAAATCCACTTAACCATCTTATTGCAACAATATCTAAATAGTTATTAGGCTCATCCAACATGAGCATATTAACATCTGACAATAAAACTTTTGCTAAATTAATACGTATCTTATATCCGCCTGAAAAATCTAAGGGATTTTTGTGTAAATCATTTGTAGAAAAACCAAGCCCTGAAAGAATCTTCTCTGCTTTCCACTTTTCATCCTCTTGGTTTTTAGGCAAAGCAAGACAAACTTCTTCCAAAACACTCGGACAAGTAAAATTTATATGTTGTTCTAAATATCCTATCTTATAATTTTTTGGAATACTAATAGTTCCAGAATCATAGTCCATTTTATTTAAAATTATTTTAAATAAAGATGTTTTGCCATGTCCGTTTCTTCCTACAAGACCAATCTTTTCTTTTGCATTGATATTTAAATTTAAATCATCAAACAATGTCCTACTGCCAAAAGATTTATTTAAATTAGAAATCTTAATCATAAATACAATATAAGCCTCTACCTTATCCTAAAAGTTGTAATCAAAGTTACGTTGTCTTTCACATAATAAAAATAGATATTTTTCAATCTATTGCTTTTTTGATTTTATTTGATTTTTGTTGTATATTATCAAGTAGTTTATTATACTAAATATAGGGAGAAATCACTATGAAAGGCAACCTCTTGGTAATTTTAGTGGCAGTCATAGCGGCAATAGCTTCTGCTATGTATGTTTCAAATAAATTGCAAACTAGACAAAATAAGATTTTTGAACAAACTTTCATAAATGCTAAAGCATCTGTTTCTGCTCCAAAATTAAGTAGAAACGCCGATACTGAAAAACAAGCAAAAGAAGAATTAAAAGATCCTAATGCAGAGGTTTATTTTTATACAAGAAATATCAGAGGAGTTGAATATTCACTCGTATACGCAAAATATCCTGCCCAAGCAAGTTTTGACGGTGCTATAGCAGGCATTGCCAATACGTTTAAAAACTACAACTTTCAATACACAACCAAAGAAAATAAAATAAATGATTTAGATGGAGTGTTACTAACGGGTAGTTTTAATAAAAACGAAACAAGCTATGGTATTAAAGAGCAATTTGTAAAAGATAATAACACTTTTTGGCAATTTATTGTCGTTTTTCGAAATGAATATAACAATGCTGATTTAGCTCAAAATTATATTGACTCTATAAAAATAATCAAAGAATAAACCCAAAATTGATTCTAGTAAATGTTAAGCATAGACAGCTATATACAATATTTAAAAGGGATTTCTTCAAGAAGAGCCAACTTATTTAGCAAACTTGGGGTCAATACTTTATATGATTTGCTTTCTTTTTTCCCTGCTTCTTACCAAGACAGAACAAAAAATGTTTCAATAGAAGAGCTAATTTATAATAACAGTCAAGGCTGTATTTTTGTACAGATAGGTAATCAACATGAAAAAAGACTTTCTATAAATTTAAGCGTTTTAGATATAGAAGTATTTGATGGCAAGTCTTACGGACATATTAGATTTTTTAGAAAAACAAATTTATATTCAAGAATTGATATTTTTTCTTATCTTAAACAAATATTTATTAAAGGATACTTTGCTTATATTTATGGCGACGCAAAAACAGAATACAACAGCATCGTAATAAGCACAATTGACTATGAAGTCTTACGAGATAAAAATGCCACGCCCCTATATTTTAAAAAAATAATCCCAGTATATAATGCGACAGAAGGCTTAAAACAAAAATTTATAAGAGAATTTATTAAAACTTCGATACATTCTTATAGCAATTTATATCCTGATTTATCTAGCCTAATACCAAAATCTTATAACTTAAATCTTATACAAATATCTGAAGCTATAAAAAAAATACACTATCCAAAATCAATGCAAGAAGCAGAAGAGGCAAGAAAAGCCTTTGCCTTACAAGAATTTTTAATTTTACAGATGTCTCTTCTCATTTCAAGAAATAATCTTTTACAAAGAAATAAAATTCAAAAATATACAATAAAAAAAACTTTATTATCAGATTTTAAAAATAATTTGACTTTTAGTTTTACCTCTGACCAAAAAAAAGCAATAAACGATATTTTTAGAGATATGCAAGGCACAAAAAGCATGAATAGAATGCTCATGGGCGATGTCGGCTCAGGCAAGACTATAGTTGCTTTAAGTGCTATTTTACTTGCTGTAGAAAACGCTTATCAGACAATGATCATCGCTCCTACAGAGATATTAGCAGAGCAACATTATCTTACAATTTCTAACATATTAAAAGGATTAAATGTAAAAATAGCTTTGGCAACGTCTTCTACATTAAAAAAGAAACAAGAAAAAGAACTTCTATTAGAAAATCTTGCAAATGGGCAAATACAAGTAGTAATCGGAACACACGCTTTAATAGAAGATAAAATAAAATTTAAAAATTTATCTTTAATAGTCATTGACGAACAACACCGTTTTGGAGTTGTCCAAAAATTTCAAGCTTTATATAAAGCACAAACTCCAGATGTTTTAATGATGACAGCTACACCAATACCAAGAGCATTAGCCATGACAATCTACGGAGAAATAGATATTACAACAATAAAACATATGCCTCAGGGAAGAATACCGGTTAAAACTTATTTAACAGACGAGGCAACAGCTTATTTTAATACAATTAAAGAATTAAAAGAAGGTAATCAAGCCTATATAGTGTACCCTCTTATAGAGGAATCTGACAAACTTACGCTAAAGTCTGCAATAAAGGATTTCGAAAAATTATCTAAAGGTATTTTTAAAGACTTTAAGGTTGGTTTATTGCACGGCAAAATGAAACCTCAAGAAAAAAATTCAGAAATGCAAAAGTTTAAAAATAAAGAATTTGATGTGTTAATATCTACAACTGTTATAGAAGTTGGTATAGATGTTCCAAACGCTACCGTTATAATAATCCAACACGCTGAAAGATTTGGACTATCAGCACTACATCAACTAAGAGGAAGAGTAGGAAGAAGTGCAAAACAATCTTATGCATATTTAATAAGTTCATCAGATAGTGAAAGCGCCAACAAAAGACTTTCTGTTATGACAACAACAAATGACGGGTTTCAAGTTGCTCAAGAAGATTTAAAAATGAGAGGGCCTGGCGAATTAATGGGGACTATACAACATGGATTTCCAACTTTTAAAGCTGCAGACTTAGTAAAAGATGTTGATATGATAGCTCTCAGTAGAGATATAGCCATTAGCATTCTAAAAGAAGATCCTTATCTTTTAAAACAAGAAAATTTACCACTTAAAAACCTTATCAATAAACATTTTCCCAGTAAAACAAAATTTATTAATGTTGGTTAGTAAGTCTACCTCTAAAAATTATTTTTTACCGCGTGATTTGATTTTAGTCTTTTTAAAATTAGTAAACCCTTGCGCAATTTTATGCGCTTCTTTGTGGGTTGTGTAAAAAAGAGTGTGTAAAGATCCTTTGGTATAATGAAACTAAAGGAGCGTTAAAGTGGTGTTCAAAGATTCATAATTGGGATCAGATTTACAATCAGTTGCTTATTATTTCGGATAAAATTAACAACACAAAAAGGCAACTTTACACAAAATTTTTTACAGTCCCAAATTTAAAATGAATATTTTATCCCCATACTGCCTGCAATATCTCTATATTTACTTGCTTTACTCATATCTACTTGTGCGTATACTTGCAATCTCTCTGTTATTTTATACAAGCCTCCTAAATTTCCTCCTATCTCTATTGCCCCTAGTTGTGCACCTCTTGTCTTCATCTGTACTTCTGTCCCTATTATCCTACTCCCTATCTCCATTTCCTGACCTAGCAATACATATTTCACTCCAGCTCTTATATTCCAACCAAAATCTTTCACCAATCCTTTTAGTTCTATCCCTGTCCTTGCACTGCTTCTTACATATTCTTTCCCTTCTACTTCCAACCTCAATGCATACTCTCCTTCTTCCTTATACCTTTTTAACACTACTACCTTTGTATTTACTCCTACATACGGACTTACCTTTACTCTATTATTTCCAACTCTATACCCTACCTCCATATCTAACTCACCTTTTATTCCTCTTGTACCCCCTTTTGCCTCTTCTTCAACTCCCAAATTTATCACCCTTCTTATCTCATATTCGCTTATATTTCCTAAAAGCAATCCCTTTACATCTATTTTCCCCTTACTTATTCCTCCATATATACCAACTCCATTATTCTTTACCTCCCCTTCGCTCCTTCCTTGCTTTATCCAATCCTTATTAAACTCACACCTTACCCCTACCATTACATCCTCTTTTCTTACTATATCTAGTCCTGCTAATACTACCCCTTTATTTACTTCCAACCTTCCTGGCGAGTTATCACTAGAATCTATACCTATCTTTACCCCCTTCACTTTTGCCCATACCTTATTTGATAACTCTTTCTTGTCCACACCATTCCTCTGTACATACTCATATACACTTCTATCACCATCATCTAACATTTGACTTGCCAATACATTGCTTATAAAGTATCCACTCGTTTGGCTTAACACTTCTTTCTTCTCTTTTACCTCCAACCCTTTTAATATTATCAACGCTGTCTTCTTATCTCTATCTTTCTCATATTCTACTGACTCTGACAAATAACCCAACTTCTCTCCCACTTCTATCTCATTACTACTTAACTCCTCTTTATTTAGTATCCCTATACTAGACAATCCTACATCAGCTACCCACAACTTATGCGCTCTTATTTCTTCTACAACCTTCGGCAGCAACACTATCCATTTCCCTTCGTATCCATACTCAACTTCATGATTTTCCACAATTACATTTCCAAATAGCCCTTCTAAACTCCCGTACTTTATCAACATGTACGATTTTCCTTTACAGTACCCATTCTCTCTTATTTCTAATTTACTTCTTTCCCCTAACCTCACCTTCCCTTCACATATTATCTGGTCACTACTTCCCCATCCTTCTCCTTTCTCTCCTCCAAATACCTCCATATCCACCTTTCCTTCCTGTACATACTCACCTACACTTACTATATTTGCTTCCCCGTTTACTACATTAAACCTTGCTTCTTGCTCTACCACCAAACTCTTTCTTACATCTAATTGTAACCCTATCCCCAAATCAAACTCTATATTGTCTTTTATATTTAATTTCTCTACTATTGTCTTCTCATTACTATTTAAGTTAAACTTCCCATTTCCACAAATATCTACTCTACTACCTATCCCTCTACTTGTTATCGGATCATTCATATTCACTACTCCATTTGCTCCTATATCAAACCTAACTACTCCATTTCCTTCCATATGTATCCCATTTGACTTCCCACTTGCTATATTTCCTCTAAATTCTGCTACCTTATCACCAACATCTATACCTACTTCTCCCCCTTCTACGTATATCCCTCCTCCACACACCCCTGCTTTATTATTTATAAACCTTATTTCTCCCTTCATCTTCACCTTTGAATTTATTACACTTATCGCTCCTCCACTACTACTTGCCACATTGTTTTCAAAATTTATTACACTATTATCAAATACTACTTCCCCTCTTTCTTCTACATACATCCCTCCCCCTGCTTCTGCTCTATTACCACTAAATCTCAACCCACTATTGCTAACAAATACCCTTGTTGGCATATTATTAATATTTAAGTTAGTGCCAAACAAACTCTCTTTTCTATCTACACATATCGCACCTCCAAACGTCCCTTCATTCCTTTCAAAATTTATCCCACTACCAACAATATTTATACTCGCTTTCAACGCTCGTATCCCTCCTCCAAATCCTCTTGCTTTATTCCCTATAAAATTTATAGTCGAATTTATATTTTCCCATCTTGTCCCATCTTCTATACATATCCCTCCTCCGTGCGCTCCCCACCCTTTTGCCTCATTATCAATAAAGTTTAACTCACTATCATCTACTACTATCTTGGAATTATCCCCACTATATATCCCGCCCCCTTTTTCCCCTTTGTTCTCTTCAAAATTTACCCTTGACCCATTAAAATTAATTACCCCTCCATTAGCACTTATCCCTCCTCCTGAACCAAATCCCCCTTTATTATCTATAAAGTTTACCACTGCACTACTGAAATTTATCGTCGACTGTCCCTCAGGTATCTCAAATAATGGATACCCTAAGCAATACTTCGCATATATTGCCCCTCCACTTTCTCCCTCATTATCCTCAAAATTTACTCTCCCACTTACTTCAAGATTTGCACCCTCTAAGTATATTGCCCCTCCTTTCATCTCCCCTACTCTATCACCCATCCTATTGTTATAAGTATAAAACCTCTTCATTGTCACATCTTTTATACTTAATTCCTTTCCTGAAAATGCTCCTAATCCTACTTGAATCCCTAAATATTTATCTTTGCCGTCCAAAACTACATCGTTCCCATATACCTCTTTTAACCCAAAACCGATACTTCCATAACCACTTTTAGACACTAGTGTTGGACTTGATGGTAATACTTCACTCTTATTTGAATAAAAAAAACTACTAAAATATGAAAATATTGCTTTTAAACTAAAACCATTATCATTAACCGGTGTCGTTGATAACATTATTATTTTCTCTTCATCTGCATTCATAACTCTCTTTAAATACGAAAAACTTGATACTTCCACTATATCTGCTCTTACTCTAACCTCTACACCACACAACACTATTACCAACATTACCAACAATACTCTTTTCATCTTTTTCCTCTTTTTCACACATATACAATTTCTTACTATCATAAATACAATTACTTTACAATTAAATTAACCAAATATATCTAGCTTTATCAGAATACACCTACCTCTCTCTAAATTATTTTCAAATCTTTTATTAACATACAACCTCAAATTTTACGCCGCTGACAATATACTACTATAACTCCTTATATCTATCTTCGGTCTCATATCCTCACTCAATTCTAATTTCCTCCTACCCTCACTTATCTCTGGGATCAACTCTATTATCTTCCTTAGCGCCCCTTCTTCATTTCCCTCTATCCCCATTACCACCAACTCAGGCAACTCTTTATTCAACTTTACTTCTACTTCCAACTCCGTATTTAACCCCTCCACAAATTCCTCCACCTCTCTCTTATCACCCTTCTCATACTCTATACCTCTTTCTAGACTCGCCATCAAAGCTTTCCCTAACATTATCTCATGATTCTTATCCATTAACCCTAATTCCTTATTCTTTCTCCTTAACACCTCTGCTACTAACACCCTCTCTATTATTCCTTTTACTACCACTTCCATTATCTCTTCTTTATCTTCTCTACCTTCTACCTGCTTTTCTACCTTACTTATATACACCGATATTACATCACTTCCTTTTTCTGAAAGTTTTAATATCTTTTTTAAATTATCTATTCTAAAACCTTTATTCCTCACCATCTCTTTTATTCCTCCCATTATCTCTTCATTTATTTCCCCTATATCCTTTATCTCTATATTCCTCACTACTCCTTCTACATGCTCTTTACTTATTCCCCTATTCTTAAATATACTTATCACCTTCTTTATATTTGATAACACTCCTATCAATTCCCCTATACTTAACCCCGTCCTACTCTCTTCTATCACTTCCTTCAATTCTGTATTATCTATCAATACCAGTCCTTTGGCTTCCCTTAAACTCTCTTCCAACTCTCTCTCATTTCTAAACCTCCCTATATCTTCCATCTCTATCCTGCTCCCTAATGCAAAATTACTCAACTCTTTACCCTCTACGTACCCTGCAAATCCCATTCGTTCATACTCCTTAACTCCCTCTTTTCTCTCTTCTCTTTCCGCCAACATTACATACACTTCCACTCCATCTTTTCTTGCTTCACTTAAAAACTCCATCACCCTTACATCTTTTATCTCCTCTACCATTTTCTTTACCAAACTCTCTTTTACCACTATCTGTCCATTTCCAATCTTCTGATGTTGCCTCAAATACTCCTTAAATCCTTCTACATCTTCCACATCATCCAAATTGTGTATTATACTCCTTGCGTATGTGTACCCTTCTGCTTTCTTTATTGCTCTTAACGTCCCACTAAATTCTAATACCTCTCCCTTCTCCACTTTCTCTTTAAACAACTTATATCCTACCTTTATATTACCATTGTCTGTGTAACTTATCCCTTCTCCTTCCACTTCTTCCCTATCCCCTATCTCTACTATCCCCTCTATCTCTATGTCCTTTACCTCTATCCCCTTTATACTTGATTCTACCTTCCCCTTTATTATACCTTTTACCTTCTTACTACTACCCATCTCTCTAACTATATCCCCCATTCCCCTTCCCTCTGCATATACCACTACACCTCTTTTGTACCCACCTATCCATAATGTCTCCCCTCCTATGCTTACCCCACTATTCTCAAAATTATATGCCTCTCCTTCTCCTTCTGCCAACTTCTCTCTTATCACATACACAGGCATACTTATATCACCATTTACTCCTACTCTTGCCTCCACTCCAAACTCCCTTACCTCCCCTTCCAACTCTCCCTTACTTACTTCATGATACTCTATTAGCACTCCTGCTGCACCTTCTTCATCTCCTAACTCAACCTTCCTCTCTTCCTCCTGCCTTATATTCCACTCCACATGCTTTATATAGTTCACCTTTATCACCTCATATATCCTTAAACATAAATTTACCCCTGGTATCCTTGAATATGTCACCCCCCAGGCCGCTCTTACCGCTTGCCTTATTTGTCCCAATCCCCTTGTCCTCTCTTCCTTGCCTCCTTTACCATGCCAACTTAAAAATATCTCCCCAAAACTCGGAAATATACTCGCTAACATTATTAACGGCGCCTCTAATACCGCCGTTATCTTTGCCCTCTTACTCTTGCTACTTATACCTAAAAAATTGTATATCCCTCTAAGTATCGGTAACTCTAAAGAAGTAGCATCAGGAACAGGACTAGTAGTACTATCACTACTACTACTGCTACTGCTACTATCACTTTGGCTGCTATAAGTACCTTTGAATAAGCCTTGAACATCACTTTTTGTTAGTACTTTGTTTCCCTTTAAATCATTTAAAAAATCAGAAAATGAATTTTTTAAAATTTCATTATGTATTTTTTTTGAATTCTTTAATGTAAATTCAATAAACTTATCAACCATTTTATATTCTGGATCTTTATCACTATATACTCTTGTTTTAAAAAATTCTATGGCAAGTTTTGCAGTAACAAGAAAATTAAACTCTTTATAGTCAGCAATCTCTACAGCTCGCAATAAACTCAAAGCATCCACATGTGCCAGTCCTTCCCTGCCAAATCTGATAGTAGAGAGAAACCGTCTCATAATATATCCTATTGGAATAAAATAACCAATGACGCTAATATGTAAACATTTACTTAGACTAGTAATGAAAAGGATAGGCATACTAACTGCAGCAATACTAATAGGAGGAGTATTTATACTTTCCAGCCATACTAATTGATTGTAAATACCTTTATTAGATCTCAAGCTGGGAAATAGAGGTAATAAAAGAAGTCTTGGAATAGAAAACGGATTAAGAGAAAGTACAGAAAATACCTTTCTAACAGACCTTGTAACCATTCCATGAGTTATAGCATCATTAAAAAAACCTTGAATCGTAAAAGCAAAAAATTCATGATACGTACTATTTATGAAACTATCCTTCAAACCCAAACCTAAAGCTTCTAAATAGTTATGTCCTAATTCGTGAGATATACATTCGCATAATGTCGGAAATGTTTTTAAAAGTATTTTAGCAAAAATTAGATCAGAGAACCCCGGATTTATCCCATCAGTACCTAAAAACAATGCTTTTGGTATTTTTCCTCGTAAGTTTTTCATCTTATTATCCTCTAATAAGAGTCCTTCTATAGTTTTACCCAATATTGAAGTTAATATTAGATCTATTCCTGTTATAAGTGCTCGCAAATTAAAATTGACGCTACCATCATCACTAATTATAAATTCTTTTTTTCTTATACTATTTAGTGAATCTAAAAATAGCCTCTCCTTTGCATCATGATCAACATCTTTTCCTAAAGCTCTTAAAAACATATAAGCATATAACTTGTGAGCAATTGTGTATGTACTAGAAGTATGAGTAACAGCAGTACTACTAACAATATCTTGCAAAAAGCTAACATTCTTTTTTTTTGCAAAAATTTTAAAGTAGATATGCTCTGATTGATTTAGAGTACTAGTACTAGTACTACTATCTACTTTTTCTGCAATAAGGCTTTCATAAATATCTAAATCAGATCTATAGGCTTCTAGCTCTTCTTTCTCTGAACTATTAAGTAGTGGAGGAGACTTGAGAATTTGTAGTCTCTCAGAACTTAGAGTGTCCAAAGTTTTTGATTCCATATCTGATATTGAAATAGTACCTTTATTATCCTTATCAGCCTTAACATTAACTTTTTGGGTATAACGAAATAATCTTTTTAATAATAAAGAGATGCCAATGATACTGATGGGTACAAAAAGTAAAAGTTTCCACTCCAACTTTGCTTCAGGATGAGCAATATTATGCTCCACATGCTTATTAAACCCTACTTCTATCGCTTTAGTGTACCTGTCTGCTAAACTTTTCCCCATATCATTTAACGCTTCTCTTACTGCTTCTGTTATTGCCAATAATCCCGCTTGTCTTACCTCATTTTCCTTACCATGCATCCCCAAAAACTTCTCAAAATATCCCCTATCCTCACTCGCCATAAATATGTGCCCTATCTCCACTATCGCTGTCACCACTGCCCTTGTCTTCTCACCTAACCTACTTATTTCCACTTCCCTACCCAATACCCTAGCAAACAAATACTCCTGCACTCCCCTTGGCATCTTACTTATTACTTCTATGCTCACCCCTTCTATCTCCCTTACCCCCTCCCTCCTCCTATACTCGTCTAACTCATATATCAACCCATCTGTGCTCAGTACTCCATTTACCCCTCTTTCATATGCTATCTTATAAAACCTCTTTACCTGCTCCCTTACTTCTAATATCTTCCCACCTAATACCTCTTCCTTTATTACATTTATAAATCTACCTAGCTCCTCCACTTTCTTTGCCTTCTTTGTTCCTTCTTCTTGTCTCCCTAAAATATCCCCCTCCTCTTTTATTACTAATACCCCCTTATCCCCTCTTTGTATCCTTATCAACTCCCCTTTTGCAAACCTTATCATACCTTCATTATCCTCTAGCTTCGCCACCTCTGCCGTCCCTTCTCCAAACGACTCATTTATTGCTATCACCATCTGCCTTATTATTTCCCTACTATACCCTACATCCTTTATTATTTCTATCCCTGCATTTACAAAATATTTTAACCTCTCCATCTTTGGCATCTGCGACATTATCGTATAATTTAACGCCTCTTTTAATATCTTAACCTCATCTTTTATTATCCCTCCATATATCTTCTCAGCTCTATCTATGTCTCCTATAACATTAGGCGTTATTACTATATTACTTATCCCACTACCCTCTAATATCTTACTCATCCCTTCACTATGATACCCTCCGGTTATCATTATAACTATATCTTTTGCTCTCCCTAAGCATTCTTCTACTAACTTATTGTCTATCCTATCTTCTTCCTTTATTATTCCTTCCCTCTTGACCCCTCTCATATGCTTCCCTCACCTTCTCTATCAATTCTCTCTCTTCTTTGACCATCTCTATTGGATTTATCTGACTTCCTATCTCATTGCTCCTTATAAACGCTTCTAAATTCTCATACCTATTTGATACCTCTATACCATATATCTTGCACATCTGTCTTAAATACATGCATAATAACGATACTTCTTTACCATTATCTGTCTTTTCCATCAATTTCTTATATACATAATACGGCACTTTTCCCTTCACTTCTTTTAGTAATCCTTCCAACTCTATACTAACTTCCTTTTCTTTTATCCTTAAATCTTTACCTAGTAACACTTTATACTTGCTTATATTCGCATATTCTTCTTTATTTATCGGTAATATGTTGCTATATTTCTCAGGCATCGCGTTTATTAGTTCTATATGTTTATTTAATATCCCATAAAATCTCTCTGCTTTTATCTTATTTTCCCTATACCTCTTTACCTCATCATTAAACTTTCTAGAATTTTTATTGCTATATTTATCTACAAGATATTTTACCTGCCTTCCTACTTTCTTTAATACCTCTTTATACCTCCCCTGATTTTCTAATATATACCCTAATCTCTTTATATTCTCTTTATGCTTATCTTCCTCCTCTAACCCATAAAGCATTTCTTCTTTCCTATTCTTTACTGCGTAATACTCCCCTCCACTTAATTTCCCTTCCCTCAACAACTTCTCTACCATCTTCTCTCTATATAACTTATTCCTTATTCCTTCTAACCACTCCACATTTATCCTCTCATACCCTCCTTCTACTAATATCCCTCTTACTCTATACTTCTTACTTAACACTTCTATTATCTTCTCTATGTTCCTTTGCACTCCCTCATGACTGTGCAAATCCTGTATCTGTACTACCACATCCCCTCTTAATCCATTATCACTTACTTTTGTTACTTTCCCGTATTCACTCGCTATTATTGGCCCATCATTTAGTATATCTCCTACATCTTTATTAATAACTTCCGCCTTCCCACCTCTATTATCTTTTTCTCCCTTTGCATACGCTATATCTTTACATACTACACTCACCATTATACTTATCACTATTATCACACTTACAACTTTCTTAAACTCTACTATACTATACTATATTCCATTGCTACTCCTTTTACTTAGTTTATTATTCCAAACCTTTACAACTACAACAGAAAAAAAAAGTATTTTTATCTAAAATATCTAATCATTGATTTATCTCTTAATAGTATCGGCGTGTTAACTTGACTTGTTTTGAATTGAATTTAGTTGCTTTGAGTTGCACTGAGTTGATCTGATTAGTACATCACTGAAAATCTGGATTGTATCTAAATGTGGAAAAATTATTATGTATTATTCTTTCTAATTTGTCTCCTATTTTATATCTGAGCATTTATAAAATAACAAACATATTTACCCCCTATTGCTTTTGCAATCTATATTATTACTAATTTTTTTCTTATTTTTGAATACAAATAAAACTTAATAACAAACCTAAAAACCTTTGCTGTATTAATCCTTCTCCGAAAAAACTTAGCTATCTATACAAAAAAACCACATTGATTTTACATATATTTCACATCACTAAGAAATAAAATCTCTTAACGATAGGGAATAATAATTAAATTAATTCTGATGGCATAATTTCTATTACAATAAAAGTACCTGAAGAATGTTTAATATTTTCTATAAATTTTGAAAGCTTTAATATATTCTCTCTTTTACCTTTGATTATTATATATTTTCTAAAAAAATTATTTAGTTTTGCTATGTATGCTGATACTGGTCCTAAAAAACTTAATTCCAATTTATAACTTTCATTTAAGTTTTTAATTAAATAGAAAAGTTTTTGAGCGTCCTCTTCCACTATTTTTTCACTTTTACTTTTAATAGAAAGTCGTGCAATGTCGCAATACGGAGGATAATTTAACTTTCTCCTTTGCTCTATTTCCATATTATAAAAAGAAATAAAATCATGATTTTTTGCACACTCTATTGCATAATGCGAACCATGATTTGTTTGAACTATAACAGTTCCTTTGGAATCTCCACGACCGCTACGCCCTGAAACTTGTGTTATAAGTTGGAATGTTCTTTCTACAGATTTAAAACTAGGCAAGTATAAAGATGTATCTGCGTCTACAACACAAACCAAATTTACTTTAGGAAAGTCAAACCCTTTTGCAATCATCTGCGTACCAATTAATATGTCAAACTCCAGATTTTTTATACCGTTATAAGCTATATCATAATTTTTTTTTGAAGTCGCTGTATCACCATCAAGTCTAAAAATTCTTGCATTAGGAAAAAGTTTTTTTAATTCATCTTCAACTTTTTGAGTACCTGTTCCAAACACTGTTATATCTCTACAATTGCATATTGAGCAAGTTATAGGTAAATTTTTAGTTGTTCCGCAATAATGACATTTTAAATTATCAGGATTCCTATGAAAAACCATAGATATAGAGCACTTCGGACATTGATAAACATTGCCGCATTTCCTGCACATTATAGTAGGAGAATATCCTCTACGATTTAAAAAAATTATTGTTTGTTCTTTCCTAGCAATTGTATCTGATATTGCTTGCACTGTTTCAGGAATAAACAAACTAGATTTAAACCTATCTTTCAAAGATATAATTTTAATTTCTGGTAAACTTTTTTGACCTATACGTTCTTTCATCTCTATTAAAGTAATTTCATTATCTAAAGCACCTTTATAAGTTTCTAATGATGGCGTAGCAGAACCAAATATAACCACACTATTGTTGTACTTTGCTCTCCATTTTGCTATTTCTCTAGCATCATAAGACGGTTTTTGTTCTTGTTTGTACGTATGTTCGTGTTCTTCATCAATAATTATAAGGCCTAAATTTTTAAAAGGCGCAAAGATTGCAGATCTTGCACCAAGCATAACTTTAATTTTATCGCTACGTGCTTTCAGAAACAGCTGGTATTTTACCGTGTCGCTTATACTGCTGTGCCAAACTCCCAAACTTTCCCCAAACCTATTTGCCATAACATTAACAAATTGCGTTGTAAGAGAAATTTCAGGTATAAGCATTATTGCGTTTTTACCTATTTCTAAAGTTTTCTGTATAGTTTTCATATAAACCTCTGTTTTCCCTGAAGCTGTAACGCCATGAATTAAAAAACAAGAATTTACATTCTTTTCTAATGAGGAATTTATTAAAGATACAGCGTTTGATTGCCAAAAATTTAAAGAATGTTCTTTACAAATATTTTTATCTTTAGAATTTTTAGGTTTCAATTCCCTTTTAGGAACTTTCATTGAAATAGGCACAACAGCCGCTAATGCCTCTCCAAAAGAACAAACATAATTATTTGCAATATAATTTGTTAGTTCATAAATTTCTTGTGTAATTAGAGGTTCTTTGTCTAAAACTTCAATAATTGTCTTAAAATTTATGTTTGATATATTGTCTGAATTTATATTTTTTAAAGCAATTATATATCCAGTTAAAATTCTATTTGCAAAAGAAATTTTTACTCTTTTGCCTACAAAATTTTGAGGGTCTACATTTTCTAAAGGTAAATAATAAAATGTTTTATTTAAAGGTATGGGAAGAACAATCTCTAAAACAATCATATTTCACCAGTAGACAAAAAATGCATAACTTTTTTCATATCTTCCCAGACAAACTTTTTTAAACCAGGATTACGGAGCAATGCCGCAGGATGATATGTAGGTATAAGTTTAATTTTCTTATACTCTTGTATTGTACCTCTTATTCTACTTATTGGTTCTTCATTATTTAAAAGACCTTTAGTAGAAGAAGCGCCCAAAGTAACAATAATTTTAGGGTTTATAATACTTATTTGCATATCTAAATACTCTTTACAAACCTGCATCTCTAAAGGTGTTGGAGGTCTATCATTGCCTCTTTGCTCTGGATTTGAAGGATCTATCATAGGATGGCATTTAACAATATTTGCTATGTATACAGTATCTCTAGTTCTACCCATTGCTTCAATAATTTTAGTTAAAAGTTGACCTGCCTTCCCAACAAACGGCTCTCCTCTGTGGTCTTCATCATATCCTGGACCTTCTCCAACAAACATTAAGTCCGCATTTGCAAACCCCTCTCCAAACACAGTATTTAAGCGTGTTTTACCTAAGGGACACTTAACACAACTTGTTACTTGCTGTCTTAAATTATCCAGTTCTTCATTAGTAGTTAAAGATTTTTTTGTAAAAGTCTGTTGTTTCTCTAAAGGTGTATTATCTTTAAGAGTTCGATTAGTCTTATAAACTTCTGTTTCTTGCCAATTAAAGTATTCTTCAATGGTCGTTTTTGCAAGGACTAATACTTTTAAATATTCTGACTGTTTCATTTATAATTTTCTCAGCTATAATATTTTTTTTCTTATTTCTTATTTCTAAAACCATATCTGAAGTGACAATACTTACAGTTGCATTTTTAGAATTAAAAGTTTCTATACCATTAGCTACAATTAAATCTAAATTTTTCTTTTTTAGTTTTATTAAAGCATTAGGTATTAAATCTTCCGTTTCTAAAGCAAAACCCGCAACAACCTGATTTTTTTTATTTTGCCCACAATATTTTATTATATCAGGATTTTGTTTAAGTTTTAGCGACATTATGATATTTGAGCAATCCTTTTTTATTTTATGCTTGCTTACCACTAAAGGTCTATAGTCTACAATAGCTGCCGCTCCTATAATAATATCTGCCTCTTTAAAGCTACTTTTTGTAGCTTTAAACATATCTAAGGCTGTTATAACATTTACAACCTTTACATTTTTTGGCATTACTCTTGCAGTCCCTGAAACAAATACAACCTCATAGCCTTTTTTTGTCGCAGCTTCTGCTATAGCGCTACCCATTTGTCCTGAAGATTCATTAGTTATATATCTTACAGGATCAATGTATTCTTTAGTCGAACCAGACAAAATAAGAAATGTAATCTTGTTATTCATTAATTCAATTGTTTTATCACAAAAGAAACTATATCCTCTACTTTAGCGAGACGGCCACTACCGTAATCCCCGCAAGCAAGCTCGCCACTTTCAGGCATTACAAAACTATATCCATAATTTTTTAAAGTTTCCATATTGTTACAAACTGCTTTGTGTGAAAGCATATCAGAGTTCATAGCAGGACATATCAAAATCTTTGCTTTTGAAGTAAGTACTGTACAAGAAAGTAAATCATCTGCTCTACCAACAGCAAGTCTTGCAATTATATCTGCAGTGGCAGGCGCTATAACAACAATATCTGCCTTTTTTGCTAAAGAAATATGATTGATGTCATAGGTTCCAATACTTTCAAACATATTTTGATGTACTTTATTTTTTGATAAAGTTTGCAAAGTAAGAGAGGTTATAAAATTAGCTCCACTTTTTGTTAAGATACACTCTACATTAGCTTGTAATTTAACAAGTTGCCTTATAATATCGCAAGTTTTGTATGCTGCAATACCACCACAAATACCTAAGATAACATTTTTATCTTTTAAATGCATCTTTTGTTTTTTTACGTAACTCTTCAATTTTTTCTAAACTTGCAATACCAGTAACAACGTCATTTAAAGCTTTGTTGATTAACTCTGTCTGAGGTAGTTTTTTAAATTCTTCATTATATTTATTTACTGAAATCCACTTTAATGCCATTTTTACTATCTCATATCTTCCAAGCTCAGATGATGAAATTGCTTCTCTTAGTTGATTGTCCGTAAATTGTGCCATTGCATTTCCCCCGTATACATAAATTAATTAAAATAATTTTAATTTTTTATTATTTTATATTTTAAAGACTTTATAATAGTTTTTACAGAATCTATAACTTCTTCTAAATTAGCATTTATAACAAGGTAATCGTATCTTTCTAAATATTGTATTTCTTTTTTAGCATTTTTTATGCGCATATTTATTGTTTCTATGCTATCTTTATTTCTAGAAATCAAACGCTGCTTTAAAACTTTAAGATTCTTAGTCATAATAAAAATCATACAAGATTGTGGATATTGCTTTTTTATCTTTAATGCACCTTGCACATCAATTTCTAAAAGAATAGTTTTTCCAGAACGTAATGTTTTATTTAAAAAATCTTTTGAAGTAGCATAGTAATTGTTGTGTACTTTAGCAAATTCAACAAATTTTTTCGATTTAAGCATTTGTTTAAATTCAGTTTCTTTTACAAAAAAATAGTCTCTAGAATTTTTTTCTCCCTTGCGAGGCTCTCTAGTTGTATAAGATACTGAACGTAATATATTTTTGTCGCTTTTTATAATAGCATCGCATATAGTGGTTTTTCCGGCTCCAGAAGGTGCAGAAATTACAACAATATTACCTAGCATTGTTAAAGTTCCTCTATTTTCAATTAAATCATATAAATATATGACATATTATATTATTTTACATATTTTAAAAGTTTTTTGCACATAGCGATGACAAAATGTTATCTAAATTTGATTTGATATATATTTTATAGTAAAATTATTATAATAATCAATTTTGGGTAAACTATTATGGCAAATAAAGATTTATTATCAATTTACGACCTGTCAAACAAAGAAATAAGGGATTTATTTAAAAAAGCATTCGAACTAAAAAATAAAAAAAAATATTTAGATATTTTTAAAGGCAAAACTTTAGGAATTATGCTTGAAAAGCCCTCCACAAGAACCATGGTATCTTTTGCTGTGGCAATGACGCAGCTTGGAGGCACACCAATATTTTTAACCGCAGAAAAAATGCAGCGTTCTAGAGGAGAGTCTATATATGACACTTCAAAAGTTTTATCTAAATATTTAAATGCTTTAATGATAAGAACATTTAAGCATGCTGATATCTTAGATTTTGCTAAATATTGTTCCATCCCTATTATAAATGGACTAACTGATTATGAACATCCCTGCCAAGTTTTAGCTGACATAATGACAATAATGGAACTTCTTAAAGCAAAAAGTATAGAAACTTTAAAAAAAATTAAAATAGTATATATTGGAGACAGCAATAATATTGTAAATTCGTTAATTGCAATCTCTGCAATTTTAGGATTAGATTTAACTATAATTTCTCCCACAGAATATCAAGTTAGAAGTGAAATTTTAAAACAAGCTGTACAATATGCATATAAAACTGGTTCTGAAATTAAAGTGACCAACGATGTAACTGCTGCTAAAAATGCAGATGTAATTTACACAGATGTATGGACATCTATGGGATTTGAAACTGAAAAAGCAAAAAGAAAAAAAATTTTTACTCCCTACCAAGTAAATTCTGAACTTCTTAAAAAAGTGTCTTCAAAATGCATAGTTTTACATTGTTTGCCAGCTTTAAGGGGAGAAGAAATAACTGTAGATATTATGGAAAAACACGAGAATTCTATATTTATTCAAGCGGAAAATAGACTGTATGTCCAAAAAGCAGTACTCTTACACTTTATCAAATAAAAAAATTATCCTCGCTTCTTGTTCTCCAAGAAGAATTTTGTTATTAAGGCAATGGGGACTTTCTTTTTCAATTATACCAAGCAATATAAATGAAAACTCTCATTTAAAAAAACCATCCTCTATAGTAAAAAACCTTGCTTTTAGAAAGGCTAGCTTTATTGCGAAGCAACATAAAGACAAAATTGTATTAGCTGCAGATACTATTGTTGTTTTAAATGGTAAAATTATTGGAAAACCCAAAGATAAAAAAGAATCTACAAAAATAATAAAAGAATTAAATGGAAGTATTCATAAAGTCTACACTGGTGTTGCCATAATTTATAACAACAAAAAAAATGTATTTTACGATGTGGCCAGTGTTAAAATGAAAAATTTACCGCAGAGAAATTTGGAACAACTTTTTGGTAAACACATGGACAAAGCAGGCTCTTATGCAGTACAAGACCGTAAAGATAATTTTGTAGAAAAAATCTATGGAGACTATTATACCGTAGTAGGCTTACCTTATCTAAAACTTGCCAAAGAATTAAAAAAATTTGACATTTATTTAAAAAGATAAACTTTTTGTGAAATTTATTACTCAACAGCTAGAAGAATTTTAATGGAGCAACTATTTAAAAATAATATCGTTGGTCATTATTTTAGAACTTTTTATTACCTGTTGATACCATTCATTTAACACTACATTAATTTTTGAGCTAAATAATTCTTCCTTTGTTTTATCTTTCTGTTTTGCAACAGTGACTACTTCATAATTCCAAAGTTTAACAGAAGAAGCAAGTAACATTTTTAATTTTATACCAGCTATTTGTTTTTTTCTTAAAAGTTCGTATTCTTTAGGACTCATACGCATAGCTCTTAAAAAAGCCATATATTTTGTAGTACTAAAAACTCCATTCTCTTTAAATTGTAAAGAATTCTGCAAATCTAAACTTAACTCTTCGTCTGTAACAGAAATACAATAAAGTTTTGATTGCTGATAAAAAATTTCATCTTGTACTAAAGTTTGCAAGATATTTGCTTTTAATTGTTGTTTTTGATTATCAGAAAGATAAACGCCTGATGTTTTTTGATAAGATTCTACAGTATTTTCGTAAACAAACATATATAAGCGCAAAGGCACCTTTTTACCGTTGACTTTTACAGCATAATCGTTTGAGCCAAGAGAGTTTACAATCGCACTAAAAATAATTACACCAACAAATGCAACAATTGTTACAATAAAAATCACACGAACATGTTTTCTGAAGAAATTCATCATTCTTTTTGTTCTCCAATATTATTTTCTTTTATTATCATTTCAGACTTACCATAAAAACATGCACCTTGAGCAATAGATAAAATATTTGCCTTAATATCCCCAACAATATTTGCATGAGGCAAAATTTCTATAGTTTCGGACGCATCAATATTTCCCTTTACAATTCCACTTATTATTATATTTTTAGTCTTAATATCACCTATAACTTCTGCCTTTTGACCTACAACAACACCATAAGCATTAATATTGCCTGTAATTTTCCCATCTACTCGTAGAACTTTATCTGTAGTTATCGTTCCCTCAAAAACAGCATTTTCTCCTATAAGAGTTTCAACTGATTCAAGTAAATTCTTATTTTTAGACATAAGGACACAATTTCCTTTTTAATAATTGTTAGAAAAATAGCCCATCAAATATGGTTTTGGATTTATCGCTTTACCCTTAAAATGAACTTCATAATGCAAGTGAGGCCCTGTTGATGATGAACCTGTGCTGCCCATCTTTGCAATAAGTTGACCTCTTACAACATTGTCCCCAACTTTTACAAGTTTTTTAGATAAATGAGCATAGAGAGTTCTATAATTGTGGCCATGATCTATAACTATAACATTGCCGTAACCAGACTGTTTGCCTGAAAAAATGATTTTACCATCGGCTGTACACAGTATAGGTGTAAAAGTGACATTTGCTATATCTATACCTGAATGAAAATCTCTCGTTTTAAAAATAGGGTGTGCCCTAAAACCATAAACAGAAGATATTCTTCCATCACAGGGCCAACCGCATGGAGTTGCTAAAAAAATAGACTTTTGCCTATTAATATGAGATATTATCTCATTTTGACTTTGCGACATAAATCTATGTTGCTCATATAATACATTAGTTTGATACATTAAATCTGAATAATCAATTTTAGCTAAATTGCCAGATAAAATTGATGAGAACATATTGACTTGCGTAAAAGCAGGCCCCCCTTTACCAAGCATTGGAAAAAGACCCTCTTCTATTACAGATTTTCTTGTATTTAAAGAAAGCAATAAACGTATCTTTTCATCATTGTCTTGTAGTTTTTCTAAGATACTTTTAGTTTTATTTAATTGATTTGTAAACAAAAAAAGTTTTACTTGCATTACTTTAATTTCAGTTTTTGCTTTGATATAGTCAAAATGTTTAACTACTACATAGCCTGCAAATGAAGTTGTTAATGTCCACAAAAAAAGACACACACAACAAAACAATAATGAAATATTAATTTTAGTAGGAGACTTCCCCTCATAAGAAACAAAGAGTATGGTAAGCCTTTTTCTTGACTTTTGTTTAATGTAATTCAATATGCCCATAGAGTAATTTTATCATACACCAAATTTCATGTCAACTACTTGCTTTGACCCAATACTGATCAAGTTTTAACGAGTATCAATTTTTCTTAAATTGTTTTAACAACAATAAAGGAAATAATTGCATTACAATCTTAGAATTTTATTTTTGTCCACTAAGAAGCAATGTTTTGCTAATTCCATCATTGGTTTATCGCTTATTTGATCGGTGTAGAAATTGTCAATAGTTTGGTTTGAGTAGTGTTTTTGAAAGAGTTTTACTTTTTCGATACCACGTAAATTTGGCGAAAGAAGTTTGCCAGTTTTCGGATCAACTTTGCTGGCAAGGAGATGAACACTTAATTTTTGACAAATTGGCTCTAAGAGAAAATCAGCCGATGCAGAAATAATTAAATCAGAAGGTTGTTTTTGTGTAAGATACCATTGTTTTATTTTATGTTCATAAGCTTGCCAGAATTGTTCGACAAATTTATTAGTATCAATTTTTGGTAAAAACAACTTATAAAATTGTTCTTTAAATTCACTACGAGTAATAAGTTTTAATTTAAAACGAATAACATTGACAAAATTAGGTAAAAGTGTGAGAAGAAGTTTTGGTGATTTTTTTAATGAAAATAAATAAAAATCCACTGTTGAATCACCATCATAAATTGTACCGTCAAAATCATAAGTATTGAAAGGAGTTCTCATTTTAGTTTACTCGGTTTTAATTTTTATTAAGTAGAAAATTGCACAAAGCCAAACCCAAATTGTAAGCATAAATATATCATGCACCATCCAAGCGTGTATTTTAGAATGATTATTCAAAATAATTATCCATAAAAATGGAATCACCCCAACACTCACTAAAAACAACAAAGAATTCATTTCTTGAATACCTTTTTTTATTCAAAATCCTCCACTTATTTTATCCTTTTTTTGTCTTATTTTTTGGGCTCATTATAGCATTTTTATCTACAAATATAGAAATATTTGCAAGTTTTACAGTTTGCTATGTCATTTTTATCATGCTCAAAATATTCTTCTTGATTAATTTCTTCAATTAAAAATTTAACCATATCCATACATTTTTCATAGATTGCATCTTCTTGTGGGAACAGTTTAATATCAGTTTTTTTTATATCATAAATTCCACAAATAGAATTTTTAACATTTGTAGACTTTTCAAATATATATTTATACATTGGAAGCTGCAATGAACTAACAGCTTTTTTTATATCCTGCCTACTAAACGTTTTTAAGTTTTCAAAACGCTTTTTGTTAACAATATTAGCTTTTATATTACCTGTTTTATAATCAAATATAGTATAATTACCATTGAGCTCATCTATTCTGTCTATTTTACTTTCCAAGATGTAAACATTTCCAGATTTTAATATAATGTCTGAAATATACTTTTTTTCGCAAGCAAAAATTCTATATTGACGAAGTTCTTCACAATCTAAGAAACTTTTCATTTTATGTATCAAAATTTCTTGTATCATAAATGCGTCTTCTCTAAATTTAAAAGATTCACAATTAGCAATTTTATTTTTTAAAGTATTTAAAAAATAAGATTTAAAACTTGAATTTTGAACTTCTTTTGAAGATAAATTTTCATGAAATGTCTCTTTTAAAAAATCATGTATAAAATTTCCTATATCACTTGCGTCAACTTCCTGTCCAATTTCTTTACTGTTATCTAAAAGCAACACATACATAAAATAAAATTTTAATCTACAATCTAAATAAGTATCTATTTTAGTGTAGGTATAAGATAAATTTGAAAGATATTTTTTAATCTCTTTAGTTTTTTTATACTTCTTTTTAAAAAATTGCTTTAAAGGGAATTTCGGCAAAACAAATTTAGATACATTTATAGCATTAAGATCTTTTTGCTCAAGCTGTTTTTCCCAAATAATAGATTCTATAAATCTACTTCTTTCATCTTTATCATTGTCCGGGTAAATAAGATTTACATTTTTGGCGCCAGATATAATTTTATTAAAATGATATTTTTGTATTTCATATTCTTTCTTTGGAATCTCAACACCTAAAGCATACATTATATCTTTTGGAATAAGAGACGCTTCTTTTTTTATTGCAGGAAATGAAGAGTCTTTCATTCCCACAACAAAAATATTTTCAAAAAAAAGATTTCTAGACTCTAAAAGTCCTAAAATTTGTAAAGATTTTAATGGAGAACCCGGCAAAACAATTCTTTTATCCTTACTTATTTTTCTAAAAAGACTAACCAATTCCTGTTTCTCAAATTTTACTTTACAAAAACTATCAAACTTCATCTCCTTGAAAATTGAAAACAGTATATCCATAGCTTCAATATTTAATGGATAACTGCTCGCAGCACTTAAACGATATACTTTTTCTAAAAACATATTAATAGTTTCAGAAAACATATGAAAATCATCTACATTTTCCCAAGCAGAAAAAAAGCTTGTCCATATTTCATTTAATATATCTACAATCTTTTTACTAGAAAAATCCCCTAAAACTTTAGTTACAGTAAGACTGATCTCTTCTATTAAATCTATATCGTTTAATATTTCTTGAAAAGATATGAAAGTTTTTCCGCTCAAACTACTATTTGAATTTTGTTTTAAAGCCTTTTCTATTTTATGTACAATAATTCTAGATATAGAGCTTTCTTGAAAAAATCTCATATTTTTAAATAGAGGGTTAATAAGTATTTTTATTACATCTTTAGAATAATAATATTTATCTTTTTTAGAAAGTTGAGCTTCAATAATATTATCTAGTAAAGAATAAACGGCGGTTTTAGAAATAGGATAACCTGCAGCAACATTATATTTATCTGTAATACTAGAAATCTCAGATACTACCGCCTGCAGAATTTGAGAATCAGGCACGATTATTAGCGTTTTATCTAATTGACTGTCAGAGTAGCTAGAAATAAGGTTTTTAAGCAAAGCTCCTTGGGATTGATCGTCAAAAGCAGAGTAAATGTTTAATTTATAATCATTTTTTTGAGACTGCACATTTGGAATATTTTGACCAAACTGTTTATATAGATTTTCTAAAATGCTGTATTCTTTAGGATTGCCTTGCGTAAAGATAGTAAGATTAGATTTGTTATATAGTTTTTTAAAAATCTCTACCTCTGCCTTGTACAAATAAAAAGGTGTAATTAATATTATTTCATCAAACCCTTTAGATAAAATATCAACATCAAAAGAAGTCGCTTTTAGAAAGCCATACCCACTAGTAATTTTTGAAGTTTTATCTAAAGTCTCATGAAATAAGTTTCTTATTTTAAAAATATTTTTTAGTAATTCATTAATACTTTCTGGGACATCATATCCAATTTCGGCATTTGCTTTTATTGTTTTAAGTTTTTCTTCTGAAACCATTTCTAAATCTAGCTGTTGTATAAAATACAAAATTTCAAAAGCCCAATCCATAAAAGATATAAAAGAAAGCTTTTCCTTTAAAAGATGTGGGAAATATTTTTTTATTATTTCAAAAATGATAAATGCAGCTTCTAGGTCAGAAATTTTTATGGAATTGGTATTGTCAAAAATTATAGATTCAATAAATTCATCATTAGTAAAACATTCAGGAGGAAAAAAAGAAATTTGTTTAATATTTGCCAACTGCTTTTTTATAAATAAAAATGGTCTCTTTCCACCACTAATTAAAACATGCTTGTTTAAAGAATTTGTAACATAATTAGTGGTAAAATCTATAATACTTTCACCACTGCCAATATTTATTATTTGCGACATTTTACTTCCTTATTTAGTAAAGTTCTAAATCTGTGTTAACATTGCGTTTTCTACATTTAAAATATAAGCGATTATTTTTTTATTTGGGTAAATCTCAGTTATTAGAGAAACATAATTTAACAATTGTTCTTTGTACTCTTGAAATTTATAGTCTGAACTTTTAAAATCTAAGATAAAAATTTTATCATCCAACTCTACTAATTTATCTATTCTAAAGATTTCGCCTTTAGAATTTACGATTTCTTTTTCATTATAAATAATTCCTTTACAATTAAATAACTCTAAAATTTCCTCTTTTGAAAACATTTGTTGTAATTTTTCTTTTAAAAAAGTAGTATTTTCAAAAGGAAATTTTCTTTTAGTAATTTCTAAAGATTTATCTATAGAATCATTTAAATTGTCATTTATGATTTTAAATTTTGAAAGACAGTAATGTAAAATTATTCCTCTTTTTTTTATATCATCTATATCTATTGTGTTTCTTCTATTTACAAAATTATTTGAAATATCTTTATAGCCACCATTAAGACAATCACAAATATAATTATTTTTTAGTACTTTAATATTATACTTTTGCTTGTTACCTCTTTTACAGTTAGTGTTAACAAAAAGATTAAAAGCTAAATTATTTGACGCTCCAGCTCTTGGCGGAATTATTGCATAAATCTCATGCTCTGCTCTTGTCATTGAAACATATAATATATTAAGCTCTGAGAGTAAATTATCTATTCTTTCTTTATTGTAAATCTTATCAGCCTTCAGTAAAAATTTAGCAATGTTTTTTGATATATTCAGGAGATTTATTTCTTCTTTAGAATCATCAAAATAAGGTTTATCTATATTATTTGTGCCGAGTTTTAAAAAAGGAATAATAACAACTGGAAACTGTAACCCTTTAGACTTATGTACGGTCATAACCTTTATTCCGCTACCAAAAGCATTTTTTATATATAAAGAATCATCTTGACTAGATAAATTGTAAAAATATTCTAAAAAGTTGCTCAGTGCCGATTGTTGTAATTCAAATTCTTTAATAATTTCAAGAAAACGCATAACAAAAGCTTTAGAGTTTGGATAATTTTCTAAAATTTTAAATTTTTCTAACATTGAAAGTGTCAGCTCATATACTGGGATAAAACCTGCTTTCGCAAAAAAATATTCAAAATATTCATTCCATAAATTTTCATACCTATCTTTAAAAATTTTATATAGAAAGCCAAAATTATTGTCTTTTTTGTTAAAAATAAATTGTTCGAATTCTATTTGATTAATATTAACTACTCTGCTAAAAACATCACCTATAATGAAAGAAGAAAAAGCTAAGGAATCTATTGGAGAGTTTATGAAGCCAAAAAAAGAAATTATTTGTTTGATAATATCATTGTTTTTTATGTTTAATGTTTGAGAAGATTCAAACTCTATATTTTTCTCTAAAAGCCAAGAACTAACATCTAATATTTCGTCATTAGACCTACACAAAACTGTTATATCTTTTGCTTCAAATCTATTTAATAATTCAACAACATACTTAATAAATTTTTGTTTTGTATCCTCTTTTATATCTTGACAATCTTTTTCTATAAAATCTATTTCAATATAGCCGTTTTCTTTATTATCTTGTATTTTCTGGCAAGAAGATTTATATGTATTTAAAAAATTTCCAAAATTTACGTCTGTATCAATATCTTCATAAACAACATTCAAGAATCTTTGTAAGTTATCTGAAGAAAATATTTCGTTATTAAAAGATACTATTTCTTTTGAGCTTCTAAAGTTTGTTTGCAAATATTGTTTTTCAATTGAACTTGCAGCAAACTCTTTAGACATATTGTAAAAAAGTTCAGGCTTTGCGCCTCTAAAAGCGTATATAGATTGTTTAATATCTCCAACACAAAATAATGTACCCCCTGTAGCTAAACTCTCATCTAAAAACCTTTTAATGCCTACCCATTGCACAAAACTTGTATCTTGAAATTCATCTATTAAAAAATGTTTGTATTTCTCAGACAGTCTATAGTATACTTCTGGGATAACAGCATCGTTATCTTTAAAGAATTTAACCGTTTTTTTATTAATTTCATTTAAAAATACTATTGCATCTTTTTTAGATTTAATATCAAATTCTTTTACAATTTCATGGTACATGTATGAGTATATTTGATAATAATTTTGCATATAAAAGTTGCATAAATTTTTTATATCTTTATAAATCTCTTCCCAAAGCATATTAGCTTCATGTGATATTTTTGTATTCTTTTTATATTCTAAATTTTTGCAAGCAAACTTAGCAGGAATATTCATAGCAAAAAATATTTTATTGCCTTCTAATAAAACTTTCTTTATAGCTTTAAGAAAATGCCCATTAATCTGTAAGTCTGCTATTTTATCAGCAATATATTTAATTTTTTTTACTATAAGCTCTACTTTTAAAAAAAACTCTTTACCAAACTCGATATTTTTTGAAAAATTAATATCTTTACCAATACTTCCAGATTTTTCGAAGACTTTTTCTATTTCATTGTAGATATTATCTTTTGCAAACCAACCCATATCATTTGTTAAATATTGCTCTAAATATTTTAATATAATATCTTTAATATTTTGCGAAGTATTTGAGTTATGTAAAAATGTTTCTAAAGCAAATTTAAGATTTTGACTATAATCTTGTTCTATACTAAAATTAGGTGATATGTCCATGTTGATAGCGCAGGACTTTAATATACGATTTTTAAAACTATCTAATGTACTTATATTAAAACTATCATAATATTCTAGAATATTTTGTAACGCTAAAAGACTTTTTCTTGACACATCTTTTTGTGACATATTTAACTCAGAAAAAAAACCTTTGCTGTCTTGCATCAGAGCTGCCATTTTAAGGTAATTTAAAATCCTATATTTCATTTCAACAGCAGCTTTATTAGTAAAAGTAACAGCAATTATATTTTTTATATCTACACTGTCAAATGAACCCAACAAAAGATATAAGTATCTTTTTGCAAGATTATAAGTTTTTCCAGAACCTGCAGATGCTTGCATTAAAGTTATTTGAGGAATTATCATATAATACCTTAGGTATAACTGAAGTCAATTAATATGGCGACAACAATGTCGCGCACTAGTCACACTATTCTTTTTTGCTACACTGAGCACGCAATGCTATGTCTCAGAGTATAATAAATGTCTAAACATAGATACTACAACTGCTAAGCTACGTTTCTTAAGCAGAAAGATCAACAAAGGCAAAAGTACAGCAGATTGATGGCAAAAACAATGGACTGACACGAAAAAAACAGTGAGTAGATAATATATTAATAAATAGATTATAAAAATTAGCTAAATTTAAAATAGTTAATATTCCATCGCTACTTCACGAGCAATATCTCTTTTCTTTATAAGTTCTTTTTTATCGTAAGACTTTTTACCTTTGGCAAGACCAACAAGAAGTTTAATTTTTCCCTTGCTACAAACGTACATTTCCAAAGGTACAATGGTAAGCCCTTTTTCTTTAACTTTTGAATGCATTTTTTTTATTTCTAATTTATGCATTAAAAGTTTTCGCGATCTTTTAGCGTTATAATCTATGATGTGAGTTGATATTTGTTCATAAGGGGCAATAAACATGTTTTCAACAAAGGCTTCACCATTAGAAAATTTAACTAAACTATCTACTAAACTAACGTTTGAATGTCGTACAGATTTAACTTCATACCCAAACAAAACAAGTCCAACCTCTAATTTATCCAAGATTTCATAGTTAAAATATGCTTTTCTATTATTAGCGAATATTTTCTTTCCCATTTTATACTTTAGGCAATTCTATAATAAATTCTGAACCTTTATTGATTATAGATTTTGCTATTATTTTACCACTTAACATTAAAATTATTTGTTTTGTAACTGCAAGAGACATGCCCAAACGAAACTTTTTACTAGTAAATAAAGGATTAAAACAATTCTTTAACGTTTCTCTATTCATACCATAACCAAAATCTTTTATTTCTATAATAATTTTGTTTTTTAAAGAATATACTTTAAACAAAATATCCCCGCCATAAGGCATTGCATCTTTCGCATTATCAACAATAATTAAAATGGCTTGCTGAAACCGTTTCTTATCTATACCGGCTTTAATGTTCTTCTCTGCATTTATTTTAAAATTAAACTTATCATCTTTATACCTTGCTAAAATCTTTTTTAAAAAATCTCCAACATTAACAACTTGAACACTAAGATATTTTACTCTAATGTCGTCTAATAACAAAATTATTTTTGAATGAGCTCTATCTACTTCTTTATTCAGAAGAGCAAATATTTCTTTTTGATTTTTATTGTAATTGTTTTTAGAATTTTCTAGATAATATACAGCATTTTTTATAACAGTAATAGAATTTTTTAATTCATGAGATGCGAATGAAGAAAACTTATTTATAGCAGAAAATTTTTCTTGATTTATTCCCTCCATTCTCTTAATCTCCATACTAAATTATAACTATCTAATCAAAAATTACTTTTTAATTAATTTCTTTAAAAGTTCCAATAGTTTTGGTATTTTAAAAGGTTTTCTTAAACAAATAACTGCATTTTCTTTTAAGGCTTCTTCTATAAGACTATTATCTGCATATGCCGTCATCATAATCACACTTAACGTGGTATTAAATTTCTTTACTTCTTTTAATAGCTCAACACCATTCATTTCTGACAACTTTATATCAAAAAAAGCTATGTCAAAATCATTATTTTTTATAAGATCTATAGCTTCTTTTGCAGTGTTTGCTGACATAACACCATAACCGTGCATAGTTAAAATACTTGTTAGTGAAAAAGAAACAGAATACTCATCATCTACAATTAATATATTAGGTTTCATTTTATCTCCCCATCAGTATGTGATCGTATATTTTGCATTAAATAGGATTTATATGTAGAAATATAAAAATACGAAAAGACGGCTTTGCAACAACTAAAGCAATAAACTCTATTCTTAAGCTAGTCTTAAATTTTACCTTAATATTATTTATTTCTTAATATAAAAAAAGCCGACGATAGGGTTTGAACCTACGACCTGCGGTTTACAAAACCGCTGCTCTACCAGCTGAGCTACGTCGGCGTATACGTATAATATAAAAAACTCATATTAATGTCAAATCTCTGTCTTACCCTCTGTTTTAATACTAAGTTTCATTCATTATAAGGCACTAAATGAGCTGCCCAACCTCTGTCTTTTGTATTAAGATATGCATCTATTGGATTATCTTCATTTTGCAACAATTTCATATTCTCTCTTTTAATTTCAGCATAATTTACAAACAAACCTGCTTCTGCCAAAGCTACAAATGGAGCTATAGGAGGAAAAGCAGCAGGTTGAGCTAAAGCTTTCGCCATTAAAGCAAACTGCATAGCTGATGAAGCTTCCACTAAAGTAGAGGTCAATTTTGTAGCTCCTGTAAAAAAATCTTCTTTTTTAGGAAACATTGACCCTTTTACATTATAAGGGCTTGCAGCAGAAAAAACTATAACTTCAGGATAATTTATATTTAAAAAGCTCGCAAATAAAGGCTGTTTATTTTTTCTTTTTTGTCTTAAAATTACTTTGATTTTCTGATTATAAAATTTACTGCCTTCAACAAACCAAGAATACTTGCTCTTTTTATATTTGCTTCTTATCAAAAAATGAAAATGAGTCGTTGGGTCAACATAAAAACAATAGTTTTTTGTAGAATAATACTGTATACCTTTTGAATTACGTTTTAGTCCTAAATTTTTATCAGGTTTTGTAGGGAGCAAAAATATATTATATTTTTCATTTATAAGCACATTATAATAGTATGAAAAATAGCATTTTATTGAAATGTCTTGAACTTTTTGTAATAGTTCAACTATTTGTTTAATTTTTTCAACTCCACTATTTCTATTTATATTAACAGTATCATGCAATAAGTCTGACATTGGGTCTTCAAAATTATGCAGCATGACTGCAGGCCATCCACCAATCTTATCTGATGAATAAGATGATAACTGTATTATTCTTGAATTTGTTCCCAAAGATAAAATAACGCCTATCATGTAATTTGTTTTACCTAAAAAATTTAAAATTCTAGCTTTATAAGTAGATAAAGATAAGGCTATGCAATCTGCCTCGTTTTGCATTTGCATTCTTTTCCTTATAAGGAATGCAATATTTAGCATCATCGCCCAGCTTATAATAAGAATTATTATAAAAATTAAAAAATAGTATAGACTTTGCCCATTATTATTCTTTAAAAATTTATTTTCCAAATTTTCTTGCTCCTGGAAATGCTTTAAAATAATAAGACTGGTCTGGAGATGGTATAATTCTGTTCCTTGCGGATTGGTATCTTCTATTCTTTACACTATTATCTTTAGCAACTAAATTGCCGAACAAAACACGCGAAAAATAATAAATTTTTACAGTTTCTTTAGACAGATCTTTCCCTGAATAATCTTTTGTTTTTTTTCGTCCTTTCCAAATAGTTATGAAATTCGTACCACCAGAAACTTCTTCATATGGTATTCCTTCTTCGCTTTCTGAAATAGAAGTTTTAAAGTTTTGTTTAAAATCTTTCTTGTCTACAAAAACAAAATGGGAAGGATTGAATTTAGTGTTTGAAAAAATCGCTAAAGGGTAAAAAAACAATATATAAGACTTAGCTCTGTTTTGGACTTCTTTAAGCCTAAATTTGCTTTCTGTAACAGAAGCAGACCTAGCTGCAACAAATGCAGCTTCATTTGCGACCATATCATCAACAACTATAATGCAAACTTGCAAAAAAGCAAACATTATAATTGTTGTAAAAACAATAACAAACAATGCCTCTAGTAGCGTTTGCCCTTTATCATATTTCATTTAACATAATCAATTTTATGTTTTGAAGTTTTTAAAACGCTCACAGATACCCCTGAAATCATGGAAACTTTTTTATATTTAGATTTCCAAAAATTTTTATATAAAAATAAAATCCCTGTAGTTGCCGTAAGAAGCATCGCAAAAACAAGGACAAATTCTAATAGAGTTTGTCCTTTAAAATTATTCATTTTTAATTAAGCTAGTAGTAACAAAAATTAAAATATTTGTTTGTCTGTCAACATAATTTACTGTGCCAAATAATGCTCCAAGTAATGGAATATCACACAACAAAGGAATGCCTTTTTTACGTTTCTCTTTTGAAGTTTCCAAAAGACCAGCCAAAATTATTGTTTGACCATCTTTTATTTGTAAATGAGAAGAAGCTTGTCTTGTTGAGACAATAGGATATCCTGCAACATTGACAGAATTGTCTATTCTTGAAAGCTCTGTATCAATTGAAATATCAATTTTATTATCATTTAAAATTGTAGGAGTGATATTCATCATTATTCCGTATTTCTTCCATTTAACAGAAGACGTGCCAAGACCAGTCGTAACTATTGGAAATTCACCACCAACCATAAAGTTGGCACTAGTAGAAGACTTTGTAATAAGTTTAGGTTTTGACAAAAGTTTTGCAGCACCTTTAGCCTCTAAAGCTTTAAGAGCTGCTGAAAAATTAGTTTTTCTAAGAAACGAGCCTGACTCTATTATAGCTGGAATATTACTTTCTTCAACTGAAATTGTGCTAGGCCATTCTATACCTAGCTCTTTTCTTTTATCTTCATTTATCTCAGAAATTTCTACAGAAATTTCTACCATTTGCTCAGAAGCATACAAAATTTGAGTAAAAAACAATATATAAAAAACTATTTTTTTCATTTTTATATTGTCTTTAAATACTCAATTGCTTTTTGAGCTACATAGTCAGGCTTAATTGAATCCATACATTCTCTGTTTCTTGGGCATTCAAACCAATTATTTGTCAAATCATAACATGGTTGGCAAACATTTGCACATATATTAATATTTTCTTCATACATTATCTTTTCCATTTCTGTTGGCCCCCAAAGAACTAAAGATTTTGTATTCACTGCCTTTGCTATATGCACGCACAAACAATCACAATCTATATGAAGACTAGACTTTGATATAATGTATACCAATTCATCAAAAGATGTTTTGTCCACAGTATCAATATCAGCTTCAGGGAAATGATAACTATTTTTTCCAACTTGAACTATTTTAAATTTATCTTTTGTGTATTTTTTCAACAATGCAAGCATTTTGCCCCATTTATTAATACTCCATGCTTTTATATGCACACTGTCTTGCTTCTTATTGATTGCTCCCCATCCGTATTGAAATGTAACAAATTTAGTATCTTTTGCTATAGAAAATCTATTTAAATTACAATTTTTTACAGTTATATATAAAGTATCGTCACCTAATTTGCCAAGTCCACACGCTATTTTTTGTTCGTCAAGAAAACTTAAGGTACTTTTTCTTCTTTTAAAATTTTCATTAATATTCTTTATAATTTGTTTTGACAAAGACAATTCATCATTATTAATAATAATAGGTTCATCTGAAGGGAGCATATTAAACACAATATCATGCCTTTTTTTCGTTATATCAAGAGCTGCAATGTTCATAAAAAACCTTACATTTGGGACATCTTTATAAATTTGATAAGATTTTTTATTATATATGTCAAAAACAACTTTATCAGATAATTTCAAAATTTCATACAAAATACTTTTTTGTCTTAACATATCACCAAGTCCAGCCTGAGGACGAATAGCAATATAAATATAATCTTTCTTTTTACTTAATAAAACAAAAAATGAACGAGGAAAACTTTTAATAAAATCTTTTACGACATCATTCCAATGTTTAAATTTCTGATATAATTTTATTTTTCGATAAAATTTCATTTTATTTCTATAGTTTCTCTCAATCATAATATAGCTGAACTTATTAATTTATCCTCTTAAGTGCCATAATAATGAAATTAATTAAAAACAATAATGCAGTGCCTGCTAAAATTGGATGTATCTGTTTTACTTTTCCATCTATTAGTTTTAATACACAGTGGAATATAAAACCTGCAGCTATTCCATAACTTATATTAAATGCAAAAGCCATAACACTCAACGTTAAAAATGCAGGAATTGCTTCTTGATAATCTGTCCATTTAATTCTCATTACTGAAGAGATCATGAGTACTCCCACAATAATTAAAGCTGGAGCTGTAGCTTCAGGAGGCACGACATTAAACAAAGAGGCAAACGGCAAACACAGCAAAAACATTATTGCTACAACAAAAGATGTAAGACCTGTTCTGCCTCCTGCAGAAATACCTGCCGCACTTTCTACATAAGTCGTAACGCTACTTGTACCAAATACCCCCCCAACACAAGACGCTACACCATCAGCAAATAAAGCTCTTTCGAACTCTGAAGAAAAACCTTTTTGATGAGTCAACTTATTTTCTTCTTTAGTATTAAAAATTCCGCTCACTCTTCCTGCTCCTATAAATGTACCTATAGCATCAAAAGTGACAGACAATAGTAACGCTAGTAAAGCCGTTGATGTAAGAATCATTTTATTTATGTCAGAAAAAAGCATGCCCATACCGTTAGAACTAAATGCGCAAAAAGCAACATCTTTAATTGACATAATAGAATGGAAATCAAAAACTTTTACTTTAGAAATATCAACAAGCCCTAAAGGGATGCCTACAACAATAGAAATTACTATCCCTATAAATATTGCGCCTTTAACTTTTTTTACAATTAATATTATCATTACTACTAACCCAATAAGACCAAGTAATGCATGAGGATTATTAAACAAAGTTAAAGTCGGCACTATTTGACTATTTGAAATTGCGCTGCCATTATCTAAAATAATATAATTTCCAGCATCAGATAAAAACTTTAAGAAAGACGCATTTTTAAAACCGATATAAGCTATAAATAAACCTATGCCCCCACTTATAGCGTCTTTAAGAAAATCAGGAATTGCCTCAACAATAACCTTCCTTACTTTTGTCACAGTAATAAGAACAATAAGTAACCCACATAAAACAACTATAGCTAACGCCTCTTGCCATACGAAACCCATTTGCTTGCATAAAACAAATGTAAAAAAGGCATTAGCTCCCATACCTGGAGCCAATGCAAAAGGAACATTAGCAAAAAAAGCCATTATCATTGTGCCTACTGCTGAAGCTAAAATTGTAGATACAAAAACACTATTCCAAGACATACCTTGATTTAAAGATAAAATTGCAGGGTTTACAAAAATTATATAAGCCATTGTAAAAAATGTGGTAAGTCCAGCAAGAATTTCTGTAGATACCGTAGTTTTATTTTCTTTTAACTTAAAAAACTTTTCCATTTTAAATTTCCTTAAAAAATTACTTATCTTTTATATATTTTTAATACTTCTTTTACGGCCTCTTGTGGACTTAAAAATTTAACTGCATTTTTATCATAAGATCTGTGTTTAAATTCCACAGTATTATTTAACAAACCTTTTTCACCCACTACTATTCTATAAGGTATCCCTATTAAATCTGCATCTTTAAATTTAAGACCAGCTCTTTCATCTCTATCATCAATTAAAATGTCTAGCCCTTTTGATGATAATGCCTCATAAATTTTATCTGTTACTTCTTTTGTTTGCTGATGAGCATAATTTATTGGGACAATAACAACCTCAAAAGGGGCTACATTATCAGGCCAAATTATACCATTGTCATCGTGGGATTGCTCTATTGTAGCGGCAAGTATCCTTGTAACACCTATTCCATAACAACCCATAATAATACTGTTTTCTTTACCATCTGCATCTAGATATTTAGCATTTAAAGATTTAGAATATTTTGTGCCGAGTTTAAATATATGCCCTATTTCTATCCCTCTAGAAAACTGTAATTCTTCTTTCTGGCATTTTGGACAAATATCACCTTTTTTTACTTTTCTAATATCTGCTACCAAATCTACATTATAGTCTCTTTTATAATTTACATTTTTAAGATGAGAATCTTTTTTGTTTGCTCCTGTAACAGCATTAGAAATTTCTGGCACAGATAAGTCCGCTACTATTTTTATATTTTTAAGTCCTACAGGCCCTGCAAATCCTTTTGGAGATTTCGTTACAGAAATTATAGTCTCTTCATCTGCCAGAACAATTTCGTTTAAGCCAAGTAAACTTTGAAGTTTTATCTCATTTACATCGTAATCACCTCTAATTAAAACAGCAATTGGAATGTTGTCTGCCAAATAAATCATTGTTTTTATAAACTTCTCGCAAGATAAACCTAAAAATTTTGACACATCGTTTACAGAGCTTACATTCGGTGTTAAAATTTCTTGCATGTCAGCAAGTTTTTCTTGAATACAATTTGCAATTATACTTTCTGCTTTTTCGCTATTTGCTCCATAACCGCAATTACACCATGTAATCTCTTCCTCACCACTTTCTGCAAGTACCATAAATTCACAAGAAAAATCCCCTCCTATTGCGCCTGAAGCAGCTTCAACAGATCTAAACTTAAAACCACATCTATTACAAATATTAAAATATGCATCATACATTTTTTTGTAGTATCCGTCTAAATCTGCTTCGTCCGTATGAAAGGAATATGCATCCTTCATTAAAAATTCTCTGGAACGCATAACTCCAAAACGAGGGCGAATTTCATCTCTAAATTTAGTTCCAAACTGATATACCATTAGTGGTAACTGTTTATAAGATTTAATTTCTTTACTAATTAAATCTGTAACCGCTTCTTCTGCAGTTGGAGCAAGACAAAACTCAGATTCTTTTCTATCTTTAAGTCTAAATAATTCCTTGCCATAAACATTCCATCTGCCTGTTTGAAGCCATAAATCTTTAGGAAATAATAAAGGTAAAATTATTTCCTGCCCGCCAGCATTGTTCATTTCTTCTCTTATAATATTTTCTACTTTTTTTAAAACTTTAAGACCTAAGGGTAAAAATTCATACAATCCAGATGCTACTTTACGTATCATGCCTGCTCTTATCATTAATTTTGCAGAAATTATATCGGCATCTTGAGGTGCCTCTCTTAATGTAGGAATTAACATTTTAGAAAACAACATATTTATTCCTTTAAGAAAATTTATCTTGAAATTTTCAATATCTTGAACTTAGCTTTTCCTGCTGGCAAATCCACTTCAACTGTTTCGCCTACTTTATGACCAAGCAATCCTTGTATAAGAGGGGATTGTACAGATATCTTGCTTGCAGATGGATCTGCTTCTTCTAAGTCCACCACTGAATATTCGTAATTGTCGCCATCTTCATTTTGAATTGTTATTGTAACGCCAATAAAAACCTTATCTGGATCTATATTTTGTTCTTCTATAATTTTTGCACTAGCTATTTTAGTGTCAAGTTCCATCATCCGGTGCATAAGATTAATGAGCGTCTCTTTTGCAGCATGATATTCAGCATTTTCTCTTAAATCCCCATGTTCCCTTGCTCTTGCAATTTCATCTTGAATTAACGGCTTTCTTTTTTGTAATTCTTGTAACTCTTTAATTAACTTCTCTTTACCTTCTCTTGTTAAATAAATTTCTGCCATTTTTTACTCCTTAAGACACATAAGTCTTCATCATAGAAATAAGCTTAGAAACCCATTTATCAGGTTTTACTTTCCCTACTATTTCCCCATCTTTAAATAATACACCCATATCTTTACCACCTGCTATGCCAAAATCAGCATCTTCTGCTTCTCCAGGTCCGTTGACAACACACCCCATCAGAGCAATTTTTATAGGTTTTTTTAATTTCTTTAAATCTTTTATTAAAGCTGCTCTTTTTTCAAACTCCTGAACAATGTTTATTAAATCCACTTTACACCTTGCACATGTAGGGCAAGAAATAATCTCTAATCCTGTAGTACGCAAATTCATAGCTTGCAAAAGAGAATATGCCACTTTAACTTCTTCTACAGGATTTGCCGTAAGAGACACTCTTAAAGTATCTCCTATGTCATCGTTTAACATTATGCCAAGACCCGCACAAGACTTTATACTACCCCCAAAAAGAGAACCTGCTTCTGTTATTCCTAAATGTAAAGGATAATTTCTTTTTGAAGCAAAAATTTTATAAGCTTGCACTGTGGTGTCTATATTTGAAGCTTTTAAAGATACAACAATGTCTTCAAAATCTAAATTTTCTAAAATTTTAACATGTTCTATTACGGCATTAGCTAAAGCTTTCGCTCTAAATGTGTTATCTCTAAACCCATGTACGCCCTTTAACGAACCTGCATTTACACCTATGCGTATAGGTATATGCGCTTTTTTTGCTTCTTTTACAACAGATTCAACTTTTTCTTTATCGCCAATATTGCCAGGGTTGATCCTTAACTTATCTATCCCTTGTTTTACAGCTTCAAGAGCTATTTTATAATCAAAATGAATATCTGCAACTAACGGTATTTTTATATGTTTTTTTATCTTACTTACATTTTTAGCCGCCTCTATGCTTGGCAGAGAAATTCTTACAATTTCACATCCAACCTCTTGAAGTTGCCTTATTTGCTTTACTGTAGATTTCCAATCTAATGTATCAGTATTTGTCATAGACTGTACTACAATAGGAGAACCCTCTCCTATTACAATACCGCCTATATTTACTTTCTTTGTTTGATTTCTTTTGTAAAACTTCATTTTATCTCTTCATTTTACGGCGTATTTTTCAATTGCTAGCTTAAAAAATAATATTTTAACAATCTAATATAATCCTTTGTACTCTCATATTCTACATTAGATATAAAGCTATAAAAAGTCTCTAAATTACCTTTATTAGCTAACTTTATAGCATATATATAATCACTCCTTAAAATAGGTGCTATAACAGCAATAGGATACCCAGCTTGCAACAAAGCAAGATTCATAACAAGTCTTGCCGTTCTTCCATTGCCGTCAATAAAAGGATGAATAGTGGCAATTGTTTCATGAAGTTTAGCGGCATATTGCACAGGATGTAAAGATTTTTTTAAACTAGGCATTAAGTCAACGAATTTTTTCATAAGCTTTGGAACATCTCTATAATTTGGAGGCAAATAATCTGTACCTGAAATAAAAAATTGCTCTGTTCTGTATTTGCCAGCTTTATTTTCGTCTATCCTAAAATAAAACAATCTATGCAATTTTAAAATATCTTCCTCTGTTATTTCTTTATAAGAAGCAAGTTCCTCTAAAAAAGTGTACGCGTCACTATGTCCTAAAGCTTCATTATGTTCCCTAATAGACTTTCCACCAATTGTTAAACCATCTTCTATAATAACTTTCGTTTCAGATTCAGTTAAAGAATTGCCTTCAATAGCATTGCTGGTATAAACAAAACCTATACGATAATATTCTTGCAATTGGTGTATTAATTTTTTATCAAAAGGACGATATTTATCTATTTCCTTTTTTAGCTCATCTATTTCTTGGTTTCTATCTTTATAAATATTTAACATTTTTCACCTATTAATAACTAACAACAAATTTCAATACAGGATGACGAAAAACAATAGTAGAGGGAAGATAAATTTTCTCCACAAAAAAACTATTTGCCAAACAATTTATCTATCCCCAATCTTAAAAGATCACTATATGTAGCAAAAATAAAAATAGCTAAAATAAAAAACAGTCCTATTGTATTATAAATTTGAACAACTTTTGTACTTATTTGTTTTTTTATTATGCCCTCAACAAAAAACAGAATTATCATACCACCATCTACCATAGGTATAGGAAAAAGGTTAAACAGTCCCAGAGCTACAGATATAACGGCAAGTAGTTTTAAGTATTTATCTATGCCAGATTTTGTAGCGTCTGCCATAACGTTCATAATGCCGATGGGACCAGAAAGTTCTGGTTTTTCCAAAGCAGTTATTTTGTTAAAAAGATACTTCACAGTCTTAACACTTTGATCTACTGCAGCTTTAGGACCCAAATACACAGATTTTAAAAAATTGACGTCACTATGTACAATATAAGGCGTTATCCCTATCATCCCTGTTCTTGTTATAGGATTTTTTGATACAAGTATATTTACATCAAATGAATACGAACCTCTTTCTACCACAAAAAGAGTTTTTTTATCTGCTTTATTTTTAAGATTTTCAGACAGATCATTCCAACTACTTACATTTTCACCATCTACTGATATTATTTTATCCCCACTAATAATCCCTGCCTGTGTTGCAGGTCTATCTTTTAGAACATCGCCAATTTTAGAACTATCAGATACTGTTGATATACCCCAAATATTAAAAATAAAAGTAAACAAAAATATAGCAAACAAATAATTAAAAAATGGTCCCATAAAAGCTATGAATATCTTTTTATACCATTTTAACGATAAATACTCTCCCGCTTCGCCTTTAGCTTCTTTGGGATTTTCGCCAGCCATTGAAACAAAGCCTCCTAAAGGAAAAGCTTTAATGGCATATTTTGTTCCAAGATGATTAAATTTTATTATGTCTGGACCAAAACCAAGAGCAAATGCTAATACCCCTACTTTGCATACTTTAGCTGCAATAAAATGCCCTAACTCATGTATAAAAATCAGAAAACCAAAACCTACTAAAATCCCAAGAATTTGAAGAATAATCATAATATTCCCTTTTTTATTAAGTTGCTGCTATAATCTCTAGACCAAACGTCTGCTTTAAGAACCGACTCTAGGGATTTATTTTTTATAATTTTATGAGAGAAAATAGTTTTTTTAACAATTTTTACAATATCTGTAAATCTTATATTACCATTTAAAAATGCAGTTACTGCAACTTCATTTGCTGCATTCATAACCGCAGGCATAGTATACCCTCTCTTTGCAGAAAAATATGCAAGATTTAAGCACGGAAATTTATTAAAATCAGGTTTATAAAACTCTAATTTTCCAATTTCCCAAAAGTTTAAAGGTTTTATTTTAGAACAAATTCTTTTAGGGAACGTCAAAGCGTATTGTATTGGAAGCCTCATATCAGGGTTTGAAAGCTGGGCTATCACAGAACCGTCCATATATTCTACCATAGAATGCACTATAGATTGAGGATGTATAATAACTTCTACTTTATCTATGGATACACCAAAAAGGACTGATGCTTCTATAGCTTCTAAGCCCTTGTTCATAAGAGTAGCACTGTCTATAGTAATTTTCTTGCCCATTTTCCAAGTAGGATGATCCAGGGCCTGACTAATGGTTATTTTAGATAAGTCTCCCTCGTATTTGTAAAAGGGCCCACCTGATGCAGTAAGAAGTATTTTTTTTATCTGAGATTTTTTTCCCAAATTACAACATTGAAGTATAGCTGAATGCTCACTATCAACAGGAAGAATTTTAACGCCAAATTTAGAGGCGAGTTTCATTATATAATCACCTGCTGTTACAAGCGTTTCCTTATTTGCAATAGCTATATCTTTTTTTGCTTTAATAGCAGCTATTGTTGAACTTAAGCCCACTGCGCCAACAACTGCAGCAACTACTAAATTGACACTAGATAATGTCGCAAGTTTTATAATACCTTCTTCACCACTATAAACTTCAACGTCTATACCATTTTCCCTACACCATTTTTTTACTTTTATAGTATCTAAAGCATTATTTACAGAAACTACTTTTGGTTTAAATTTTTTTATTTGTTGTTTTAGTAGCTTTGTATTACTGCCAGCAGCAAGCCCTTCTATTTTAATTATTTCTTTCATTGAAGAAATAACATTAAGAGTCTGAGTCCCTATAGAACCTGTTGAACCTAAAATTGATATTTTTTTCATTTTAATAATTTTAACACATAATATACAGCAGGGGCAGCAAAAATGTAAGAATCAAACCTATCAAAAAAACCGCCATGCCCTGGAATCATTTTACCAGAATCTTTAATATCACCATCTCTTTTTATAAGAGATTCTGCTAGGTCTGAAAATTGTCCAAAAATAGAAATTACAAAACCTAGTATTATAGAGTCGCACATACTTAAAATACTGCTCATAAAAATTGCTCTACAAATAATGGCCGTCAATATTCCAAAAGCAAGGCCGGCCACAGCTCCTTCCATTGTTTTTTTGGGGCTTATATGTTTAGCAAGTTTGCGCTTGCCAAACATAGATCCAAAAGCATAAGCTGCTGTATCTAATACCCAAACTACAATGAAAACAAAAAATATTATTTCCATACCACCATATAAATTACGCAAATATACCATGTGTATTAAACAGAGAGGTATAAAAAATGCTCCTAAAAATGAAACTGCGATCCTTTCAATACTAGACTTAGGATTTTCTGCCAAAACTTCCTTTACAAAAAACACTATTGCTATCACAATAGCGGAAAAAGACACTTCATTTATATGGATTTCACTACAAAAATGTAAAAATAAAAAAAACAAAACAGCCATTAACAGCGAAATTTTTATGTAAGGGCGATACTTTTTTAGAATATCCAAATATTCATAAACACAAAAAAAGGATATTACAAACATCATTAAATAAAACATAGTACCACCAAAAAATACACATAAAAACATAAAAGGAATACCTACAATTGCCGTTAATATTCTAGTTAATAACATGATGATTCTCCAAATTAAAATATTGCATTAGACAATTGAATTATTTCTTACTGTTTTCTAACACAATACTGCCAAAGCGTCTTTGTCTCTTTTGGAAATTTTTTATCGCAATTTCCAAATCTTGCGCAGTAAAATCAGGCCAAAGTTTATCTACTATATAAATTTCAGAATATGCAATTTGCCAAAGAAGAAAATTTGATATCCTAAATTCACCTGAAGTTCGAATAAGAAGATCAGGATCTGGCAAACCTGCAGTATATAAAAAAGAAGATAAAACTTCTTCGGTAGGCTTTTTTATACCTTGATCTAACATTGCTTCAAAAGCATATAAAATTTCTTGCCTTGCTCCATAATTTAAAGCTATATTAAGTTTTAAACCTGTATTATCGCAAGTACGTTTGCATGCTTTTTCTATGTCTATTTTTATGTCTTCTGAAAACTTTGACAAATCTCCTAATACTTTTATCTTAACGTTTTCCTTAGCTAATTCATCAATTTCTTTAGATAAAAAATATTTAAGTAAAGTCATTAAAGCTTTTATTTCGTTTTCTGGACGTTTCCAATTTTCTGTTGAAAAAGCGTAGAGGGTCAAAACCTTGATTCCAAGACTATTTGCAGCTTTAACAATCTTTTTTACGGTTTTGACCCCTTGCTTGTGTCCATAAGCTCTGGGTAAAGATCTTTTTTTCGCCCATCTGCCATTCCCATCCATTATGATAGCCACATGTACGGGTATCAAAAGAACTTATCCTATTTTTGTGAAATTGCGTTCACCGGGCAAGTAGGCTCACAAGCTCCACAGCTTACACAAACATCTGAATTTATTGCATACTTATTATCTTTAGATTCTATGGCAAAAACTGGACAGATGCCTACACAAGAACCACATCCTATACATACATTTTCATCAATTTGGTATGCCATTTACAACTCCCCCTATTATTATATTTGCATAATTTCTTTTTCTTTGGACGCTATTAATTCATCTATTAATTGTACAAAATTGTCAGTTATCTTCTGAGCTTCATATTCAGACTTTTTTCTATCATCTTCTGTTATAACTTTGTCTTTCTCAAGCTTCTTAATATTTTCTAGCAAAGCTCTTCTTTCATTTCTTACAACTACTCTAAAATCTTCCGCTAATCTATTAATAGATTTTGCTATCTCTTTTCTCCTGTCTTGTGTTAAAGAAGGTACATTAATACGTATAATCTTGCCGTCATTAATAGGAGACATTCCTATATCTGCCTTGAGAATAGCTTTTTCTATAGCACCCAGCTGAGAAATATCCCACGGCCTTATTTCTATTGTTTTTGCATCAGGCACGCTGACGCCTGCAATTTGGTTAATAGTCATAACAGGACCATAACTTTCAACTTTAATATTCTCTACAACAGAGCTACTAGCTCTGCCTGTTCTTATAGAAGACAATTCAGATTTTAATCTATCTATAGTTTTTTTCATAACTTCTTGCGATGCCGAAAAAAAACTTTGAACTTGCATTTTAAGCCTCCACTATCGTACCTATTTTTTCACCATTCAAAATTTTTCTTAAATTCCCATCTTTATAAAAATCAAAAACAACAATAGAAGTATTTGTTTTTTTACACAAAGAAAACGCTTCGCTATCCATTATTTTTAAATGTTTGTCTAAAGCTTCTTTAAAAGTTAAAGAAGCATACTTTACCGCATATTTATCTTTTTTTGGATCTGCACTATAAATGCCATCTACTTGTGTAGCCTTTAGCAAAATAGCTGCTTTTATTTCCGCAGCTCTTAAAGCTGCAGTAGTATCTGTTGTAAAAAAGGGGTTCCCGGTACCACCTGCAAAGACAACCACATATCCATTTTCAATATAGTCTATAGCTTGCTCTCTATTAAAATTCTTAACAAAACCACTTACTCCATTTGCAGATAAAATTACAGACTTCACACCTGCCTTCAGTAATACCTCATTTAAAGCTAATGCATTCATAACTGTAGCAAGCATACCCATCTTATCTGCAGTAACTCTTTCTATAAATTTGCCTGCGCCTCTCCAAATGTTTCCTGCTCCAACAACTATAGAAAGTTCTACCCCACTAGATAGTGCAAGTTTTATTTCTTCTACAGTTCTAAAAAGACATTTTTCGTCAATAGAACAATGTTCATTAGAAAATGATTCTCCAGAAAGTTTCAAGAGCACTCTTTTTGAGCGCATGTTTATTCTTCCCCAAGTTTAAATCTTGCAAATCTCTTTATTACAATATTTTCACCAATCTTTGCTATCGCTTTGGTAACCAATTCTTTAATTGTTTCTTTTCCTGACATATCTCTCATATAAATCTGGTCATATAAACATACTTGGCTATAAAACTTTTCAATTTTACCCTCAATTATTTTGTCCCAAACTTTTTCAGGTTTACCTTCTTCTTTAAGTTGAGTTTTATAGATTTCCTTTTCTTCTTCAATAATACTTGCTGGTACCTGCTCTTTAGAAACATAAGTAGGCGAAACTGCAGCAACTTGCATTGCAATTTCTTTAACTAAAACTTGGAAATCTTCTGTTTTTGCTACAAAGTCTGTTTCACAGTTTACTTCCAATAAAACTCCAAGCGTTCCGTTACCATGTATATACGAATACACTAAACCTTGCTTTGTTGTTCTTCCTGCTTTTTTAATAGCAGAAGCCATGCCTTTTTCTCTAAGCCATTGACAAGCTTTATCTATATCATTAGAAGATTCTTTAAGCGCATTTCTACAATCCATTATACCTGCACCTGTCATTTCTCTTAATTTTGTTATAAGTTCCGTTGACATTATCTTACTTCTCCTTGTTGAGCAACATTTGATAGCTCTTCTACTGCTATCTTTTCTTCCTCTGCACAAGGAGCACTTGTTGTTACTTGCCCTTCCCATTTTTTCTCTATAATACCTTTTCCTTCTAAAACTGCATCTGCAATAACAGAACAGAAAAGTTTTACAGCTCTTATGGCATCATCATTTCCTGGAATTGGATAATCAACTAAATTTGGATCACAGTTAGTATCACAAATTGCAACAACAGGTATATTTAGTTTTCTTGCTTCTAGAACTGCTGTTGATTCTTCATGAGGATCTACTACAAACATAAGTCCCGGTAAAGCAGACATATTTTTTAAACCCTTTAAAGATTTCTCTAGTTTAATTCTTTCTTTTTCAATTTTAGACTGTTCTTTTTTTGAAAGAAGATTAAATATGCCTTCTTCCTTCATTTTTTCTATTTCTTTGTATCTTGCAATAGATTTTTTTAATGTCTCAAAATTTGTTAAAGTTCCACCTAACCATCTTTCAGATACAAAGTACGCCCCACATCGAAGAGCTTCCTCTCTAATTGACGCTTGAGCTTGTTTTTTTGTACCTACAAATATTACATCTCTACCTTCCGAAACAAAATCTCTTATAACCTTATAGTTTTTCTTTAATTCTTTTAACGTCTTTTGAAGATCTATAATGTGAATTTTATTTCTCGTTCCAAAAATAAACTTCGCCATTTTTGGATTCCACCTTCTAGTTTGATGTCCAAAATGAACACCGGCTTCCAACAAAGCCTTCATTGTAATGTTTGCCATACTACTCTCCTTTTGTTTTTCCTGCAATTAAGCAGTTCCGTTTTAAGGTGTTTATTATACACCTTACGGCTTCCACAGCCTTAAGTCTCTAAAACCCTAAAAGGGAACTTTTAGTAAATCCAGCTGTGTGCTTATTAGAACTTCCATAAACATTTTATCTATTTTATCAAAATCTCAAAACACTTTTCAAGCTGCCGTAAAGGACAAAATAGAAATGGTCGTTTTTATAAGTATAATAAAAGGGGTACGAATGAAAAAAGAATATGAAAGAAGAAGGAGTATTTTAGAAAAAGCACAGAAGCTAAAAGAGAAAGGATTAATCTTAAAAGGAAAAAGCGAAATAGTAGGAGTAAGCCAGAGAAGAATAAAGAGATGGGAAAAATATAAAAGGGAAATAGGATTAAGAGGTTAAGCAGAAGGCCGAAAACAAGAGTTAAAGCGAGGATATTGACGAAAGAAAAGAAATGATAAGAGAAAAAGAGAGATTGAGGGAAGAAAATCCATACTATGGTAAAGTAATATTATTAAGGAAAGGATATAAAAAAGGTTTAAGTTCAGTGGGAAATGGTATAAAAAAGTTAATAGAAAGTAAGAGAGTAAGTAAAGTAAGCGTATTAAATTGTGAGAATGAAGACAAGCAAATAAGGCAATTTTGTGCTTGCAGGATGCCAAAAACTTACTTTATGAAGTATTAGAAGAAATGCCGTTTAAAATCAAAGATATCCAAGTTGAACAAGCTTGTAAAGAATTGAAAAAACCTTTATTTGTCTTACCTCCTAAGAGTCCTGATCTTAATGCCGGAGTTGAAAGGCTTAAAACATTATTTACGGCATTTTAATGAACTTTCAAACAAGCTCAATGATTATAATTACTTTAGACTTCACAGGTCTTTAGTCATAGATGAGCGTTTATTTTCACCCATGCAATTCTTTAACCTAAAAACGACCTTTTCTCTTTGACCAGAACGACTGTTGTGAAAGTTCACCATATTGTGGACATTTTAATAAACAACAAAAAGCATTAATGACAAGCATTTAATAAAATTATTTTTACTGTTTTTATTAAAATTTGGTTTCTCCAAAGCTTTAATAATAAAATTTATCTACTATGTATGTCTTTGAGACTTTATAATTGCTCTTTAAAAAAGATCAGTTGAGGTAATAAGGAAGAAAAAATGCTAATTTTGAACAGTTAAAAATTTCACACTTTTTTAACAATTGACCGCTCGTTTTTTTTGTATAATTTAGAAAACGTATTAAATTAAATACGTTTTTGAGAAGTTTTACTACTCCATAAATTAGGAGGTTTTAAATGTTGTTGTCAAATTTCATTAACTGGATGAAGCCATTACCTGACTCAAAAACGCCTATCACTGATGAGAAACAAATCAAAAAAATGTACAAAAGTTGGCGCATTAAAATGTTTTTTGGAATGTATGTTGGATATGTAATGTATTATTTTACTCGTAAAAACATATCTTACGCAGCACCTTCTCTTATCACAGAACTCGGCATAACAAAAATGGAGTTTGGCATTCTTGGGTCCACAATGTATGTAACATATGGAATTGGCAAGTTTATGAGCGGCATGCTTGCAGATAAATGTAATATACGTACATTTATGGCTTTCGGATTAATTGGTTCTGCAGTAATCAACTTATTTTTTGGTTTTTTGCCATCTTTACCTCTCTTAACATTCTTCTGGGGAATAAATGGAGCCTTACAATCTATGGGTTTTCCTCCAGTAGCTAAAGGACTTGTCTATTGGTTTTCTCCAAGCGAAAGAGCAACAAAGTGGACTTTATGGTCTTCTTCTCATACTGTAGGAACATCTTTAATAGGTATAGTAGCGGGTCTTTGCATCGCTACTGACCATTGGAAAGCCGCATTTTATTTTCCTGGAGCTGTAGCACTTATATTAGGTATAGGACTTCTTTTTACATTGACAGACAGGCCATCTTCAATTGGATTGCCGCCTATTGAAAAATACTGTAATGATTTTCCTCCTGAAAAAAAACAAAGTCATCTTTCTCACTGGCAAGTATTAACTAAATATGTTTTTTGTAACCCATTTTTGTGGTCACTTGCTATAGCTTATATATTTATTTATTTCATACGTTTTGCAACATTGGACTGGGGCACTATTTTTATGGTAGAGAGAGGCATAGCAAAAGATCAAGCAGCCTATTTGCTTGTATTTATGCCTTTTATCGGCACACTAGGCGGAATTTCTGCTGGTTGGATTGCAGATAAGTTTTTTAATGGACGGTGCACTCCAATAAATTTAATATTTTTATTTTGTCTAATTTTTAGTTTATGGGGAATGTATCATTTTACAAATGCAAATACTCCTTGGTGGCTTGTTAGTTTATTCTTAGCTTTAGTGGGCTTCTTTATAGACGGTCCTCAAAATCTCGTTGGAGGAGTACAAGCGTCTAGAGTAACTGTGCAAGAGTCTGTCTCCGCGGCTTGTGGTTTTACTGGAATGTTCGGTTATTTAGGAGCATTTCTTTCAGGAATTGGAACAGCTTATCTTATTGAAAAATGTGGTTGGCAGGGAGTTTTCATTGCTTGTGGAATCTCATGTTTAATTTCAATGTTCTTTGTCGCGCTAACATGGAAAAAAGAGACTTATAATCACTCAGCAGAAGAGAAAAAAGCATAAGCTATTAAAATAAAAGAGGTATAGAATTGAAGACATTATCGAAGTTAGCATTATTAGTTGCCACATTTATTTTAGGTTTTATATCAAAAGATGCTTTTTCAGCAGATTCATTAGCAGAACAATTTGGTATTAAAGTTAAAGGTGGTGGAACTTTTGTTATTCAAGACTCACCTAAAGAAAACATAACAAATGATAAAGAAGGCTCTTCTGCAGGAGTATATCTTTTTGATTTAATATTAGAAAAAAATTTTGAACACAATGGTAAAGTTTTAGTTCAGTTTAAAGGCGGTAGAGGCAAAGGACTTAATGATAAAGTACAAACATATGCTGTAGTTAATGCTGTATCTGACCCTACCTTAAATACTGCTGCAGACACTCTTGCTAAAGTTACAAAATTGTACTACCAACAATCTATATATGACAAACTCACTATAGACTTTGGAAAATTAAATTTTAATTCATTTTTTGCAAGTAATAAATATTCTAAGGAATGTGAGTCTCAATTTATAACCTCAATATTTAGCGGGGATAAAATAATAGAAACTCCTCCTCAACATTTAGGTTTAGCATTAGCTTATGATATAGTTGAAAACTTTAAAGTTACATATGCCTATTTCTCGCAAGATATAGATCATATAGATTCTAGTGGAGTTAATGCAGTACAACTTGCTTATTCTCCTTATAAGTGTTACAATTTACTAGCTTATGCTTGGGGCAATAACAAAGATCATTATTCTATAAAAGATACAGATAAGAAATCGGGTATTTGTGGCTTTGGTATTAGCGTAGACCATGAAGTTAACAACAATATAGGTGTTTTTGGAAGATTTTCATATAAAAACCCTTCTGTTTCAGTACTTAAATCAACTTCTTCTGCAATAGCACCAGACAACTTAAAACAACAACCGCATATGTCTTGGGACGCCGGAGTTCAACTCAGTGGGAACATTTGGTCTAGACCTAAAGATGTCGTAGGTTTTGCAATAGGGCAAATGTATGGTTCCAATGATTATAAACACATAAGTTCTGTTTATAAAGATGGCGCAGAAACGGAAATGGAACTATACTATAATTTTGGTATAAATAAAAATTTGGCAATCACACCAGCTGTTCAGTACTTTATTGACCCTCAAGGTGGGAATGCAACAGTAAAAGATAATATAGTTGTTGCAGGCATAAGAACAAGAATGGACTTCTAAATATAAGTTATTATGATAAAAAAAGAGAGACGACTTTTAAAGACGTCTCTCTTTTTTTTTACAGCCTATTTATGTTCTTTATCTTTCATATTGCAATAACAACCCCGACACTGACATGGACCTGTAGCTTTAGCGTGCATTTTTGACAGACCTTCAGGACTTACATAAAAATCTACTTTATCGTCAATATATTTATTTTTGTCAGCTTTAATATCAGCAAGTTCTTTCTCAAGCTTTTCTATCACCTTTTTATTCTTGTCTATTATAGCTTGCTTAAAAGCTACATTTTTATCTAAGCTAGTTTTTACTAACTTTTTTATGTCTTTTTTTATCTTTTTCTTCTCTTTGCCAGTCACTTCTTCATACTTTATTAACAAATCGTATAACTTAGACACATATTTTGACTTTTCTTTTATCAAAGCTTCTAGTTTAGGATCCTCTTTATCCCCCTGATGACCTGCAAGAGCTACTTTAGGCACTACAGCACTACACAGAAAAAATCCAAAACATAAAAACAACAAAACATTTTTTTTCATACAAACCTCCACTTTTTATTTTAGCTCACTTAAATTGAGCTATTATTAAATCTATAAGATGTAATGTGGAAATCTCTACATTTGCCTCCAAAAAAAGTTTTCTAAAAGTTTCGTCCGGATATTCAATATCTGTAACCACTCTTTTAACACCTGCATTTACCATCATTTTTGCACATAAAATACAAGGCGAATGTGTACAATAAAGAGTAGCACCTTTTATGTTTATTCCATTATAACCACCTTGAATAATGGCATTTTGCTCAGCGTGAATTGCTCTACATACTTCGTGTCTTTGCCCTGAAGGAATTTTTAATTCGTTCCTCAAGCAACCCTGCTCTAAACAATCTTTTGTAGAAGTTGCTGCTCCATTGTACCCAGTTGTAAGAATTCTTTTATCTTTTACAATAACGACTCCGACATGATGACGCAAACATGTTGACCTTTCTGCAACAAGCCAAGCAAGTTTCATAAAATAATTATCCCAAGATGGACGTTTATGCATATATTTATCCCTTACTTTATATCTAAAAACTTTATTATATCTAGTTGCAGTTTATAAAAACCATTTCTTTGTTTTGCACTTACTGCAAATATGTTTGCTGATTCTATTTTAAAAATTTCTGCTGTCTTATTTGTTATTTCTTCTTGAGAAATTGAGCTTGGCAGCTTATCGCATTTATTTACCGCTATCTTAAAATTTATTTTATGTTCTTTTAGCCAACAAGCCATATCAAAGTCTAACCCTGTAGGTCCTACAAAAGCATCTATAATAACATAGACCGTTTTTTTACTTTTCCTTTGTATTATGCATTCTTCTATCATTTTATTCCAAAGATCTTTCTCTTTGAAACTTACTCTTGCAAAACCATAACCTGGCAAATCTATGAGCCACTTTTTTATCACTATACTATAGACATTTATACTTCTTGTTCTGCCTGGAGTTTTTGAAGTTCTTGCAAGATTTTTATTAGAACATAAAGCATTTATAACACTACTTTTTCCTACATTAGATCTCCCTACAAAAACAACCTCAGCAACACTTTGAGGTAAAGTTTTAGATTCAGAAGTTGCCATAAAAAAAGTTGTTCTTTCTAACACTTTAGTCTCTTAATTTACTTAAAAGTCTCAGCATTTCAAGATACAACCATACTAGCGTTATCATAAGAGCAAACGCGCTGTACCATTCCATATATTTAGGAGCCCCTTGATTAGAACCTTGTTCTATCAAATCAAAATCTATAATAAGGTTTAAAGAAGCAATCGCAACTATAACCAAACTAATAATTATTCCTAGTCCAGAAGAATTATGAATGTAGGAAAAACTACCTGCTCCAAAAAGATTTAAAAGCAAGTCTATAACATATACTAAACAAATAGCAAGTGTTGAGAAAACTACAACTTTTTGAAATCTCGGCGTCGCTTTAAGAATACCTGTCTTATAAGCGGCAAGCATACAAAACAAAACACACATAGTTAACAAAATTGCGTTTACCACAATTCCAGGGTGAGACTTTTCAAAAGATAAAGATATTGCGCCTAAAATTAACCCTTCACATATTGCATATAGTGGCGACAAAAAAGGCGAGACCTCTTTTTTAAAAATAGAAATCATAGCTATAACAAAACCAGCAATCAATAATGGAACAAGTAAAGGCATAATTGTAGTTGGGTGCGTCCAAGCATAAAAAGCGCTGGCAATAAGCAATACCCACAGAACTATACTCTTATTTATTGTACCTGAAATTGTCATGATATTGTTACTTCTTATTGGAGAATCAAAAACACTGTCCTTTAAAAGTGGATTACTCATACTCATTCCTCCTTAAAATTTTATTATAAGCTAAACTTAAAATTTCTTTTGAATTATGAAAAAAGAGCAGCTCTTTTGCTTTTTGAAAATCTATCCATCTAATTTCAGATATTTCATTTTTATCATAAACCAAAATTTCATCGTTATTTGCAAGAGCAAGAAAATATATCACATGTTTTTCTATTTTATACTCCAATTTTGCAGTCTTTTCATCATCTATTATATAAATGTCTTCATGCCTAAAGCTGTTATCAAATTGAAGTTGCTTTATGCCAGTCTCTTCAAAAATTTCTCTAATAGCAGTTTCTTTTTCTGTTTCACCTTTTTCTATGTGCCCTTTAGGAAAACCCCACCTATTACATTGAATAGTTTTCACCAACACAAATAAAGGATTGTTATTTTCTATCTTATACACTATAGCCCCGCAAGATGTTTCTTTAACCATCTGGCCCTCTATTTTTTAACTTTTTATAGTTAAACGTCTTCTAATTAAATCTAAACTTATATTTACTGCACTATTTCTTATTTGCTCTCTTAATCCATTAAAAATAAATTTAAAAGTTTTTGTTTTCTTTTTATCAGCAAGGCCAATATACACAAGTCCTACGGGTTTTTCTTTTGTAGCTCCGCCAGGACCTGCAATACCTGTAACTGACAGTCCATAATCTGTATTAGAAAGCTTTAAAATAGATTCTGCCATTTCTTTTGCTGCTTGCTCGCTTACAGCTCCAAAATTATTAATAGTATCCTCTTTTACACCTAACAATTTTATTTTTGATTCATTAGAATAAGTTACTAAAGAATCTTTAAAATATAAAGAACTTCCTGCAATATCAGTAATTGCAGAAGATAACTTGCCTCCCGTGCAAGATTCTGCAAAAGAAATAGTCTTTTTCTTAGATGTCAATAATTTACCTACCACAGACGCTAAGGAATCATCATCAAATCCAAAAACATTATCTTTTAAAACATCAGAAAAATTTAGTTTTAATTTATTTATAAGCTCATCTATAAAAATTTCATCTTGCCCTGAAACTGAAAATTTCAACGTTACAATAGAATCGTTTGCTAAAATACCAAACTCCACTTTATTATCATATCCAAATCTTGCTTCTTCTATAATAGGTTTTATAAGCTCTTCAACTTCAGATTCTGCCATACCAAACACACCTACAGAACAATTCTTTTTTATGCCTATAGAGTAACTCCTTAAGAATGGTTCAACGTTTTCATTGAAAATAGGCTTCATTTCTCTTGGAGGTCCTGGAAGTAAAAATAAAGTCTTTCTAATCTTTTTATCTGCATCCTGAAAATCAAAATGCAACATTTGTCCAGGGGCTGTACCAAATCTATTTTCTAAAACTTTTGCAGACTTAATAATATTGGCTTGTTTTTTGTTAATTTCAGGAAAACATTTACCTATTTTAAAAAAATAATCTTTTATATTTTGCAAAACTTTTTTGTCGTTATATATTGGGATATTTAGATATTCCGATACAGCCTCAACAGTTATATCATCAAAAGTCGGGCCAAGCCCTCCTGTAATTATAATAATGTTGCTCCTGCCTATAGCGTTATTTAAAACACTTTTTAAGTCCTCCTTTTTATCGCCAACATCTGTAAATAAATACAGTTCTTGTCCAATATTACAAAGTCTAGAACCAATAAAACTAGCATTTGTATTTAATGTCCCGCTTAAAAGTTCGCTACCTGTACAAATAAGCTCAATTTTCACAAATTAAAATCCTATTGCCTTTACAATTTCATCTATATCTTCTTTAATTTTTTTTGGTTTTTTTGCATTCAAAATTGCATTGTCAGGGTCTTTTAAACCATGTCCTGTAAGCACGCACACTATTTGCACATTTTGAACATGCTTAAAATAATCTTGTCTTACATATTTTATAAGACCTGCTATAGAAGCTGCTGAGGCAGGTTCGCAAAAAACACCTTCAGTTTTAGCTAAAAGTTTATAGGCAGACAAAATTTCTTCGTCTGTAACTTTATCTATTATCCCTACAGACTCATCGCGAGCAGTTTCCGCGCTTTTCCAAGCAACAGGATTACCTATCCTTATAGCTGTAGCTACCGTTTCAGGGTTTAAAATAGGATGGCCGTCAACTATAGGGGCAGCGCCAGCAGCTTGAAAACCCATCATTTTAGGAAGAGCATATTTTTTAGGATTTTCACTGTTTAACTCTTTATAACCTTTCCAGTAAGCTGTAATATTGCCAGCATTTCCTACAGGCATAAACTGATATTCTGGAGTTTTATCTAAACTTTCACATACCTCATAAGAAGCTGTTTTCTGTCCTTCTATTCTAAATGGATTTATCGAATTAACCAAAGTAACAGGATACCTATCACTTAACTCTTTTACAAGATCTAATGCTTTATCAAAGTTTCCATCAATTTCTAAAACTTCTGCGCCATGCATAAGAGCTTGGGAGAGTTTTCCCAAAGCTATTTTCCCTTTAGGTATTAAAACTATACACTTTATACCAGCTCTAGCCGCATATGCAGCTGCAGAAGCTGAAGTGTTTCCAGTAGAAGCACAAATAATAGCTTTACTACCGCTTTCAACAGCTTTAGAAACAGCCATTGTCATACCTCTGTCTTTAAAAGAACCAGTTGGATTTAACCCTTCAAGCTTAAAGTATATAGAGCCGCTATTAAAATCAATTGCACTACATAAATTTTGCGCCTCTATTAACGGAGTGTTTCCCTCACAAAGAGAAACAATTGGTATTTTATCACTAACGGGTAAGTATTTTCTGTATTTTTCAATTAATCCTTGATATATCATCTCTAAATATCCTTCTAAATAAATATAGCCCTACGCTACATTAATTATATACAATCAGAATAAATAATATTTAAATCGTGCAAGATAGTGACTTTTGAACTTTTAGTTGGCATACTTTATAAACATAAATCATATCAAAAATGATATGATTAAACAAGAATGTATACTTTTAATGATAAAAAACAAAATAGAGAAATTACCTCGCAATAAACATAACTGTACACCCTTGTTTAAATACTTGTTGTATGTTGGTAAACTCCGCTTTGTTTAATAATTCACATTGGGTTTCAAATGTAGTAGGTGTATCGTAATGATAAAGTTCACTTTCGGAAAGAATTTGCTGCTCATTTTTTAGTTTTTCAAGTTCTGCAAAGAAAAAATTTTCCTGCTCTTTAGTTTCTACCATATAATCGCATTCTACATAAACTCCACCTTCACAAAGCGCCTTATGTATATTCTTATAAACTTGCAGTTTTTGCAAATGAGAAAAATGATGCATTGTTTCAAATGATATAACTGCGTCAAACTGTTTACAACCAAAATCAGTATTTAAGTAATTATCGCAAATTAAATTTAGCTTACGAGATCTATGTTTCCTTTCAAGCTGTTCTAGCATTTTTGGAGTCAAATCAATGCCAGTAACTGATAAATTAGGGAATCGTTTAAAAATTTCATCTAATTCCAAACCTGTGCCACAGCCCAAATCTAGCAACTTATTAATTCCATCTGGTAGAATTTGTACCATCTTTATGTAACCTGCAGCAACATCTTCTATTGTAAGCATATGATGTTCATACTCATCAACGCGCAAAGTGAAAAAATCATCCATTCTTTCAAGTTTCACGCAACAGAGTCCTTTTTATCCAAATATTTTTTTAAAAAAGCTATCGCTTTGGTATTTAGCATCTTGAGGCACATCGCCCATAGCTTTTGCATATTCAAACAAAGCGCGCTTTTGTTGATCTGTTAAAGCTGTAGGGACCCCTACATTTACCTTAATATACAAATCGCCTCTTGTTCTTCTACCAAGCATTGGGAAACCTTGTTCTCTAATTCTTAAAGTCTTTCCAGATTGTGTTCCTTGAGGAATTTTTATTTTTATAGAGCCCTCTAAAATAGGCACGTCAATTTCTGCACCCATTGCTGCTTTAGGGAAAGAAACTGATATTTCCGTGTATAGATCGTCTCCATTTCTTTTAAAACCTGAAGTTTGCTTCATGTGGACTACAACATAAAGGTCTCCTGCAGTAGCACCGTTTACTCCAGCATTCCCAGATCCTGTAACTTTTAAAGATGTTCCCTCTTGCACACCTTGAGGTATTCTTACTCTAATAGTCTTTCTAACGTTTATGGCACCTTCCCCTCTACAATCTGGACAGGGATTTGCAATTATTGTACCTTTACCTTTACACTGAGGACACTCTTGACTAAACGAAAAGAATCCCTGAGAATATTTTACTTGTCCTTTACCTTTACATTGAGAACACTGTTTAGGAGCAGAAATATCTCTAGAACCTGTACCATGGCATTTAGAACATGTATCTTTTTTAGGTATTTCTATAGAAACTTCTGTGCCTTTCATTGCATCCAAATATGAGATTTCTATATCATAACGTAAATCTTCACCTCTGCTTTGTGCAGATCTTCCTCTTTTACGGCCAGAAGTTCCTCCACTAAAAATGTCACCAAAGATATCCCCAAAAATATCGCCTATATTTGAAAAGTCACCGCTACTATATGAATAGCTGCTGCCTCCGAAAGGATTCCCTCCCCCTCCCGGCATGCCACCCATAGCGTCATGCCCAAAAGTATCGTATTGCTGCTTTTTTTGATCGTCAGACAAAATTTCATAAGCTTCATTTATCTCTTTAAATTTTTCTTCTACTTCTTTATTCCCTGGATTTTTATCAGGGTGATATTTTAGAGCAAGCTTTCTATAAGCTGACTTTATTTCATCTTTACTTGCAGATTTTGAAATCCCAAGTACTTCATAATAATCACGTTTCATTTTTGTATTCCTTAAATATTAAAAAATTACCATTAACTGGACAACCTAGCTCTTGCGACTACATGGATCTATTACTTTGCTTCGCTTGCACAGGATAATAAACTTTTATGCAACACAGATTCCATTTTTTACGCAGAATATTGCCCTAAAAGTAATTTATTTTCAATTTTTAATAGTCTGGATACTGCAACTAAAGTATAGTATAATAACTTTTAAAACTGACTCTGTGACCTGTTTAGCTTGCATCAGGATAATACTTTCCTGCTTGCAACTTTAATGTTGCAAGCAGGTATATGTATTAAAACTTTTACATCGTTTTATTACTTCTTGTTATCATCTACAATTTCTGCATCAACTACATTACCAGAATCTTGAGTATCTTTTTGTTTACCTTGTTCTGTTGCTTGACCAGAAGCACTTTGCGTTTGAGAAGCTTTATATACAGATTCTGCAAGTTTGTGAGAAGCAGTCATCAACGCTTCTTTTGTTGATTTAATTGCTGCGACATCATTCCCTTTAAGTGCATCTTTTGCAGCTGATAAAGCTTGCTCTATTTTAAGTTTTTCTTCAGCAGAAACTTTATCCCCATGCTCTTTTAAACTCTTCTCTACAGAATAAACAAGGTTATCTGCTTCATTCCTTACTTCTATTTCTTCTTTACGCTTAGAATCTTCAGAAGCATATTGTTCAGCCTCTTTTACATATTTATCTATATCTTCTTTTGAAAGTTTTGTTGAAGAAGATATTTTTATAGATTGTTCCTTGCCAGTCCCTTTATCTTTTGCAGATACATGCAAAATACCATTTGCATCTATATCAAAAGTAACTTCTATTTGAGGTACTCCTCTTGGAGCAGGAGGGATACCATCTAACATAAACTTACCCAAAGATAAGTTATCTTTCGCCATTGGCCTTTCACCTTGCAAAACATTAATTTCAACACTTGGCTGGTTATCTGCGGCTGTTGAAAATATCTGCGAACGTTTTGCAGGAACCGTTGTGTTTCTATCTATTAAAGACGTTCTTACACCACCCATTGTTTCTAAACCCAAAGTCAGAGGTGTAACATCTAAAAGAAGAATATCTTTAACATCACCTGTAAGCACTGCAGCTTGGACTGCCGCACCAAAACACACACACTCCATAGGATCTATACCGCGCTCTACTTTTTTACCTACATAATCTTCAACAAATTTTTGGACGATAGGCATTCTTGTAGGACCACCAACTAAAATTATCTTTGTAACTGTATCTGCATTAAGCTTTGCATCTTCTAAAGCTTGGTCTATAGAGTCTTTACATCTTTCTACTATAGACCTTATTAAGTTTTCAAGTGTTGCCCTTGTAAACTTCATGGTTAAATGTTTAGGACCTGAAGCGTCTGCTGTAATAAATGGAAGATTTATATCTGTCTCTAAGATATTTGAAAGCTCTATTTTGGCTTTTTCAGCAGATTCTTTTAAACGCTGCATTGCCATTTTATCGTTACGTAAATCTATACCATTTGTTCTTTTAAAATCTTCTGCGATATAGTCTATTAAAGCGTTGTCCATATCAGTTCCGCCAAGTTGTGTATCCCCAGAAGTTGAAAGTACTTCAAAAGTACCTTCAGTGCCCATTTCCATAATGGTTACATCTAAAGTACCTCCACCAAAGTCGAAAACCAATATTTTTTGTTCTTTTCCAACTTTATCTATACCATAAGCAAGGGATGCCGCTGTAGGTTCGTTTACAAGTCTTACTACATCTAAGCCCGCAATCGCACCTGCATCTTTTGTAGCTTGTCTTTGATTATCGTTAAAGTACGCAGGCACAGTTATAACAGCTTTGTTTATAGATTCTCCAAGATAAGCTTCTGTGTCTTTTTTTATTTTTTGCAAAATAAACGCAGAAAGCTGCTGAGGCGTAAATTCCTTACCGTTTACATTATATTTGTAATCTGTACCCATTTTTCTTTTAAAAGCACTAATCGTGCCTTCTGGATTTGTTACAGCTTGCCTTCTTGCTGGCTCACCAACTAAAAGTTGCCCATCCTTCGCAAAAGCTACATAAGAAGGAAAAGCTTTGCCTCCTAAAGTTGTACCTTCTGCAGAAGGTATAAGAGTAGTTTTTCCCCCTTCCATAACAGCTGCGGCAGAGTTTGATGTACCTAAATCAATACCAATAATTTTTGCCATTTTCTTCCTCCTGTACGAAGTTTATTTTTAAACTGTTTCTTCTTTTTGGTTTTCTTTTTTACTATTTTTCGCTACTTTTACTTTTGCAATCCTTATAAGTTTGCCATTCATTTTATACCCTTTTTGATATACTTCTAAAACTTTACCATCCTCTTGGTCACTTTCAACTATGTCTAAAGCCTCGCATATATTTGGATCAAACTTCTCACAAGAAATTTCTTCTACCCCTTCTTCCTTTAACATCTTTGAAAATTCTTTGCTTATCATGTCTAAACCAACAACTATACTTTCCATATTGTTTCCTGCTTTTGCACTCTTTAAAGCCTGTTGTAAAATATCATCTATATCAATTTGTTTAATAAGAATTTTCTCTTTGCCCCAATCTAAATAATCTTTTTTCTCTTTTTCTGAACGTCTTCTATAGTTTTCAAAATCTGCTTTTAATCTTATAAGCTGGTCATAATAATTTTGTGCTAATGCTTTTTGTTCGTCTACAGACTGCTTTAGAATTTCAAGCTCCAATATTTTCTCTTCTTGAACTTGGCTATAATTAATCTCTTCTGCTTTCTTATCAATTAACTTTTCTTGTTTTTCATTATCCAACATAGTCACCCCTCCCCCCATTACTTTTTTTTATTTTTAAAAAAATCATTTAATATTTCAGACACTCTACTGACAAGAGACATCATCTTTTCATACTCCATGCGTTTAGGTCCTATAATACCCAAAACACCTATTGCATTTTCGCCATTTTTATAAACAGTTGTTACTACACTTAAATCTTTAAGTTCTGCTAAAGCATTTTCGGAACCTATTTTTACATTGATTCCAGTATTATTAAAATCTTCACTTAGTATTTTTATAAACCTTTCTTTATTTTCATTAAACCGAATAATAGATTTTACAGGTTCGTAATCATTAAAATCTTCAATCGCAACAACATTAGATGTGCCATCTATAAAAACATCATCTTGTATATTATAAAAAACATCACCAATTTTTTCTGCAGCATCTAAAATTGCTGCTTCATTTTGTTTAAATCTTTTAACTTCTAAAACTATTCTCTTATTCGCCTGTGCTACAGATACACCTCTTAGCTTATCATTTAAAAAGTTACGCAATTTATTAATTTGATCTTGCGTTAAAGAAGCTTCAACTTTTTTATGTTTTATTACGCCACTTTGAGTAATGAATATAACTAAAATATCTTCTTTAGAAATTTGTACAAATTCTATATTTTTTATAACATCATACTGAGTTTTAGGTGTCATAACAAAACCAGTATATTGCGATAGGCCAGACAAAATACGAGATGTTTCAGAAAGAATAGCTTCTGTTTCATTATATTTTTGCTCGTATTCTTTTTTTAATCTCTCTTCTTCTTGTATAGCAAAATCTTGCAATTTAACAAGAGTATCTACATACGCTCTATATCCTTTATCCGTAGGGATTCTGCCTGCTGACGTGTGAGGATGCGTAAGAAACCCTTCTTTTTCAAGATCTGCCATTAAATTTCTCACCGCTGCAGGAGAAAGAGAAATTCTATACTTTTCTATTAAAGCATTAGAACCAACAGGTTTTCCTGTTTTAATATAATGATATATAATAGCACTCAGTATTTTATTTTTTCTCTCTTTTAAAACTTCCAATGCTATTTGTCGCATAGGTGTCCTCTTAAAAGATTTATAATAAGCTCACAATATTAGCACTCGAGCTATTTAAGTGCTAAGATTGTAGCACTATCACTTGAATATGTCAAGTATTTGTAATATAATTGTTTATATGTAAAATCGTTAACTTTTATCAATAATCATTTTATCTTCAAAGATCTTTTATCAACACTTTACTATACTTAATGATTCTGATTTTAAAGATTAAGTCTTATTCAAAATAGACCAAACTTTAAATTTCAAACAACATGGAGATTTTTTATGTCAACAGAACGATTGATAAAATGGAGCAAAGAATCGCAAGATTTTTTTGCTAAAGCAGAAGATAATAGCATAGTTTTAGATTTAGTAATATCCCTTGGATGCGCAAGTCAAACAGGAGAAGGATTTGAAGAGTTAGTAAATACAATAAACAGTGAAGAAATAAAAAGAAAAGTAAAAAAAGTTAATATTATAGATACATCTTACCTTTACAGACATACTATCCCTGAATTTACTAAATACTCTGACATAACAATTCCAACAGAGTGGTACTTAAAAAACAGCAAAGCAATTGAAAAACTAACAGTTCCTGTAAAATTAAAATTATGGGCAAGAGACATTAATACTGAAAAATTTAAGAATGGTATAAAAAGATTATTCAAGATTATTCTGGCGATGGAAATGGAAATGATATTAACAAGAATTATAAAAAACTTGTAGATGAAAATGCTTTAGATTCTTCCTATAAAGGCAATGGATCATTTGAGCAATGCAGGACTTTTATCCTAGAGGAGAATGCGCACTTATGTGCAATTTTAAAGAATACTGTTATAGCTTATCCTATGTCATTTTATAGTTCAATGAGATATCTAATTAAAAAATATAAATTAAATATAACACATCTTGCATATAAACTATCTAGTTTTTATAGAAAAAGAAATAGTGTGAGCAATAGCAAAATACAAGCTGTTTATCCTGACCAGAATGATTATAATTATTACCATAAAAATCTTTTAATACCTAACCATTGAATAAACTTGGGTAGTTAAAGATTTGAATTTAGTAATACCAAAATCTCGCATAGCAATATTCAAGTACCATACGAAATAAATAATTTGCTACGCAAATAATTATTTTGTATTTTGATTGTCTACAGCAAGAGCAAATTTTGAAGCACCGGCTTTCTTTGCTCTATCTATAAATTGTATGACAAGATTGTAAAGTACTTGTTCATCAGCCTTTATAACTACAGATTGATTGGGATTAGAAAGATTCCATTCTCTCACAACAGATTCTACGTTCTCTAGTTCAGTTTGTTTGTTTTCTATGTATACATTGCCTTCTCTGGATATTAAAACTTCCATATTTGAATTATCTGTAGCATCTGTAATCTTTGTTTTTGGAAGATTTACAGTTATTCCTGGCTGCATTAAAGCAGGAGTTGAGATCATAAATATAATTAAAAGCACTAAGATAACGTCAGTAAAAGGAGCAATGTTAATGTCTGTTTTTACTTTGTTTCTTTTTATTTGACCTTTCATTTACTTACTCCCCTCTTAAATAAAACTTCTTCTAAAGCAGATACGCAATATTCCATCTGTATAACAAACTTGTCTATTCTCTTTGCAATGAAATTATAAGCTGCTGAGGCTGGTACTGCAACGCTTAAACCTGCTGCTGTTGCCATTAAAGCTTCTGAAACGCCACCTATAATTACTGTTATACCACCAGCACCAACTGCAGATATATCATGGAATGCGCTTATAATACCTAACACTGTGCCAAATAATCCTATATAAACTGTCATACTTCCAAGAGTGGCCAATATTGTTGTAAAAGTTTCTAGATTTACTGTTTGTATCATTATTTCTCTATCCATAGCATTTTCACTGATAATCTCACCTTTTGCTTTAAAAGCAATTATGCCTACTTTTGATACTGATGCCATTGGAGAATTTACGCTTTCGCAATAATCAATTGCTTCATTTAATTTTCCTTCTTCTACATATTTGGTTAATTTTTTTATAAATTCTACTCTCGAAACTCTTGATTTGCTCCAAAACTCAAATATTTTATAGCATATAATGGTTACTGACAGAATCGAACAAAATAGCAAAATATATAATGTTACCCCTCCCATATTGAGTATTTCTATAATACTTTTTCCCTCAAACATTTATTTCTCCTTTTATCTTTTAATTATCCACGCCAACTCTAAATTCAAAAGCTGTTACTAAAATATTCTTTTCGTAATCATTAGGCAGATTATCAAACGTTATATCTTCTACAAGTTTAATAACATCATCGTCAAAGCTTTTATTGCCTGAAGATTCCAAAATTGAAATATGTGAAGTAGTCCCGTCTCTATGCACTGCAAACTTAACTACTGCACGACCTCTACCATACGTCTTTTTTAGCCATGGAAGGTACTGCCTCAATTTTTGGTGTACCTGTTTTGCATATGCCTCATATTTAAATTTCTGAGCCTCATAAGCAATTTCATCTTGAGTTTTCGTTTCTTTATTAGTCTTATCGTCTTCCTTTTTTTTCGGAGATATAGAATCCTCCTCCGGCTCTGGAGCTTTCTCTTCTGCAGGAACTGTAAACACTTTACCTTTTTCAGGTATAGGTGGTTCCAACTTAGGTTCAGGTTCGATTTCTGGCTCAGGCTCAGGTTCCAACTCAAGTTGTTCTTCTGGTTCTTCAGGAGTAGGAGACAAAAATTCAATCTCAGTAATTTCTTGTTCCTCTTTACGTTTTACCCCACTGCTCCATATAATAAATATGACTAGTGCATTTATCAGTATTGATACTATTAGACAAACCATAAAATTACTTTTTTTTACCATTTTAATTCCATTTTCTTGTTACTATTTTATCGCTGCGCCCAAATATAAAACATCTTCTCCTTCTATGGACATAGCTTCTTTCTTCTTTTTCTCCTCAAGCTTTCTTCTTTCTTCTTCTTCTCTTTTTCTCTTCTCTTCTGCTAACTTTTTCTTTTCTTCTTCTAATTTTTTCTTCTCTAAAGCTAATTTTTCTGCTTCTTCTTTTGCTTTAGCTTTTTCTAATTCTTCAAGCCTCTTTCTTTCTAAAGCCATCTTATCTTTTTGTGCTTCTAGTTGTGCTTTTGCAAGTTCTTCTCTGCTTTTCTTCTCTAAAGCTAGCTTTTCTGCTTCTTCTTTTGCTTTAGCTTTTTCTAATTCTTCAAGCCTCTTTTTCTCTAAAGCCGTCTTGTCTTTTTGCGCTTCCATCTCCGCTTTTGCTTGTGCTTCTCTTTTTGCTTTCTCTAAAGCTAGTCTATCTGCTTCTTCCTTTGCTCTTGCTTTTTCTATCTCTTCTCGCTTCTTCTTTTCTAAAGCCAATTTATCTTGCTCTTCTTTTGTCTTTGCTTTCTGCAAATCCATCTCCGCCTTCGCTTGCGCCTCTCGTTTTGCTTTCTCTAAAGCCAGTCTTTCCGCTTCTTCTTTTGCCCTTGCTCTTTCCATCTCTTCACGCTTCTTCTTCTCTAATGCTAATTTATCTTGCTCTTCTTTCATCTTTGCTTTCTGCAAATCCGTTTCTGCTTTTGCTTTCAACTTTGCTTGTTCCACTTCTAATCTTGCTTTCTCTGCTTCTAATCTCGCTTTTTCTTTTACCACATCCATTTCTGCTTTTGCTTGTACATCTCTCTTCTCTTTCTCCAAAGCCAGTTTATCTGCCTCTTCTTTTGCTCTAGCTTTTTCTAATTCTTCAAGCCTCTTTCTCTCTAAAGCCATTTTGTCTTTTTGTGCTTCTAGCTGCGCTTTCGCAAGTTCTTCTCTGCTTTTCCTCTCTAAAGCCAATCTTTCCGCTTCTTCCTTTGCCCTTGCTTTTTGTAAATCCATCTCCGCTTTTGCTTGCGCTTCTCTTTTTGCTCTTTCTAAAGCTAACTTTTCTGCTTCTTCTTTTGTTCTCATCCTATCTATTTCACTCTGTCTTTCTCTTTCTGCTGTCAACCTGTTTCTTTCTTCTTGCACTTTTAACTTCTGGCTTTCTAATTGCGCTTTTGCGAGCTCTTCTCTACTTCTCTTTTCTAAAGATAGTTTATCTTGTTCCTCTTTTGTCCTTGCTTTTTGCAAATCCATTTCTACTTTTGCTTTCAATCTTTCTTTTCCTGACTCTGATCTTGCTTTTTCTCTTATTGCTTCCATCTCTAGCTTAGCTTTCTGTGACTCCACCTTTGTTCTTGCTTTTTGTGCTTCTATTTCTACTTTTGCCTTTGCGAGCTCTATTTCCGCTTGAACTGTAGACTTATAGTCGCTATCGTTTGAAGCTAATCTATCCATTTCTGTTATAGCTTTTAATCTTGATTGTTCTGCCTCTAATTTCGCCTTTTGTGTCCCCAATTTTGCTTGTTCTCTTACTGTTTCCATCTCCGCTTTTGCTTGTGCATTTCTCTTTGCTCTCTCAAAAGACATCCTTTCTGCTTCTTCTCTTGTTCTCATCCTCTCTATTCCACTTTGTCTTTCTCTTTCTGCTGTCAATCTGTTCCTTTCTTCTTGTACCTTTAACTTTTGAGTTTCTAGTTGCGCCTTTGCGAGCTCTTCCCTGCTTCTTTTTTCTAAAGATAGCTTATCTTGTTCCTCTTTTGTCCTTGCTTTTTGTAAATCCATTTCTGCTTTTGCTTTCAATCTTTCTTTATTTGCTTCTAATTTTGCTTTTTCTCTTACTGCTTCCATCTCTAGCTTAGCTTTCTGTGACTCCACCTTTGTCCTTGCTTTTTGCGCTTCTATCTCTGCTTTCGCCTTTGCAATCTCTATTTCCGCTTGGACTACAGACTTATAGTCATTATCTTTTGAATCTAGTTTATCTAAAATTCTTTCTAGCTTTTCCATGTCTGAAGCAGTGTCCGAAAATGCCGGAGTTATTAGCCCAAGAAACATTACACTTACCAAAACACAACTACAAATTTTTTTCATAATACTCATCCTTATCTTATTTTAATATATTTGATTTTTTAAGTAAAATTTCTTCTTTAATTTTATCTTTCAATGCGGTCTTTAGCTCTTTTTTTAGTTTCAATTTTTCTTTATTTTCTTTTCGAATATTTTTCAGTCTCTTATCTATACTTACTTTACCCGGGTGCTTTAAATCATTTACCCTTCTTTTTACTTTTTTAACAACTAATTTTTCAGCTTTATGTCTTATTTTTGTCAAAGTTATATCGTTCCTACCGAAATAAAACTTTACTTTCAACATTACATCTACCCCATCTTTACTTCCTAAATATTTCATTGCACTGCAATCTATATTAAAGTTTCCTATATCTTTCCTTATTCCTGCCTGACCACTAAATCTTCCTCTGTCTATATCTACTGCTGGTAAATCGATATCTATTGTTATTGCTTCCACTCTTTTTCCTAAAATTTCATATTCATAATTTATTCCAACATATGGCAACAGTTGCTTTGGTAACTTATAATCTACATTTGCTCCCAGCTTTATTTTCCCTGATTGTAAACTTAAAAATCTTAAATTATCTCCTGAAGATAATTTAAGATCTTTTTCCTGCTGGTACATAAATAATAATCTACTACTCATATCTATGCTGAGTTTATTATTTATTTTATATATATAACCAATACCTGCATGTCCACCTAAATACATAGTATTGTAGTTGTATGTGACTCTTTCTGCTTTCTCTTGGTCTAGATTATCTGTATCAAAATCAACCCTACTATCCCCTACTCTTGCAGACCCTTCTACGTAGCTATTGTTTAACATATCTGCTTTTACTAACACTCCAAAACCGCTGTAATCTCCTGTCAGTCCTGCAGAAATTTTATCAAAATCTATTTCTCCTAACAAACTACTTGTCTTTCTTCCATGTTCTACAAATCCACCTATTGTTATTTTATTACCTTCCTTATTAATTTCTTTTGCTACTCCACCCATCAATTCTATTCCCTCTACCTCTATTTTCGCTCCTCTACTTAATTTCGACTTGCTTCCTTTTACTGCCACAAAAGGAACTAGCCCTTCTGCTACCATACTTGCTTCTTTTGCTGATTCTATCCCTTCATTTACTATAAGGTCTAATCCTTCGTTTATTATCTCTAAAGTGGCAGCTTTGCTTTGTGTTATTATCTCTGCTCTCGGATTTATATATTCCCTTGTTATAACTATTCCTAAATCTGTCGCATTATTTATAAATATTGAAGCATCATATCTACTTAATAAACCTTGTTTTACCTTAACTCCTTTGTTAATGAATCCATTAAAACCACCAAAACTTGTAATAAAAATATACTTGTCACCCACATCCACATCTTCATCTATATTCATTTCTGCATCAATTTCTACATTATTTATACTCACTTTATCTGTTGTACATACTATCATCGGATTCCCATTTTTAATAGGATTATAAAATTTAAAAGTTTCAAATCCACCCATTCCTGCTATTTCTATATTATTTGTTTTTACATGAAATACATTGCCTGTAAAAGTATCTGTTCCTGCTGTATCAGATTTTCCACCATATATGTACGTATTTGTTGATGAAAATATTGGACTCCCGCTAATTTCTACCGTGTTACCAATTGCTCCGCCATCCCTAGATATGCCGCCATAAATATTCCCCCAAAATTTTCCACCATTAATTATTACTTTATTTTCATTCACAGTAGTTCTGGAATAAGCTGCTCTGACATCTGTGTTGAACACCCCATCTGTAATTTCTACCATATTCCCCTTTGCGCCTCCGTTTCTACCCATCCCACCAGAAACAACGTTGTTAAAATTTCCCGCTAGTATCTTAACATGATTATTATTTGCCATCGTTTGACCGTAACCACCTATACATAAACCTTGGATACTTGCATTTTGAATCAGTACTTCATTCCCTTCCACTACTCCTTCAGAATATCCACCACACACATCTCCTTGTATATCTCCATTTGACATTTTTAACTTATTATTTATCGCGCATATATACCCGTATCCTCCGTATGCATCATTAGTTATTGTCCCTCCGCTCATATTCAATATATTTCCTTCTGCTATTCCTACCTCAGAATATCCTCCATATGCATCATGCGCGATTCTTCCTACTCCCGACACCTCCAACCTGTTATCTCTCGCCTCCCCTGCATCAGAATATCCCCCATATGCTCCATCTGCTCCATTTATATCCCCTGCTGATATTCTTAACTCATTAGTTATTGCATCTAACTGACCTCTTCCTCCATATGCATTTCTTTGTATATTTCCATTTTGTATCAATAAATGGTTTTCTATTACTTTTTCTTGTTGCGCAAATCCTCCATATGCATTCCCACTTATTGTTCCTCCTATCATCTCCAACCTGTTATCTTTCACTTTTCCTATACCATCAGCTCTTCCTCCGTATGCCTCATAGTTTATTGTCCCTCCTCCTATCATCTGTAACGTATTACCTTCCACTTCTCCTGCAATAGCTCTTCCTCCATGTGCCTCTGTTAGATCTCCTCTTCTTATTATTAAATTGTTAAGTTTTACATTATTTCCTAGTTCTAACCCCACTCCTCCATATACGACACCTACAAGTCCAGTTCCAACAATTCCTCCCATATAAATATCTATGACGAGGTCATTATCTTCAACGTCTTCTGGAATCCCTATTCTATCTGAAGCTCCAGCAACTATTCCAACAGTAATTCCTGTCTCACCGATAAGATTTACACTATTACCTCTAGGCACTTCTATAGCAGGAGGACTCCCGAAGAGGTCCCCTGCTATTATCCCGTTTCCTAAAACCGAATGGTCAACCACTCTATCATCTAACCATATGTCTTGAGCCCTAATAGAAGAACTAGATATCTTCAAAATGAGGCAAAGTATTAGTAATAATTTAAATATTTTATGTTTTTTTATCATTTTTTTATCTCAATTTATGTATTATACCATTACTTCTTATTATCAATAAATCATTTTTGTTATAATCCAACATTATCCTGCAGTAATGTAAAAAGTATAGCAATAAAAAAGCTAATATTTTATATAATGATGTAAACTTTTTGTAAAATGTTTGATAAAATAGCATTTGGATGGTGGATTTACTTAACACATGTAGAAATTATTTTTCCTTAAAAAAGAGTAGTAGAATGAAAATGATATCTTGGAATGTAAACGGCATAAGATCAATGTATAAAAAGAATTTTCTTGATTGGTTTAATAAAGAAAATACTGATATTGTATGTATACAAGAAACAAAAGCAGACAAATCTCAATTTCCAAAAGATATAGAGTCAATAAAAAATTATAACTTTTATTGTTCTTCTTCTACAGGAAAAAAAGGATATAGCGGTGTTGCTGCATGGTCTAAAATAAAGCCAAAATCTGTAAGCACTAGTATAGAAAATAAAAAGTTTGACAAAGAAGGACGAATTTTAAAGCTTGAGTTTGAAAAATTTGTACTTTTTAATATATATTTCCCTAATGGTGGTGCTTCGCAAAAACGCCTTGATTATAAGTTGGATTTTTACGATTATTTTTTAGAATACACTAAAAAATTTAAAAATAAAGATATTATTGTCTGCGGCGATTTTAATACTGCCCATTTTCCAATAGACCTTGCAAGACCAAAACAAAACGAAAAAAACTCAGGTTTTATGCTAGTAGAAAGAGAAAAGCTAGATGCTTTTGTCGCCAACAATTTTGTTGATACGTTTAGGCACTTTAATAAAGAGCCTGGAAATTATACTTGGTGGGACTATAAAACAGCTTCTAGAACAAGAAATGTCGGTTGGAGAATAGATTATTTTTTTATTTCAAAAAATGCTATTAAATCATTAAAATCTGCTAGTATAGAAAGCGATGTTTTAGGTTCTGACCATTGCCCTATCTCTATAAGTATTTACTAATATTTACAATTAATTTTACTCTTTTTTTACATTCCATTATTTATAGTATATAAAAACTATGCTATATTATTAAAGAGAAGTTTAATTTTGCTATATTTTTACATCTTTATAGTGTGTTGCATATAAAAATTGACTATACTTTAATTAAATTACAGTTTTTACTGTTTTGACAAAATTTTTATAGATATACAAAAGGGATAATATGTTTAAGATTTTTCTTGGTAGTTTTTTTGTGCTTATATTTCTTTTCTGCGGTTGTAGTACAGACAGTTATAACATTTTTAAACCGATCGCTCAAAGAGTTGCTACAGAAACACCTGAAGTTACAAATACGAATGCTGCAAATGCATTAGGAAACGGTGATTTTGAAACAGCTCAAGCTCTCTATATACAAGTGTTAAACAAAGACCCTTCCAATATGGATGCCATATTAGGTTATTCTGCTGCTGTTATACGTATGCCTGAGCTTGTTGGTACTGTTGTTGAAGCTTATCAAGAGTTTAAAAAGACCGACACAATAGATGTTAATAAGTATCAAGACTTCGTTGTAGATAGAATCCATGAAATGAATCAAGGTCTTGACAGTTTGCTTAGCAAGCCAGCTGTTGTAGAAGCAATATTAAAAGAAGAAGATCCTCAAGCAAATATGAACAATGCCATCACCTTTGCAGTAGCAGCTCTTGTAACAGTTGCTGATAATGAAACTATAAAAACAGCCCTTGGAATAGTTGGCGATGATGTAGATTTTTCTGAAATAAATGAAAAGTCTTTACCTGATCATCTAAAAACAAACATTGAAGTAAGGGAAGTCATTAACTTAGCATGTGAGCGCATTGAAGTTGCTCAAGTTTGCGCTCAAAAAGCAATTGGAGGCTTTATTACTCTAGAGCTAGTTGGAAAAATACAAAAAGCAAAAGAAGAATTGTTAAGATTTTTGCGTTAACTATAATTCTAACAAAATAAAATTTATTGATTTATATAACTATAGTGAAGGAATTCATGAAAAAAACAAAATTTTTAATGTCTTTTGTAATGTTATGTGCTATTTTTTCAAAAACAATCTTTGCTGTAACGTTTGAAGAGAATATTGTTATAAAAGGGCTCCGTCCCATGGGTATGGGAGGAGCTTTTACTGCCATTAGTGACGATGAAAATTCTTTTTTTTATAATCCTGCAGGTATAAGCGCAGTGTACGACAACACGTTACAAATCTTTTCTATAAATGCAAATATTAATAATTATGTACAACCTACTTACGCCTTTTGCAACAAACACATAGATGATTTTATGCATTTTGATGAACTTGAGCCTTCTAAGCAAGGAAGTTTTGTTGATAAGATTTATAAAAGTATATTAAATTTTAAACCAAGCGTTTTTATTTCTATACCAAACATTTTTTTTATAAAAAGTCCAATAGATATAAATAGAAATTCCTTAAATTTTGGTTTTGGTGTTTTTTCCTATGCAAAAGCAGCTTTAGAATTTAATAAAGGGGCATTTTTACCGTCATTATCGTATAATTTAGAAGCAACGGGAATTGGACTCTTTCCAGTAGCTTATAGAATACATTCTTTAAATGCGTTAAATCTTCCAGGTGTGTTATCTTTAGGCATCAATTTTAAATATGCGTATAGACTTATAAATTCAAAACAGAATCTTTCTATTAACGAAATTAGCTCCTACGACTTTGGAGGCAATTTTTTTGACGCAACAGCTTTTGGGTTGGATTTTGGCGTATTGTATTATTTAAACCCAAGGTGGCATTTTGGGGTAAATACAACAGATTTATATAATTCTCAATTTAATTATAAAAAATCCAATCTTGTTAAAGTTGGGAAAAATGAGAAGGAAACCACAACAAAAGAAGAAGGTTATAGCTCAAAAATTAATCCTATTTTAAATATAGGTTTTGCCTATATCCCAGAAAAGTTTTATTATTGGCCAGGAAAATACTTGGATACAAATAGTAATATTACATTTGCATTTGATTTAACAGATTTAACAAACCCTTCAGAAACTGTTGAATTAACGCCTTTTAAAAAAATCCATATGGGTGCTGAATACAGACTAAACCCACTTTCTTTGAGAACAGGGTTAAACTCTGGCTATCCAACATTTGGTATGGGCATTAATTTAAAAGCTGTTAATCTAGAATATGCTTTTTATGGCCAAGAAAAAGGATTATTGCCAGGGCAAGACCCAGACTGGACCCACAGTTTTTTGCTCTCATTTAGATTACGTTGGAGCAACACAAATACGACAAACAAAGAAGAAAAACAATGCTAGCGATCTATTTATCCTAAAAATTACGACCTCATAACCATAGACAATATATTATCTATGACTATCCATCACTTTGAGAGCTTTTATCCTTTCTTCTATAGGTGGGTGAGTTAAAAAAAGACCTGAAATTTTTGAAAAAAAAGTACCTTGCTTATTTTTTGCTAAAGGACTTATTATACATATCGGCGACATTGTTTGTTTATCACTTAAACTTTTCACTACTGAATGCTCAGAAATTTTCTCTAAAGCACTTATTAAACCTTGTGGATTTCTTGTTATCAAGGCAGCTGTCGCATCAGCCTGAAATTCTCTAGTACGAGAAACAGCAAATTTTATTAAAGGTGCTACCAAATATCCATAAACATATAAAGAAACCGCAAGTGTAAGTAAAAACATTTGTATTGCAACATTATTGTTTTTAGAATTGTTTGTTTTTGTAACAAAAGAAGTCCTTAAAAGAATTTCCGCGACAACAGTTGCAAAGCTGATACATACAACCATTACAAGCATAATTTTTATGTCCCTGTTTCCTATATGCGCCATTTCATGAGCAATAACACCCTCTAACTCACTTTTTTCTAATCCGTTTATAAGACCTTTAGTTAGCACAATATATGAATGTTTAGGATCTCTGCCTGTAGCAAAAGCATTCATCCCCATGTCGTTTATAGAATATACCTTAGGCGTAGGAAGGCCTGTCGTTATAGCAAGGGTCTCTACAATTTTTAATATTTCTGGAGCATTTTGCTTAGTAAGTTCTACAGCTTTAGCAGCACCTAAAATAAAATGTTGACCATAATAATAGCTCAACAAAATCCATAAAATAACTACAACAGAAACTATAGGTAAAATATACGTCGCAGTATGGTTGGCAAGGTTAAGTACAGAAACTTGCTTATAAACCTGATAAGTCCCTTCTGACATATTTTCAACTTGCAATAAGCTTATAAATAAAATTCCTAAATATACAATTGCAAGTAAACTAATTGCAAATGAGATAAGCAAATAAATTGTTTTTCTTGTGTTAGATTCTATAAAATCGTAAGTTGTTATTTTTGGCATTTTACTAAAAAGAAACTTTTATAGGATTTTTTGCTTCTTGTTCTGATTCTTCTAATTGAAAGAAATCCTGTTTTTCAAAATTAAACATTTTTCCAACAATATTACTTGGAAAACGTTCAAGCCTTATGTTTAAGGACAAAACGTTTGAATTGTAAAATCTGCGACTTGCTTGTATTTTATTTTCAGTATCTGTAAGTTCTCTTTGAAGTTCTAAAAAATTTTCATTTGCTTTAAGATTTGGGTAATTTTCAGATAAAGCAAAAAGAGATTTCAATGTACCAGATAAAACACTTTCCGCCTTTGATTTATCTTCAACACTGTCCTTTACCCTAACAGCTGCATTTCTAGCTTGTATAACTGCATCTAAAGTAGTTTTTTCATGGGAAGCATAACCTTTAACGATTTCAACAAGATTAGGTATCAAATCATAACGACGTTTCATTTGAACACCCACATCGCTCCAGGCTTCTTGTACTCTATTTTTTAAAGCTACAAGTTGATTATAAATTGACAGCGCGTACGCGCCTACCAGAAAAATTAAAATAATAATGGCTAGAAAAGCTGTCTGCATATATATGCCTCCTCATTTTTAATTTAAATATTCGTTTGAAGTAGCAACTATTTTTTTATAATACTCAAGCATTTCTTTATGCCTTTGCGTCTCTTGGGTTACTTGTAACATTTTAGTTTTAGAGTCAAATTTAAAGTACGTTATACTGGCCTTATCAAGATTATACAAAACTGCTTTATCTTTAGACAATATAAACCCATCGTTATTAAAAGCAATATGATTTAAATTGTTTTCTACCAAACTTTCCCCTGCTGAAGCATATTGCGCTTTTGATAAAGATAAATCATATAAAGTTGGAGCAATATCCATATGACAACCACTTATAGTTAAATCCATATCTTTTTTTAATTTTTTTGGCATGTACAAATACAAGGGTACAGCATACTTTTTAAATAGTTTTTCTACAGTAGTAGCTTTAAATTCTCTTAAGTTATGATCGCCTGTTATTACAACAATTGTATTCTGGGCAAGTTCAGAATTCTTTATTTTATTTAAAAATTTTGCCGCTTCTCTGTTTGTAAATTGATAACTTTCAAATATCTTATTACCATACTTTTTTTCTTCAGGCATCATATGTAAAATGTCTTTAGGTATATTGATTTCTAAGGGTTTATAATACGGAGGTGTTTCGTATGGAGGGTGCGTTGCAGTAGACATAGCATAAATAAATACAGAACGCCCATTAGTATTTTTTAATTCTCTTAAAACCAACTCAAAAAATTGAGCATCGTTTATACCCCACTGATGTCTATACTCGTTTTTTATAGAGCCTTCTCCATAAATCTCATCAAATCCCTGTGCTTTCAAAAAATTGCCAATATCTCTCCAAGCAAGACTTCCACCATAAATAGCTTTTGTAAAATAGTTTGCTTTTTTATAAGGCAAAACTATTGAACTTGAAAACTGTTTAAAAGCTTTCGAAGTTTGAGTAACTTGTAAAGAAAACGGTCTCTGAGGCATATTAAGCACTGTAGACTCTAAAGCATGTATGGTTATTTTCCCAGCTGGTAAAAAATTATAGAAAACAAAGTCTTCTTGGAAATGCTTGGAAAGTTCTCCCAGTACATTAAAATCTTGGCTATTGTACAGTATTGGCAGCTCTCCAAACCCTTCTAAAATAATAAAAACAACATTTGGTTTTATTTCTTCTGCTTCTACATTAACAAGAGATATTTTATTAAAGATATTAATATCTATTTCTTCTTTCCTTATATCAAATTTTTTTACAAAATCCACATGATTATTTATTTGAGAAAGTTTTGCGTCCAAAGCATCAGAAAAAGAATGCATACTTGTTAGTGCAACATCATTTATAAATTGATTGCCAGATATTTGAGTATGAAACTTTCCTAAAGGGAACATTGAAAAAGTACCTCTAGCTAAACTGAACGTAACAAAAGGTACAAATGAAACAAAAAGTATTTTAGTTACAATATTAAATATAGAAGTATCTACAACGCTATGCTTTGATGTAAGTTTTGAAGTCGTAAATGCAACTAATTTATATATTATAAAAGTGATAATAAATAAAAAAATTACAGCTACTATAAAACGATGATCGTGAACTATTGTTTTTATCAGAGAAAAAGTATCGTCTGAAAAAAAGTCAAAAATTAAAATATTAGAATGTTCTCCAAAAGTTGCATAAAAGCCAAAATCTATAATATCTAAAACAAAAACGACAAAAAAAACTAAAAAATAATAAATTTTTAAAAAAAATACAAAAATTCTAAATAATAATAAATTTTTTATAATGAGAAAAACGCTAAACACAAATATTACAAACAAATTTATATAAGCAAGTATACATAAATCAAGTCTCATTCCAAGCAAAAACGATTTAAATAAAGAGCCATACAAACCGTCAAGAGCAAGTCCATTTTTAAAATAAAAGAAAAAAAATACTCTGTAAAACATCATCATTAAAAATATAGCGATGTTTAATGGTATTATTTTAAGTATGCAATCAACATACTTTTCAAAATTAAAAGTTTTTATTATCATTTGTTTAATTCATAACGCACGTTTCTACCTGCATCATATTAAAAAAGTTATTGTTTGATTGTATCATATTTGAATGTGATTAAAATAATTTTTATCTTTTTGCGTCAAACATGTAAATTTGTATTGACTACAAACAAGACATTATGTTAAAATGCATTATCATTGCATATTTACATAATTGGAGAGTTTATGATATATAAAGAAAGAACTTTACAAAAAATTGTTTTAGAAGCTTCAAAAAGTTTTAAAACTATTCTCTTAACAGGCATGAGACAAATCGGAAAGACTACGCTCTTTCAGCATGTAGGAAAAAATAATAGGCGGTATGTTAGTTTAGACAATCCCAAAGATTTACTCCTTGCAAAAGAAGAGGCAAATTTTTTTTTTCAGACTTACAAACCACCAGTCTTTATAGATGAAATACAATACGCTCCAGAACTATTTAAATATGTAAAAATGTATGTTGACAATTCCGATAAAAAAGGAACTATTTGGATGACAGGATCTCAACAATACTCTCTTATGAAAGGCATTACAGAAAGTTTGGCCGGAAGGATTGCAATCATAAATATGTTAGGTTTATCAATATACGAAAGGGCAAACAAAGGGGCAGTCCAAAAACCATTTATTCCTACCTCTACCCCAGCATGTGTACTAGAAAAGAAAGATTTATCTGAAACATACAGAATTATTTGGAAAGGCTCTTTCCCAGAACTTGACAGTGAAAGCGATGATAAGTGGTCTCTTTTTTATTCTTCTTATGTTCAATCCTATATTGAGAGAGATGTAAGACAAATTATAAATATAGGGAATGTGTCGTCGTTTATAAGATTCTTAAGTGTTGTTGCATCAAGAACAGGACAGGAATTGAACATTACAGATATTGCAAAAGATGTTGAAATTTCCCCAAATACTGCAAAACAATGGATCTCTATTCTTGAAACTTCTGGGATTGTATATTTACTAAAGCCCTATTACAAAAATATCGCAAAACGATTTATCAAAAAACCTAAACTTTATTTTACAGACACTGGTTTGTGCGCTTATCTTGCGTCATGGAATATTCCAAAAAGTTTGGAAACAGGTGCAATGAGCGGAGCCTTTTTTGAAACATTTGTAATTTCTGAGATAATTAAATCTTATCACCATAACGGACTGTTTCCATCACTATATTATTATAGAGATTCAAATCAAATTGAAATTGATTTATTAATAGAAATAAACGGAAAGTTTCATCCTATTGAAATAAAGAAAACATCCAATCCCAATAAGAATGACATCCATTCTTTTGAAAAGTTTGCAAAGATTGAAAAAACAGGCTATGGAAGCTTAATTTGTCTGACGGATAGACCACGTCCTTTAACTGAAAACGCCAATTCTGTTTCTATATGGGATATTTGACTTACATAAAAACTCGCATGGTTTTTTAGCGTGCAATTTTTTATATCTTCATTATTTCTAACAATTGCCCTAATGCATACAATGGTATATCATACAAATTATCAATTTTTTTGAAGTCTGCTAGCGAACTTCTTATAGATAAACGAGGTTGAAATTTCTCTTGATATATTTTTAAACTTTTCGATTTTAAATTAATTGAGGATTTTACTTCTATAGGAACAATATTGCTGCCATATTGAAGTACAAAATCTACTTCCGCTGTTGCAGGAGCCTCATTAGCCCAGTAAGCTATGTCCATATCCATATCTTGAATCACTTTTAATTCCTGTAATACAAATTGTTCAGTTAAAGCTCCTCTAAATTCTGTAAATAGTGCCTTACCTTCTAATAGAGTCCTAACATCTAGCTTTGACAGCGTAGAGAGCAATCCAATATCTGATAAAAATAATTTAAATGCTTTATTATTCTCATAAGCTTTTAATGGAATCGTTGGTTTAGAAACACGAGGTATGCGATGTACAAGCCCGCAACGTATTAACCATTCTAATGACAACTCATATGTATTAGCATTCGCTCCTTTTTGAACTTCTTTATAAACAAACTTTTTGTTTTCTTTTGCTAACTGAGCAGGAATAGAATTCCATAGTTGCGTTACTTTTCCAATATTTGAACTAGGAATATGCTTTGAAAAATCTTGAATATAAGATTCTAAAATTTGATTTTGTATAGTTCTTGCAAGGCGAAAGTCTTTATTTTTAGAAAATTTTAACACAACTTCTGGCATTCCTCCAACATAAAAATACATACGCAAATACGATATAAAGTTATCTTTAAAAATTGATATTAAATTGAAATCATTTTTATCTAATAAGGCACAAAGTTTTTCTTCTCCAATTGCAAATAAGAATTCATAAAAATTCATAGGGTATAAATCCATAAATTCAACTTTCCCAACTGGAAAAGACACACCTGTATGCAAAAATACCCCTAATAAACTACCTGCAGCAATAAAATTATATTCAGGAACATTTTCAGAAAAATATTTTAAAGAGGTTAATGCATTTGGACATTCTTGAATTTCATCAAAAATAATTAATGTATCTACAGGGTTAATCTTTTGTTTAGTTTCTATTTCTAAACCCATCAAAATACGAGAAATATCCATGTCTTGTAAAAATAGATTTTTCATTCTTTCATTTTTTTCAAACATAATATATGCAACATTTTTATATTCCATTTTACCGAATTCTTTAATAAGCCAGGTTTTTCCAACTTGGCGTGCACCGTGTATAATAAGCGGTTTTTTATCAGTGCGCTCCTTCCATTCTTTAAGCTTTTTTAATGCGATTCGCTTCATAAACGACCTCTCTTATATACTTTTTATAATGTTAAATATCATTTTTTTCAATAAAATACAACTAATATATATACATATCATTATAAAAATATAAAAATACTACAAATTTATCGTTATAAAAAAAGGGAATCGCATTTAAGTTTATTTATGTAAATTTGGTTAAAAATAGTTGATTTTTAGAGACTTTTAACTATTTAATCTTTTAGATATTTCATATAAAATTACAGCAGATGCACATGAAGCATTTAATGAAGATATAGTGCTTTTCTGAGGAATTGAGATCAAATAATCACAGTTCTTTTTTGTTAAATCGTGAAGTCCAAAACCTTCGCTACCTATTATAACTGCTAGGGGGAATGATAAATCTATTGTTTCTAATGTTTGACTGCCATTTTCTGCGCCAACTATCCAAAAATTGTTATCCTTTAATAAAGTTATTGCTTGATTTAGATTTGAAACTTTAGAAATAGGAATATGTTCTATAGCTCCTGCAGAAGATTTAGCAACAACTTCATTTACACCAACTGCTCTCCATTTTGGTATTATTACGCCGTCAGCCCCAAAAGCCACACAGTTTCTTATAATTGCGCCTAAATTATGTGGATCTTCTATTCCATCTAATATAACCAACAAGGGTTTTATGGAATGCTTTGCCCTATTTATTAAATCTAAAAGATCTAAATAGTCTATCGGAGAAACTTCCGCAGCTATCCCTTGAGACTGTTGTGAAAATTTATCTAATTTTTCTGGAGGCACGCTATGTAAGGCTATATTTTTTTGTTTTGCAATATTGATAATTTCAGAAACTATGCTTCCTCTTGCTGTTTTAGAAACCATAATTTTATTTACAGTGCGTCTAGTTGCTTTTAAAAGTTCTAAAACCGTATTGCGACCAAATACAATATTTTCAAATGAAACATCTTTTTTGTTGTTCTTAGTATACATTTAACGCCTTTATAAGCTATTTTATATTAAAGTTTAAATTCTTTTTACTACGACAGACGTCCCGTCTTTATTATCTACTATTTTATAACCTTTTGAATTTATTATATCTCTTATCCGATCAGATTCTGCCCAGTTTTTAGTTTTTCTTGCTTGGTTTCTTTCTTTAAGAAGGCTCTCTAAATCGTTATCTAGCCTTTCTCCTCTATAAAGCGTTATTCCTAAAGATTTTTCTGTTAAGTCTTCAAACAATTTTCTTAAATAAGAAAGCCTTTCTTTACATGCAGTAAATAATTCATTCAATATTATACTTTTTAGCTCGTGCAAATAAGAAAGTGCTTTTTCAGAATTAAAATTATCATCTAAAGCCGATAAAAACCCCTCTCTTAAATCTGATAAATCTTTATCTTTTATTTCCAAAGATGCTTCTTTTACTACGGAAATGAGTCTTAAATACGCATCGTCTAACCCCTGTAAAGCATTTTTTGCGCCATCTAAACCAACATCAGAAAGATCTAATGGACTAGAATAATGTTGAGTTAAAAGATAATAGCGTACTACTCTAGGGTTATATTCTTTAAAAATTTCCTTCAAAGTAAAAAAATTGTTTAAAGATTTTGACATTTTTTCATTATTTATTGTAACAAAGCCATTATGCACCCAATACTTAACAAACTGTTTTCCTGTTTTAGCTTCGCTTTGAGCTATTTCATTTTCATGATGAGGAAAAATTAAGTCCTGTCCGCCACCGTGTATATCAATACTATTTTCCAAAAAATGAGAAGCCATTACAGAACATTCTATATGCCAGCCAGGCCTACCTTTACCCCACGGACTGTCCCAAGAAACTTCTTTGGGTTCATTTTCTTTTGTTTTCTTCCATAAAGCAAAATCAAAAACAGAAGTTTTTTCATCACAAATACCAACTCTTGCGCCTGCTTTTAAGCTATCTAATTTTCTTTTCGACAATTTACCATAATCTTGAAACTTTTCAACAGAAAAATACACATCCCCATCAACATTATAAGCAAACCCTTTAGATACAAGCTCTTCTATAAAACTAATAATTTCTGTAATCAAACCTGTAACGCGAGGATATTCTTGAGCTTTTAAAACATTTAACTTTTCCATTTGAGTAAAATAGTCGTCTATATAAACTTGCGAAAGTTGCGAAGGTTGTATATTTTTTTCTAAAGCTCTTTTTATTATCTTATCGTCGACATCAGTAAAGTTTTGAACATGCTTTACTTTATAACCTCTTTGTAATAAATGCCTTTTTATTATGTCAAAAACAACATATGCTCTTGCATGCCCTAAATGTACATGATCGTAAGGAGTTACGCCACACACATACATAGACACAAAACTCTCTTTTTGAGGTTCAAAAGCTTCTTTACTATTTGTTAGAGTATTATAAACTTTAATTGTCACTATTTCCTCTTATTTTAATCGTCTAGTTTTTATCTTTTTTACGCTTGCAATCGCCATAGCGGCAATGCCTTCTTTTCTGCCTAAAAAGCCCATTTTCTCGTTCGTTGTAGCTTTTATGCCAACTCTATCTTTTTTTATTTTGATTGTATCTGATATTATATTTTTTATTTGGCCTATAAAAGGATATATTTTTGGAGATTCTGCAATTACTGTTATATCAACATTATTTATAGAAAACTTTTGTTTTTTTAATTCTTTATATACTATTTCTAATAAAGAAACACTGGAAATATTTTTGAATTTAATATCAGTGCTTGGGAAAAAATGCCCAATATCATTTAAACCACAAGCCCCTAGCAAAGCATCCATTAAAGCATGAAGCAAAACATCTGCGTCGCTATGTCCATCCAAACCCAATAAATTGTCTATTTTTATGCCACCTAAAAAAAGGGGACGCCCTTTTTTAAATCTGTGTACATCATAACCTAACCCAACATACATATTGTCCCCCTTATTAACATAACAACTTTTCTGCCACAAGAAAATCCTGCTTTGTTGTTATTTTAAAGTTTGGAAGTTTAGTTTCAACTGCAGAAACTCTTACTTTTAATTTTTCTACAAGACTAGAATCATCTGTAGTATCCTTTGATATCTTCTTTAAATAAGCTTTTTTTAATAAATTTACTTCAAAAATTTGAGGAGTTTGCGCATTTCTTAAAACAGATCTGTTTAATGTTTTGATAATTTTATTTTCATCAGATACAACCTTTATTGTATCTTTTGTCTGTTCTACAGCAATGGCAGCTTTTGTTTTTTTTGCCTCTTTTAAAATTAATTCAATATCTGTTTTTGATATAAGCGGTCTTGCAGCATCGTGTACAGCGACATATTCTATATCTTTTTTTACAAGACTTAAACCATTTTTAACAGAGCCAAATCTTTCATTACAACCTGCAATACACTCAAAAACATTTTTATATTTTAAAGATAAAACTTTTACCATATTCTTTGGAGCAACTACAATAATCTGTTTAAAGCATTTTAATTTCGAAAAGGCTTCAACACTCCACATAAACATTGGCTTTTTATTAAGCATTAAAAATTGTTTTGGCATTTTAGAGCCAAACCTTTTACCAGACCCACCCGCTACTATTATAACAGCATTTTTCATTTAAGATCCTCAAAAATTTTCTTTACAACTTTTACATTCGGATATATGCCAGTCCATATTCGAAAACTACAAGCTCCTTGATGAGCAAGCATGCCTTCCCCTGTAAATATTTTTATCCCACTTGCCCTAGCGAACTTAACAAAAGGTGTAAATTTGTTATAAATTAAATCATATACCATCAAACTTCTTTTAAATTTATCTACTTTAAATGGAAAAATATCTTTTGTATCCATACCGCATGAAGAACAATTAATAAGCATATCTATTGATGCAAATACGTCTTTTACTCTTTGCAAATCAATACTTTCTACATTAAACTTTTTTGCAAGACTTACAGCATTCTTTGTGGTTCTGTTTATGATATATACATTGTTTACTTTTAGAACTTTTAAAGCATACAAGATTGCTCTTGCAGCGCCACCTGCGCCAAAAATTAATATATTTTTATTTTTCAAATCTATATTTTTATCATTTAAATCATTAATAAAACCTTTCCAGTCTGTATTATACCCATAAAGCTTATTTTTTTATACAAACTGTATTTACACTGCCTATTTTTCCTTGCAGCATTATCAATAACATCTAAGTACTTAATAACTTCACTTTAGAGGGAAGAGTAATATTTAAACCTGAAAAACTTAAAGAATTAAGAGACAGAAGCACTTGTTTGAAATGTTTTATGTTTAAGTTCAAATGCAAGATAAATACAATCTAATTTTTCTTTCTTAAACCACTGACTGTACATTTTAGGAGAAAAAGAATGTTTTATCGGTAAGTTTATTGCGTGTTTCCTGTCCTGTCATGCGCTGCTGTATCCACTTTTCGCTGCGTCCGTGAGCTTTGTAGTTTTCGCGAGCACGGTTAATTGAATTTTCAGGGTCTGCGGTTTCTTCTAAACGCTCATAACCTACTTTGGCAAGCCATAGTTTTATAGGTTCAACCTTGGGACTAGGCACGCTTTGAATAAGCCTAAATATTGTTTCAACATCGGCGACATCAGTATTATAAAACTTACCATCAGACGCTTGCAATTTCAGTTGTACGATAAAATCGTACAACTGGCTTCCTTCAGCGATTATTTCTCTTTTCAAGTCACTCCAATACCTGCGCGAATGAGTGCTTCCAGTCAAAGCGGCAATAATATCAATTACCGAAAATGCCACTTTTCGGATTTTTCGTCATAATGTCGCCTTATTTCAAAATTTTCAAAAATTGCTAAGATTTTTTTGTTTAGTTTCATTTTTTATCACCTTTCATTTGCCCAGCAATTCATTCACGTTTTAATTATACCAAAATTATAAACTAAAACTACGACATCGATTTATCAAAAATGATTCTATGACTATTGCGCAAAATGAAATCAACTAGTAAGAACCTTGTAAAAATTAACTAAAGACTTTCTCTTCAACTAATTTTGCGATTATGTGAACTAAAAGAATATGGCATTCTTGAGTTCTTGCTGTTATTTGTGATGGCGCACAAAAACATAGACTGCACATATCTTTCATTTGTCCACCGTTATAATTTGTAAAACCTATTGTAAATATGTTGAGCTTTTTTGCAAGTGTTAAAGCATCTATGACATTTTTTGAGTTGCCGCTAGTTGATATTGCAATAAAAATATCACCTTCTTTAGCGAAAGCTTCTAGTTGTCTGCTAAAAGATGCATCATAACTAAAATCATTTCCTATAGCAGTCAACGTGGATGTGTTAGAAGAAAGAGCTATACAAGGAAGAGCCGCTCTATTTTTTTCAAATCTAACAACCATTTCAGCTGCAAAATGTAAAGCATCTGAAGCAGAACCACCATTCCCACATATAATAACCTTATTTTTATTTTTATAAGTTTCAACAATCTTATTTGTTATTTTTTCGATGCATTCTAGATGGGAATCTTCAAGCATTCTTTTTTTTGCTTCTAAACTTTCAGATATTAGATTATAAATGGTCTCTTTTGTGTTCATAAATCACTGCCTCTTTATAATTTGACAAAAGTTAGTTTGTGAATATATTTTTTGATAAGAAGTCTGTAGTTACATTACCCTTACAGAATACCCCATTGTTCATAATTCTATAGTGTAAAGAAGAAGTATTTTTGATACCCTCTATTTGTACCTCTTTTAATGCTCTTTGCATTCTAGCTATAGCTTCTTGTCTGTCAGAGCCAAAAGATATAATTTTAGCTATTAAACTGTCATAAAATGGAGGTATTGTATACCCACTGTAGACATGGCTGTCAATTCTTATTCCAGGCCCCCCTGGTAAAAATAATCTATTTATAGTACCAGGAGAAGGAACAAAATTAGAATCAGGATCTTCTGCATTAATTCTGCATTCTATAGAATGTCCTAAAATTTTAACTTTTTCAGATGATATAGAAAGTTTTTCCCCAGCGGCAAGTTTAATTTGCTCTTTAACTAAGTCTATCCCTGTAATCATTTCTGTTACAGGATGTTCAACTTGAATTCTCGTATTCATTTCCATAAAGTAAAAATGACCTTTTTTATCTACAAGAAATTCCACAGTTCCCACAGTAACATATTTGAGTGCAGAAGCTACATTCCTTGCTGCTTTACCCATTTTTTTTCTTAGAGCATGAGATATAAAAGGAGAGGGGCTTTCTTCAACAAGTTTTTGATGCTTTCTTTGTATAGAACAATCTCTTTCTGGAAGATAAGCTGTTCTGCCGTACTTATCTCCGAGGATTTGAAACTCTATATGCCTAGGTTCTTCTATATATTTTTCAATGTAAACATCTTGATTGCCAAACGCTGCTTTTGCCTCTGCTTGTGCCATTATAATAGCGTTTTGAAGTTCTTCTTGAGATGTTACTACTCTCATACCTTTTCCACCGCCACCAGCAGTTGCTTTGACTATTACAGGGTAACCTATTTTTTTTGCTATAGAAAAAATTTTTGGATCGTCAGGATTTACTGGTCCATTAGATCCGGGGATAGTTGGTACACCAGATTTTTTCATAAGGTCTATGGCAGAAATCTTGTCCCCCATTTGTTCTATAGACTCTTTTGAAGGGCCTATAAATTTTATACCACAAGCTTGGCAAACTTCTGCAAAATATGTGTTTTCAGCTAAAAAACCGTATCCAGGGTGAATTGCATCAGCGGCAGAAATTTCTGCCGCTGCAATAATGCTAGGGATATTTAAATAACTTTCTGCAGCACTTGCATATCCTACACATATAGATTGATCTGCAAGTTTTACATGCATACCTTCTTTATCTATTTCTGAGTGAATAGCAACTGTTTTGATACCAAGTTCTCTGCAGGCTCTAATTATCCTACAAGCGATTTCCCCTCTATTTGCAATTAAAACTTTTTTAAACATGAATTCTCTCTCCTGTTACACAGTGTCAAATTACTACTTTCATTTAGGACGTTCCAACAAAAATAACTGCTGACCATATTCTACTGCTTGCCCATTTAAAACAAGAACTTTTACTACTTTACCTTCAACAAAAGATAGAACATCTTTAATAATTTTCATTGCTTCTATTTGTCCAACCTTTTGTCCTTTGACTATAATATCTCCTTCTTTAATATAAGATGAGCTATCATTACTTTGGGTGTTTACAAATGTCCCTACCATGGTAGATTTAATTTCTATAAGTTCTGGCTTTTTCTCTTCTATTTTTTCAACAATATTTTTTACAACTTTATTGATTTTAATAACAGGCTCTACTTCTGTTTTTTTTAAATACAGAGAGTTATTACCGCTTTGATATGTTATTTCCTCTATATCGGTGTTTTTTATTGACTTTAAAAAATCTGCAATTTCTTGAGGATTCATTTTAACTCCATTATTTTTTAGGCATAATGCTTAGTGACAAATTTCAAACTCTTTCTACATATTCTCCAGTTCTAGTGTCAACTTTTATTTTATCGCCTTCTTTAATAAAAAGAGGCACTCTTATATCAGCATTCGTTTCTAATTTTGCCATTTTTGTAAGATTAGAAACAGAATCTCCTTTTATTCCAGGTTCAGCTTGCGATATTGTCATTTCTAATATTATGGGGAGATCTATATCAATGAGTTCATTTTCTAAATAAATAGCTTCAACTTCAAGATTTTCTTTAAGAAACTTTACTTTGCCTCCTAACAACTCTGGAGATACGGTAATTTGTTCGTAAGAATTCATGTCCATAAAATTAAAATTTTCGCCTTCTTTATATAAAAACTGTTTTTTTTGTCTAGTAACACTTAAAGCCTCAAACTTTTCCCCTGACTTAAATGTACGCTCTATTGTTCCACCTTTTTTAAGATGTCTTAATTTTACTCGCATAACTGCTCCACCCTTTCCAGGCTTATGGTTTTGAAACCATGTTATTTGATAAGGCTCTCCGTCAACTAAAATATTAAGTCCATTTCTAAAATCTGATGTTGAAACCATTCTTTCTCCTATTATGTTACTTTAGTATGTTGCATAAGTTAATATTTCACAACCAGTGTCTTTTATTAATATGGTATCCTCTATTCTCACACCAAATTTAGATTCTATGTATATTCCTGGCTCTACTGTTACAACCATATGCGACAAAAAAACACCTTCGGTATTAGAAGCTAAAGAAGGCATCTCATGAATTTCTACTCCAACTCCATGTCCAGTAGTATGAATAAAATTATCTCCAAAACCAGCTTTTTTTATAACTTCTCTTGCAGTTTTGTCTGCCCAAGATATTTCACATCCAGCTTTTATAGCATTTAAAACAGAGTCTTGAGCTTGTTTGACAGTGTCCCAAACTATGCTTTCTTCTCGTGTGATTCTACCTAAAAAATATGTACGTGTCAAATCAGAACAATAGCCATTATAAGAGCAACCTATGTCTAAAAGAACTATGTCATTGTCTTTTATTTTTGTGTTAGAACTTTTGTGATGGGGGTTTGCTGAATTTGCTCCGCAAGCTACTATTGGTGAAAAACTTTCTGTAACTTGATTTTTTGCAAACAATTCTAGGATTTTATAATGAATATCAATCTCTCTTAGATTAGGTTTTAATTCCTTTTTTATAATATTACATACATTAGATACTATTTGGCAAGCCTTTTTTATATTTTCAATTTCATTATTATTTTTAATTATACGACTATTTGTTAAGATGCCGACTTTTTTTTCTAGTTTAATTTGTTCTTTTATTAACGCGCTTTCTAATAAGATAAACTCGGAAGCGATTATATAGCTTGGATCTATTACAATACTGTTTATAGAGTTTTGTTTTAAAATATCCACAACAGTTTTATAAAATGGAATATAAGGATACACTTTAATTTTTGATTTTGCAAAAAATTCTTTAACTTGATTTTCTATCATTTTTGAACATATTGCATAAAAATTATTTTTTATACATAAAAGCCAAAAACCATCAAACATTGCTCCTGTTAAATAAAATATTTCTTTTTGATCTGTAAAAAGTACTGCATTGGTTTTGTAATTGTGAAAAATTTGTAAAATTTTTTTATTCATTTTATTTGTCTAGAAATTAATTTTTATGACGATAAAAATTTTAAAATATATCTAACTGTTGACAATTATATAATTATTTTGTTACAATGGCAACGCAAGCAATAAGTAGCTTGTAATCAATAATCCGCTAGTCGGATAAAACAAGGAGTTGAAGTAATGGCACAAGGAAAAGTTAAGTGGTTTAATGATCAGAAAGGGTACGGATTCATTTCTAATGACGATGGATCAGGTGATGTTTTTGCACACTATTCAGCTATTCAGTCTGAAGGTTTCAAGTCGTTAGCAGAAGGTGACAGTGTCGAATTTGAAGTTGTAAATTCTGACAAAGGTCCTAAAGCATCAAACATAAAAAAGATCTAAACTACTAACATTTAAAATACCTCGCAGGATAACCTGCGAGGTATTTTTTATTTTTATAATTTTTTGTTATCATTCTCCACAATACTTTTTTGCTTTTTTTGTTATACTGTGACTATAAGACTTCGTCTTTTCATATATAGCAACAATTGCTCTATTTTGCTTTTGATTTTAATGCTTTCCTATAGTGCTTATAACAAAGTTTAAATTAAATAACTTATCTTCTTTAAAGCAAATAAATATCCGTCAATTCCAAAACCTATAATTTGTCCTATTGCAATTGGGTGTAATATAAGACTTATGTCTAAATTCTTCTCTTTTATATATTTGAAAGATGTACTTCTATTACAGGTACTTCTAAATAAGATAATGCATCTCTTATTGCTACAGATGTATGAGTGAAAGCTGCAGGGTTAATAATGAGTCCTGCCATATTGTTTAAGCTTTTTTGAATTTTGTCTATAATTTCACCTTCATGGTTTGATTGAAAGAATTCAATTTTTAAATTTAATTCTTTAGCAAGAGCAGACATGTTTTCTTCAATATCTTTAAGAGTAATATTCCCATAAATGGCAGACTCTCTCATGCCGAGTATATTTATATTGGGCCCATTTATAACAAGTATTGGTTTCATTTCATAATTCCAAAAAATTTTCTTAAAACATTTAAAACAATATCATCTTTTACATAATAGTTAGTTGCCTTGCCTATATCTTTTATGAGAACAAAGTTAATATTCCCATTAACTGCTTTTTTGTCTTTTTTCATAAGTGATAAAAATTTTGTGCAGTTTATTTTTGTTTTTAAATTGAAGTTTGCTTCTATTAAAATATTCTTTACTCTTTGATAAGTTTCATCCGAACATATTTTAAGTTCTGAAGAAAGTTTTGCTGCAAACAGCATGCCAATTGCTAAAGCTTCACCGTGAAGAAATTTTTTGTATTTTGTAATCGTTTCAAGTGCATGTGCAAAAGTGTGCCCAAAATTTAAAAGAGATCTTAGTCCAGTTGTTTCCTTTTCATCTTTTTTGACAACCTTAACTTTATATAGACAACTTTGATATATTATATAATCAAAAGATGAAGAAGATATAACGCCCTTTTCAAACATATTAAACAAATAATAATAAAATTTTTTGTCAAAAATAATAGAATATTTTATAACTTCGGCCAAACCGCTTTTTACTTGCTGCATCGGTAAAGTTTCTAAGAAAGATGGGTTAATCCATACAAATTTTGGCTGATAAAATGTCCCTGCTATATTTTTACCATGGTTTGTGTTTATAGCAGTTTTTCCTCCAATAGAGGAATCTGTCATTGAAATCAGGGTCGTAGGTACTTGAATAAAGTCTATTCCGCGCATATATGTTGCAGCAAAAAACCCAACAATATCTCCAACTACTCCTCCGCCTAAAGATATAACACAACTTTTTCTGTCTAAATTTTTTTCAAGTGCTTTGTCATACAATGCAGATAAGTTTTTTATATTTTTACCTGTTTCTCCTGCGCTTATAATTGCTGTTTTGATATTGAACCCTTGTTCTTTTAATAAATCTGCAAGGTATTTTAAATATAGTTTTTTTACATTTCTATCTGTAATAATAAAAAGTGTGTTTGTTGTTATAATCTTTTTTAAAGCTAAAATAAACTCATTTTGATCTTTGGAAATTAAAATATTATATTTGTTATTTTTTAAAATCAAAGTTCTTTTTTTCATTGTTGTATATGTATATTACACTTTTGCAATGCTTTTTTCAAATTTTATGTTTCCTTAAATCTGCCCAACGGCAAAAAATTAAAAATTTGAAAAACAGTATAAATAAAATTGAATTTTGTATGTCCCAAACTAAAATTAAAAAACTTCCACCTAATATACAAGTGAAAAATGCGCTGAATGATCCCGACAAAAATATTTTTTTTATGTTTTCTAATTTATCATTATAAAATTTATGCATTTCTGTAATCAATAAAAGCTCTATACCTAATGCTGAACCTAAAGAAAATAAAAATACATATAATATTAAAGAGTTTGTATTGTTTGCTCTAAAAATAACAAACAATGCAGAGATTATAATTAAGAATAAAGATTCTGTAAAAAAATATTAAAAACAATGAACTTAATATGTTTTTTCAATATTTTAAAATAAGACGATACATAAATACCCAAAGTAAAATAAAAAAACATACTAGCCGTAAAAAATCCAATAACTAGGTCTATCCCATTGAATATAGATAAAATCTCTCTAAAGAATAATAATTGTAATAAAGCTGTCGAAAATCCTGTTAATAATATTAAAAGAATATACATAGGAAAGTTATAATTAAAGACTTGAAAAATGGCGGCGGTAGGAATTGAACCTACGGCCAAAGGCTTATGAGTCCTCTGCTCTACCGCTGAGCTACGCCGCCAACAAAAAAGATGAACAACTTAATTCTAAGACCAGCCACTAAATAATTTACACTTTCGTAATTAAACCAAAAAATTTTTATCAAGTCAAAGTCTGAATTACTATTTAGACGCAAAGCTAAAAAATATATAAGTTATCCATATGGAGTTAAAAGTCTATACATATTGTTTCGTATTTTTTTTAAGGTAGACATATTGTTACAATAATCTTCTGTTATAAGCGTTGCATTTTCTTTTTTGCCTTTTGCAATAGCTTCAAGTTTTTTTGCTAGACTTTTACTAAAAATTTCCATATTAGATTCAAAATTTAACTTAAAACTTCTAACATCCCAATTTGCAGAACCTATAAAAATCCATTCGTTATCTACTACAAAAATTTTGCTGTGATCAAAAGGGGGATCAGTGCGATAAATTTTTACTCCTCGTTTAATTAAGTTCAAAAAATTTGCTTCTGAAGCTTTTGATATAAAACTATTCTGAATCTTGGGAAGTATTATTTCTACATCGACACCTCTCATAGCTGCCATTTCGATAGATGTTAAAATATTATTTTCTGGTAGAAAGTACGGTGTTATAATAAGAACTGTTTTTATTGCTGCATTTATAGCGCCAAGAGTAATAAGCTCTATGGGATTATTTATTGTATCAGGGCCTCCAGGAATAACTCTAGCTGTGAGCCCTTCTGAGTTTGTATATTTTATAGATTTTGCTATAGAGTTAAAACTTTTCTCCTTAACAAACTCCCAGTCTTCTTCAAAGATTTCTGCTATTTGACTTATTATAGGGCCAGTAATTTTAAATGTAATATCTATAATTGCATTTTTTTTATCATTTAATAAACAATTATCTTTTGATAAATTCATGCCTCCAAAAAATGCTGTTTTCCCATCTACTATCATAATTTTTCTATGATTTCTTAAGTTTACAAACGGAAGTGTTAGAGGAAATTTTAATGGTAAAAATATACCATATTGCAAACCTTTAATTTCTTTTAATTTTTTTTCTATGGAGCGCCCAAAAACACCAAAAGTCCCTATGGCATCAATTAAAACTTTTATTTTTGCCCCATTATTAACAGCTATTTTAAATGCTTCCATAAATTTCTCTGTTTCAGAGTCATAATCAAAAATATAGCTTGAAAGTAACACTTCTTCTTTTGCATTTTTTATAGCATGTATCATTTCTGGGTATGCTTGCAAACCATTTTGTAAAGGTTCTATAAAATTTCCAACCACAAAATTTTGACTATAAACTTTATGACCAAGTGTTATAAATTGTTGATAATTGATTGGTAATTTTGTAAAAAAATTACCTATTAGTGCATTAGGATAACTCCCTCTTATATTGACAGCCCCCTTTAGTTTTAAACTTTTACGCTTTACTCTATTTATCCCTAAGAATATATAAAGAATAGTCCCTATAAAAGGAGAGAGAAAAACAAGAGCTATCCAACCTATAGAGCTTTTAACATCTTCTTTATATAAAAGGATATGCATGCTAGTAGTTATAGCTAGAGTTAAATAAAATAGCGCTAAAACTAAACTTTGAAAATTAAATTTGATAAAATTTGGAAATATATTTAACATGTTAATTTATACTATCAAAGTTAAGTTTCTTTATCAATAGGAAATTTTTACGTATGAAAATAGAACAACTACAAGAACAAGATCACAAAAGCATCTTAAGTTTATGGAAAAAGTCAGTTAAAGCTTCTCATTCGTTTTTAAAAGAAAAGGATTTTCGTACTATTGAGATTTCAGCTGCTTCAAGTTTAAAAAAGATTAATTTATATGGAATAAAACAAAATTACAAACTCTGCGCTTTTATGGGAACCTCTTACAACCAGATAGAAGCTCTTTTTGTAGATCCTAATTATTTTGGCCAGGGGTTAGGCAAACAACTTGTAAATTATGCTATAAATGAACTAGATTTAAAAAAAGTATGTGTGAATGAACAAAACAAAAAAGCTTATAATTTTTATACCGAAATAGGGTTTAAATTTGTAAAAAGGGATGCTCTTGATTATTTAAATCTGCCATACCCAATTTTGCACTTAGAATTATAAACAATTGTATGTCATTTACAACTTATTGATTTAAGCGAGCTTATTAATGTAAAATAGTTCTGTGGAAAATTTCTTGTCCCTCTTCATTTTTATGTTTATAGCTGAACTTGGCGATAAAACACAATTGCTTGCTTTGTCTTTTTCAACAAGAACTAAACCTTTATACATAATTTTAGCAGTAGTTATATCTACACTTTTGATGCACATTTTGGCAGTCTTTGCAGGACATTTTATTTCTATAGCGTTACCAGAGATATATTTACAAATTATAGTATCTGCTTTCTTTATTTTTTTTGGTATTTACGAATTGTTTAATGCTTTTATAAAAAATAATACCGTTAACAATGTAACTACTTACTCATTTTTTTATATGCTAATTGCTTTTCTAATTGCAGAAATTGGAGATAAATCTCAACTTGCAACAATGGCGTTAGCAATAAAGTATAGAAACCCTTTTGTTGTTCTAACAAGCACAACTTTAGGCGTAGTAACAGCAGACATATTAGCTATTTATTTAGGAACTATAATTGGCAAAAAAATTGACAACAGAATTATAAGATTAATATCTTCTGCTGTATTTTTAGCATTTGGTTTGTATAATTTATTTTTAATTTTTTAATTAAGGATCATCTATGCACGAAATAAAAAAATTTGCATACACAGATATTTTAGGCTGGTCTATATCAAGATATGATAAATTTTTTAATTGTAAACGCCAATATTTTTACGATTATTACGCAAAGTATGATAAAGATGTGCCTGTAGAAAAGCTCTTATTCCTAAAAAATTTAACTTCAAAAGCATTAGAAACTGGCAATATTGTGCATGATACTATAAGAGACATATTTAAAAGATATCAGAAGAGTACAATGCCTATAAATAAAGATAAACTTTTCAAGTATGTTTTTGAAATGACAAAAAAATATTGTTCATCAAAAACCTTTTTTGAGCATTATTACAATGGCGAAATAATCTATGCTGATGAAATTTATACAAAAGTAAAAGCTATTTTAGAAAATCTTTTAAAAAGCCAAAGATTTAGTTGGATTGAAAAAAATGCCACACAACAACTTGATAAATGGATCATAGAACCTGATGGCTTTGGAGAAACAAGAATAAATAATTTTAAAGCTTTTTGTAAAGTAGACTTTTTATTTCCTGTAGAAGAAAAAATTTATATTCTAGATTGGAAAACAGGTAAAGCAGACGAAAAAAAACACTCTAAACAATTATTAGGTTATACATTTTGGGCAAGTTATAATTTCGTAGTAAAAGTAGAAAACATTATACCTGTGATAGTTTATCTTTACCCGCATTATAATGAAAGGAATGTCCAAATTTCAGATTCTATAATATCAGAATTTGCTTATACAGTAGAAAAAGAAACAAAGGATATGTATGAGTACTTAACGAATATAGAAAAAAATATTCCTAAAGATAAAAAAGAATTTTTATTAAATGATAATATCTTCTTTTGTAAGTATTGTAACTATAAAGAAATTTGTCCCAGCAATAAACGAATTTGATACTTTTGAGTTAATTACACCAAATAAAGGCGCCAAATGCATTTTTTTGCTCAAAATTATAATTACACCATTTTTCTTTCTGGTTGGTCATATGTATTCTTAGCCATAGTATTTTTAACAACACAGAAAACGCAGCTCTGGAAAACATTTCATGCTTACTTAATATTTTATGCTGTCTGCATAGCTTTGGTAAAATTTATATCAGCATTTTCATATGGAACAACTAGCTATAAGAACGAACTTCTACTTATTACAAACTGCTTAAATTATTTTGGATTAGTTTCTTTCTTTTTAAGTGCTATTATATCTTATGAAAACCTTAATAATCATAAATTTAAAAGATACCTTGTTTTTTCTTGTGTTAGTATACCAATATTGTCATATTCAGTACTAGGAGTTCCCTATTTTATAACATCCATTTTTTTCTCTTTATTTATTCCAGCTATAATTATTTTCCTCAATGTGCTATATAGTTTCTATAAAACAGGGCAAGACCACAAAAACAGAATTTTATTTATATTTATTTCAGTTATATGTTACTTTTGCAATGTTTGCTTTTCGGAAGCTATACGATCTTTTAACATTAATTCTATAGCCTTGCTTTCTTTTTCAGAATTATTATCCACAATAGTAGTAATGTCTATAGCAAACTTAATTTTTAAATTTTTTAAAGAAAAATTTGTAAAGTTATATGATTATATTCCTTTTATTTGGAAACATATTCCAATTGCCACAATAATTTCTTCTATATTCTTTGGAGGTTTCGTTTTTTCTAACTATCTTGAAACAAACTCAAAAAACGCAATAATAACAAAAGCAAACACTTCTATCTCAATTATAGCAGAGACTACAGCTATAACCTTAGAAAATCTAAACAAAATAAGTTCATCTCTTTCAAAGTCACCTTTTTTAAAAGAAACTCTTGCATTCCCTTCTTTAGATAAAATAAAATCTATAAACAAAATGTTTGATGGCTATAAAAACAGTTTTAAGGTTAATCTTATTTATGCATTAACCAATGATAATAAAGTTTGTGCTTTTTCCGGATATCCATATCAAAACCCTAAAAAAATTTATGAAGAAAACAAAGAACTTTCTGAGTTTTTAAAAAGCTCTTCAAAAGAAAAAAATACTAAAAAACGAATTTTTATTATAGGCAAAACTTATTATTTATCCGCTTCTGTTATAAGTAGGCGTTTTGGCAGAGTAGGCACCGTTGTAATAAAAACAAATATTAATACATTAAAGAACAAAATAAAAACACCTGACGACCTTTTTATTATAAATCAAGATGGAAAAGTCTTAATATCAAATTCTTCAACAGATTCTTTTACACACTTGTGGGGCTTGCCAGAAAGCAACACTAACGCATCTCTATATTTTAGAGAACTATATGACAAAGAAATAGTTCCAATAAACAATGAACTATTCTACATTTCTAGAAAATTTTTAAATGCTGACATGTGGTCAGTAATACAATTTACTCCTATAGGGGTAATAAACCAAGCAAAAATCCTTGGCTACCTTATTACAAGCGCTTTAGTTATTATTACACTGCTATTGTTTTGGCTTTTAAATCAATCTCAAAAAATCCTTGCACTTGCACTGCACCATCAAACTATTTTAAATTCTCTAAAATCTACAATGATACTAACTACTGATTTAAACGGAGAAATAATAATCTGCTCTCAAGGAATGCAAGATATAACAGGTTATAGTCAAACAGATTTTTCTGGTGATTATTTTAGCAATATATTCTTTGATAAAAATAAAAGACCTATAACTTTCAAAAAAGCTACTTCTAACAATTTAAAATTTAATTTAGAATGGCTTTGTCGTAAAAAAAATGGGGAATATATAAATATTCTTATGTATATTACTTCACAACTTGCTAATGAAAATGAAATTATAGGATATATATTTTCTGCTACAGATATATCTAAAATTAAAAGAATTGAAGCTGCCTTAGCACAACAACTACAATTTTTACAAACTCTGCTAGACAATATTCCTGCTGCTATTTATTATAGAAATTCCAATATGAGATTTCTTGACTGTAACAAAGCTTTTGAGTTTCTTATAAGACACTCAAAAAAAGATTTAATTGGAACCTCTGTTGAGGATGTTTTTTTTGATAAACAAACAAGTGATACTTCTAAAAAAACAGACTTAGAAATAGTAAAACATATGGAGCCGCTCTCATATGAATTAGCTACAACAATAGGAGATAAACAGAAAAATCTTATATTTTATAAATCCGCTTTTAAAACAATTGAAGGTCATTTTAATGGCATAATAACAGTTATAATTGATGTAACAAAAGAACGCGAAATACACCGAGAAAGAGATATTTTACAAAACACTTTAATACAACAAAATAAATTAGCTTCTCTCGGAGAACTGGCAAGCAGCATCGCCCATGAACTAAATAATCCTTTAAGTATTATATTAGGATTTGCTCAAGTATCACTTAGAGACAAAACTTTAAAAGAAGAACTAATAAAAAACTTGAAAAACATATACAATGCTGCTTTAAGAAGTCAAAACATAATAAAAAATATGCTTGATTTTTCAAGACGAGATCCTTTAAAAACGATTGAATCAAAATTAGAAACTATTATAGAAAAAACTTTACCAATTATTGAAAAAAGTTTAAAAAATACAAATATTGAAATAATCAAAAACTTAAAAGATCCCGATATCTTAATTAACTTAAATCCTATGCAAATGCAACAAGTGCTCTTAAATATTATACTTAATGCCAAAGATGCAATGCCAAATGGAGGCACAATTACAATATCTACTGTCTTAAAAAATAATTCATATATTTTATCTATTGCAGACACTGGAACTGGAATAGACAAAAAAAACATACAAAAAATTTTTGAACCATTTTTTACAACTAAAGAAGTTGGCAAAGGGACCGGGCTTGGCCTATCAATATCTTATGGAATAATTCAAAACATGAAAGGACAAATTTACGTTGAAAGTGAACTTGGCAAAGGCACCATTTTTTATGTAAAATTCCCTATAACATTATAAAAGCAACTATTTAAACAATAGTGAGTTTATTATTGTGTATTTGTTGTCTTTTTTACAAAAGCTATAGGTAAATTATGAACATACTGCTATCTGTATTACTATTTATTCTTGGACTTGTCATAGGCAATATATTATTTATAAGAAAATATATTACAATTTCTAAGGACATTGCTGCAAAAAAACAAAAAATAGACGACTTAACAGAAACCTTAAAAAATCAGGAGAATTTAAATTCTTCTTTAAAAACACAATTTGAAAATATTGCTTCAAAAGTATTAGAGGAAAAAAATGCAAAAATTATTGATTTAAATAAAATATCTTTAGAAACGATAGTTTCCCCCTTTAAAACTAAAATTGATGAATTTAAAACTAAAGTAGATTTGCTGCAAGTTTATGAAGCAGAAAAAATGTCTAGCTTACAAAAAGAATTAGAAAAACTAGTAAGTTTAAATAACAAAATCAGTCAAGAAGCCAACAACCTTGCAGATGCACTAAAAGGAGATTCCAAACTACAAGGAATTTGGGGAGAAATGACTCTTGAACGTATTTTTGAACACGTAGGCATGATAGAAGGAGTAAATTATTTTTCTCAAAAACAATTTAAAAATGTTGATAGCATTAAAATACCTGACTATATAGTAAAGCTTCCTGATGATAAAAGTATTATTATAGACGCAAAAACTTCTCTTTTAGCTTATGAAAAGTATTATAATAGTCAAAATGAGGTAGATAAAAAAATATATTTAAAAGAACACTCCACAAGCATAAAAAAACATATTGATGAACTTGCTTTAAAAGATTATGCGGCTTTAACAGATATTAATCAACCAGAATATGTATTAATGTTTGTGCCAATAGAAGGGGCCGTTTGCCTTGCCTTACAAGATAAGCCTGAGCTTGTCTCATACGCCTTTAAGAAAAATATAGCAATTGTAACGCCTTCTACACTACTTTCCACATTAAAAACTATAGAGTATATATGGAGACAAGAATATCAGGAAAAAAATGTGATAGAAATCGCCAAACAAGGAGGAAATCTTTACGATAAATTTGTAACATTTACCCAAACTCTACTTGACGCAGACAAAAAACTCTCTGAAGCAAAAAATAAAATTGAAGAATCAATAAAAAGACTTTCTTCCTCAGACAAAAAAGGAGATAGTCTTATAGAGAGGGTACAAAAACTCAAAGAGCTTGGCGCATCTACAAAAAAAGAAATGCCACAAGAACTATTAAAATAATGTTTAAAGGTAGTAAAAGAAAAAATGACAATGTGTAAAAACGAGCTTAACACTAAAGCTTTAGAACTAAAAAAAGAACTTGAAACTAAAAATATATATGTTTGTTTTAATGACAGCTCTTTTAGAGATTACCTTGTAAAGATTGACATCAAGCAAAAAGGCATCTTTAAAGAAACATTATATTTATATTATAAACCTTCAAAACAAACCTATTCATTAAAAAAACAAATAAAAAACACAGAACTAGATGCACTTGTTGATTCTATTTGGAACAAATTAAACAGCTTTGAAACTTATGATCTGCAAAGTGGCATTTATGAAGCCTTTGTTGACGGTTCTTATATCAACGGGATAACAGGTTTTGCATCTGTCATCTATTTAGGTGATACTATAAAAGCAGAGTTGTATGGGACCATTGAAAATACACAATTTCGTCAATTTGGCGGAGAACTTAAATCTGTAATAGAAACATTGAAATGGTGTAAACAAAATAATGTAAAAGAGATAAGAATAAATTATGACTATATAGGGATAGAAAAATTTGCTACGGGTAAATGGCAAGCAAAAAATGAGCTTTCATTAGAATATGTAGATTTTATAAGAAAAATAGATATAAAAATTCAGTGGAGATACATTAGAAGTCATACTGGGAACATTAAAAATAGTAGAGCAGATATGCTTGCAAAAAAAGCAACTACAATCTAACAAACATGTCTGCTATAAAGTTTTATACACTACTCAACAAATAGTCTTTCTTATTCATACTTCTGCATCCCCTTCCTCCATTAGTTGGTTCTCGACGATGATGCCGCCGCCGTCGACTTCTTCTGCTTGGCCTTGAACTTGAGCATTATGAGGACGTTGAGCACCACAAAAATAGCATCTATCCCGAACTATTAGCCTTCTTGCATTATAGTAAACTATTTGTACCACCATCCCAATACAAAATCCAAAAGCAGTCCAAGTTAATACATCTTCTTTCTTGAGAACAGTCTCCACAACTTTATTAATAACCGTCTTACCAATATCAGTTATTATGCCGTCATCAGAATAAACAAAAGACGGACTACATAAACATAATGACAAAATACAACTCAAAGCAACAAAACGACAGGCTATTTTTTTCATTTTTTTACATTCTTATCCTCTTAAAAAAATTTAACAAGTCAAAAATATATTCACATTGATAGAATAATTACTACACCATTAATCCATTTATTTTTTAAGCACATATTCTATATCTTAATTTCAATTAACTTTTGTCAAATTACCACAAATACTCACAATAGACTCCTTACAAACATCCTTAAGGGCCGTAAAAGTCTCTTCACACTTAACTGCATTAAAATTCAAAAGACTTGGAAAATCATGTGTCAAAAAATTAATAATAACTTTGACACTACCAAAAAAAAGTGCAAATGGTATAGCTCCAAAAAAATACCTTTTAACAACAGCCTGCGCCTGCATGGGCTCTTGAACCTCTCCCGCCCTATTCCTCCTCATAGCATAAAGAGAAGTAGGTGAACAAAATACTGACAAAATGCAAAAGAAAGCAACACACCAACACATTATCTTATTCATTTTTTCTCCTCTTGAATTAACCGTATTGCTCAATGATTTTTTTTAACGACTCCCAAGCTACCCTACAAGCTATCCCAAATATTGCTAAACTTGTCACCCCCTCCACTATAATTCTAGAAGCTATTTCCATAGCAAAAGCAGAAGTAGCACAAAATACACTGATACCTAATACATTGAAAAAATAAATTAATTTTTTCATAACTATACCTCCTTTTTATTTTTTAGCTTTGACTATCTACCTATTTATATTAACAATTAAATCACAATTTGTCAAGCACCTATCACTATTTTAATTAATAGTATAATACATCTAACATTATTTTATTAAAACTATTTTTTTCTATATTAACGCTTTGAGAATTGAAAACGTTTTCTTGCTTTTGGTCGTCCAGGCTTTTTTCTTTCTACCATTCTAGAATCTCTAGTTAAAAGACCTTCTTTTCTAAGAGCTGCTTTTGAAGGCTCATTAAGATCTAAAATTGCTCTTGCCAAACTATGACTTACTGCTCCCGCTTGTCCGCTTATTCCACCGCCGCAAACATTTACAAAGAAATCATACTTTCTAACACCTTCCCAAACATTTATGGGTTCTAAAGCTAACTTTTTTAGTCTATCTAAACCTGCAAAATATTCATCAATTGATTTGTTATTAACTATAATTTTACCATTACCATTTGAAACTCTTACCCTAGCAATTGCATTTTTTCTACGTCCTGTGCTTAAATAAGAAACCTTGCTCATTTTTTCTCCTCTTTACTTTACAGAAACTGCTAACTGTGCGCTGTGATTATGTTTATCATCTTTAAAAATTTTAAGCCTTGTTAGTTGCCTATCAGCAAGTTTATTTTTAGGCAACATTCCTTTAACAGCAGCAAGTAAAGCTTTTTGCGGACTTTTTTCCATTAACACAGAATAAGGTGTCAATTTTGCTCCACCTGGATAGCCTGAAAATGTAAAATATGTCTTTTGATCTAATTTTTTACCTGTAAGAGCTATCTTACTTGCATTTGTAACAATAACGAAATCACCACAATCTATGTGATTAGTATAAAAAAGTTTCCTTTTGCCTCTTAAAATATCGGCTATTTCCACAGCAAGTCTTCCTAAAATTTTTCCACTTGCATCTATTAAATGCCATTTTCTTTCAATTGCATTTTGTTTTGGTAAATAAGTCTTTTTATTCATTTTAAAACCTTGTCCTATAAAAGTATTATCAAATAACAATAAAACATCATAGCAATAGCAGACTTTACTCTGCTATAATACCTTTACACATAAATATTATATTAGTGGGGCAACTAAAAATATTATTTTAGCATAAATAGTTGTAATGATTATAGTATTTCAATAACAGAAAATCAATAGTTTGTATTGGTTACATAGATATGCGACATTTTAGTATTTTGAACAATGATCTGCAGGTGTTTTTAAATTTAAAAACAAGTGTGGTCTCTTAGTATTGTAATAAATTAAATAATCCTCTAACAATCCACTAAAATTCTTCATCGTTTTCTATTAATCCTGCATTACTGTTTATATAAACTCTTCTCTTAATGTCCTATTGAACCTTTCTACATATCCGTTTATCTTCGGACACATAGGATAACTAAACAGCTGTTTTACTTTATCTTTTTTTAATTTCTCTACAAACTCTCTTAAATTTTCCCTCCCATTATCATTTTGCCCTTTCCTTATCTTAAATGGACATATCTCCTTAAATTCTTCATAAAATCTTCTCATATTTGTGCTATTTAATTCTCTGTAATACTTACCAGATATCACAAAAAAAATATCAACACCCATAAATCCACCAGTTAAAGCGTGCGGCCAGATGTGATAAATAACTACGGCAATAATAGCGATAGCTCGAAGAACTTGAATATCTGGACGAATTTTTGATTTAGGCTGCACAAGGATATTGGATATTCTCAAGATCAACACCTTAAGTGAATATACATCTAATTGTTGTCGTCATATATAAATACCTCTAACGTTTACACACATTAATCGTAGATCATATCTGATTTGAATCTGATTTTATAAGTTCTTTAACAAATATGGATAGTAAAATTATTTATTTTTGCCAACAATTTTAAAAACTTTTGTTGAACAATGCGGACATATTCCAGAAATAGCTTTCATCCCGTTTTTCATAACCACATCTTTAGAATCTTTTACTTCAACTTGTTTTTTACATTTCATGCATCTTGCTTCTGCCATAATAGCACCTCTCTTTATAGTATCCAAATAAAGCGGGCGATGGGAATCGAACCCACATCACAAGCTTGGGAAGCTTGGGTTTTACCACTAGACTACGCCCGCAGAAAATATAACTTGATAACGTCAGATTTTATACTTTTTTTTAATTTGTGTCAATTTTAAAGAAACAACTTTTAAAGCTTCTTTGAGATTTGATACTTTCCCTTCTTCTTGAGCTGCCAATACACTCTCTAAAAGCTCGCCAATTATTGGACCTGGTTTTAAAGAAAATTTTTTCATTATTATACTACCATCAATAATCTTTTTTACTGGTTTAGAATGTTTTAAATCGTAATAAGCCTGCACAAGTTTTCTTACGGATTGTTCTTGAAGACTTAATTCTCTCTTTGAAAAAACTTTTAAATTCTTGTATGAATGCCAGTCAGACATAGATACAATAAGCAAATCTAAAGTAAAATCTCCCATATCTCTAAAAAGTTTTAAAGAGGCTTTTTTTGTTACTATATTATTTCTTGTCAAAGTGGAAAGCCTCATGTGATGTCTAATTAAAAATGTAGAAAATTCAATGTCTTTTTTGCTAAATTTCAAATCTGACATTATTTTTTTCATTTTTTGAGAACCTTTATCTTCATGGCCAAAAAAATGCATCTTACTGTTTTCAAAAGAAGCTGTTTCTGGCTTTGCATTATCGTGCAGTAAAACCACAAATTTTATCAACCCTTTTCGTGTAACATGTTCTGAAAAAGAAGAATTATCTTCAAAATGTTTCTGCATATCTGTATAGTTCTTAGGGAAATATTTTTTTAAATTGTTTAAAATATTTTCTGAAGATTCAAAAGCTCTAAAAGAATGTTCAAAAAGACCACCTTTATGATAGTAATGTTTTTTGGCAGCTTTTTTCATTGTGGCACATTCAGGTAAAATTGCGCTCAAAAGCCCTGTTTTATCCATTATTTTTAATACTTTTGACGCATTTTTTGATGCAAAAATTCTTGAAAGCTCATTTTTTACTCTTTCTTTGGCTACTTTACTTATTAGTTTTGTATTGTTTTTTACTTGTTTTAAAGAAGTTTGCGAGAAGTTAAATCCTTGCTCTGCCATAAAACGAAACCCTCTTAACATTCTTAAGGGGTCCATCTTAAAAGACTTAGAAGAGACTGTGTTTAACATTTTTGTGGTTAAATCTTTTAAAGCATTATTTGTTGGAAGAATAACATGTTGTTTAAAATTATTAAAATCTTTTATATTAAAAGCTATTGCATTAACTGTAAAGTCTCTGCTTTGTAAATCTTCTTCTATTGACCCTGAACAAATCGATGATACATCTATGTCTTTAATATCGTTATCGTGAAGAATTATTCTATAAGTTTCGGTTGCTTTATCTAAAGTAATAAGTTTTGCTTTAAATGCCATAGCTAGTTTTTTAGAATACTTTAAAGAATCTTTGTTTACAACTAAATCTATATCTGCGTTTTGGCGCTTTAAAAGCAATTCTCTAACAAAGCCACCAACTACATAAACATCATATCCTTGCGATAAATCATTAATTTTTTTTATAATTTCGTTCAATTTTAAACCGCCATATTTATTACTCTGGATTTATAACAACAGTTATAGACTTTTGAGAAAATATTTTTCCAGCAACAGCAATTAAATCTTCTTCAGTAATCATGTCCAACTTTTTTAAATATTGTTCTTCATATTGGCAACCTTTACCAACAATCTCAAGCCAACCATAATAAAAGCTTTGTTTGCTTACAGTTTGCCTGCTCATAGCATAAATACCTTTGATGTAAGTTTTTGTATTTTCTAACTCTTGAGAAGATATTTTTATCGTACATAAATCTTTTAAAATTTCATCAATTTTCTTTAAAGTTAAATCTATATTTTTTTTATCTAGCCCTATGTAGATTGCAAAGAAACTGCCTTCCCTCCTAAGAGGATACATGGTACCTACCTCATATGCTAGACCAAGTTTTTCTCTCAACTCTACAAACAAACGACTTGTCATCCTTCCACCTAAAATCGCACTTATTACTTTAACTTCCATATAATTTTTATCGTCTAGTTCAGGTGCAGGAAAACCAATACAAATATAAGCTTGGTTAAATTTGCCTTTTATTTCTCTTTTTATAGTTTCTGAGTGTTTTAAACTAAAGATAGGTTTTTCAAATTTTGTGCCGCATGGAACTGTAGAAAAATGTTTTTCTATAGACTCTTTTACAATATCTTCATCAATATTACCTGCAACAGAAATTAAAATGTTTGAAGCATTATATGAGTACTTATGCCATTGTATTAAATCGTAACGCGTAATTTTTAAAACTGCCTCTTTAACGCCCAAAACAGGGTTAGAATAAGCGGTATCGCCATAAAATATTTTTATAAAGCTATCTAAAGCAATACTTCTTATACTATCTTTTCTAGAGTTAAGAGAAGCTACAATATTTTGTTTTTCAAAAGATAATTCTTCTTTATCAAATTCAGGATTTAAAATTACATCTGAAAGGATTTCAATTGCCCTATTAAAATACTGACTAAGAAAAGACATACTTATTTCTGCTAAATCATAATCTGCATCCCAACTAAGATCTGCTCCAATATCTTCTACGGCTTTTGCAAGTTCTTTAGAAGAATATTTTTTACTAGCGTGCGTCATAAATTTGGAAGTAAGATAAGATATACCTGCATTATTAGAATTTTCAGATATAACAGAAACATGCGTTAAAACTCTTACAGAAACAACTTTAACGCCATATGTTTTATTAAAAATAACTTTAATATTATTTTTAAGTGTAAAACTTTTAATCAACTCTTTCACCGCTTTTTATAACTTTATTTTGCATTTATAATTTGATCTAAGCATTGGTAATTCCTACGTACAAAAAGCTGATTAAAATCCTCTTCATAACCAAGAACAACAGCAATACGCAAAAGAGAAGACATAGTTAATATATTATCCATTTTATGCGCTTTTTATTAAATATATACATCATATTATCTTATTTTTTGTATAAATACAACAAGTTATATTTGTCATATATATTTGCAATATTGCTACCAATTAATTGTATTCTTCCAAACGTTTAAAAGATTTACTAATTTCTCTTTAAATTTTATTTTTTCTTTTTGACTTTCAAATATCACAAAATTATTATCAGTTACGTATCCCACTTCTGAAAAAATTGACCCTTTAAAAATTTCTTTAAATTTATTTTCATTCTTTGGTTCTACTTCAACTACAAACCTTCCGTTGGATTCAGAAAACAAAATTTCAGTTACTGACATATTACCCATGGTTTTAATAGCATCAATATTTATCTTTACACCATAACCTGAAGCAAAAGACATCTCACTTATAGCAACTGCCAGCCCACCTTCAGAAGCATCATGGCAAGATTCTATTAAACCTTTCTTTATAGCTTTATATATGCCTTTCATTATTTTGCTAGAGTCTTTTGGGTAAACATCAGGGACTATTCCATTTTTTATGTTTTTTATTTTAGAAAAAACAGAGCCGCCTAACTCATTTCTTGTAATACCTAAAATATATATTTTATTACCTTTACTTTTAAAAGGCATTGTAATACTATTTTCTGCATTGTCTATAATACCCACTGCAGAAATAAGCAAAACTGGAGGTATAGAAAATTTTTTGCCTCTAATAGAATATTCATTGTGCAAACTATCTTTCCCAGATATAAATGGAATCTCAAAGGCTTTAGACATATCATAACACGCATTTGCGCTACATACTAAACTACCTAAAATTTCTGGTTTGTTTGGATTTCCCCAACAAAAATTATCTAAAATTGCTAATTTTTCTATGTTGCCACCTACACAAACGGCATTTCTTAAAGCTTCCTCTATAGCAGAAGAAGCCATCTTGTAGGTATTTATTTTTCCATATGATGGGTTTAACCCATTAGATAAAACTATACCTTTTTTTGTACCTTTAACCACAGCATAAGGGAAAATAACTGCAGCATCCCCTGGACCTGAAACTTCAATATTGTTGCCCTGCAAAGGTTTTACAATAGTTTGCCCTAAAACTTCGTGATCATATTGCCTTATAATCCATTCTCTAGAACAAACGTTTAAATCTTTAAGAGCTTCTTTTAGAGCTTTTAAAAGATCAGAAGATGTCATTTTAACTGTTCTTTGTAGTTTTTCTTCTTTTATTTCATATTCTGCTCTTCTTATCGGTTTTGGAATGCCATCATGTAAAAAAGACATGTCCATATTTGTTACTGTATCGTTATTATACTTAAGCACAAGCTTTTTATCGTATGTAAACTGCCCTATAAAAACCGCTTCAACATCTTCTTTTTTAAATATCTCTACTATTTTTTTTCTATTCTTTGGAGGCACGGCAAAAACCATTCTTTCTTGAGCCTCAGAGATCCAAATTTCCCATGGATAAAGTCCTCTATATTTTAAAGGAACTTTATCAAGATAAACAATAGCACCTGTCTTTTCACCAAGTTCACCTATGGCACTGGAAAGTCCTCCTGCACCACAATCAGTTACAGCCCTATATAAATTTAAATTTCTGACAACTAGCATTGCATCTAAAATTTTTTTTTCTACTATTGGGTTTCCTATCTGTACTGCGCTCACGTCAGAATTTTGATCTAAATTTATAGATGAAAATGTTGCCCCATGTATTCCATCTCTGCCTGTTCTACCGCCCACAACTAAAATTAAGTCACCAGGGATTACATTTTTTTTTATTTTACTTTTAGGAATTATACCCACTGTCCCACAATAAACAAGAGGGTTGGCCACATAGCCATTGTCAAAATATACAGCACCGTTTACGGTTGGAATACCCATCTTATTACCATAGTCTCTAACTCCTGACACAACCCCCTTTGCTATTCTAACAGGGTGATGTATCCCTTTTGGAACTTTTGAAACTTTTGTATTTGGGTTTCCAAAACAAAAAACGTCCGTATTAGCCAAAGGCTTTGCGCCAAGACCTACACCTAAAATATCTCTTATAACGCCGCCCACACCAGTGGCAGAGCCTCCGTAAGGTTCTAAAGCGCAAGGATGGTTGTGCGTTTCTACTTTAAATGCTACTCCATTTTTTGAATCAAATTCTATTACCCCTGCATTGTCTTTAAAAACAGATAAACACCATTTTTTATTTAATTCTACAGTGGCTTTAAAAATAGTTTCTTTTAATAAATTGTTATATACTTTTTTTATCTTTATACCCTTATTAATCTGAGTATATTCTATTACTCCAGTAAGAGTTTTGTGTTTGCAATGCTCACTCCAAGTTTGAGCTATTGTTTCTATTTCAACATCTGTAGGATTGCGTTTAAGTTTTTTAAAATAACTTTGCACTACTTTCATTTCCATAAGAGATAAAGATAAAACGTTTCTCTTACTCAAAGATAGTAATTGTTTATCTGATAAATCTAAAATTTCTACAATATTACAGTTTGACACAGGTCTCATTTTATACTCTTTATTTTATACTCTTGAATTAAAGTATTAGCAAGCAAGTTACAAGCTACGTTATCTAAAACTGCCTTTGAAAGTTTTCCGTTTAAATAATACCTAGAACCTGTTTTAACTTCTATTTCTTTGTTTATGCCTAAATCTTTAACTGCTTTTATAACGCTACTTGAGACCGTATCTGTAACACCTTTTTTATATAAAACTTCTATCATGGCTTTGGAAACATAAACATCGTTAAAGCAAGAATCTTTAATATCGCATTTCGTTATAGTATAATTTTCTGTTATTTTATCGCTTAGTAAACAAGAAGCTATCATTTTAACTTCATTTAAAAGTAAGTTGCCTTCTATAATATATAAACTACAATAATTTACTTTTTTTACGTCTTTAACACCTATTAAATTTATATATGCCAAAATATGTTTACCGCGAGAATCCTTAAAACTGTTTTTTGTAAAAACTTCTATAGCAAACATTAGAGAGAACTCCCAGTCAATTTCTCATAAGCAGAAATATACTTAGCAAGAGTTTTTTCTACAACGTATTTTGGAAGAATAGGTGCAGGAGAAGTTTTGTCCCATTTTATATTTTCAAGATAGTCTCTTACATATTGTTTATCCAGACTATCCTGAGATTTTCCTTCTTGATAACTATTTACTTCCCAAAATCTTGAAGAATCAGGAGTAAAAATTTCGTCTATTAACATCAATTTGTCATCATAAAAACCAAACTCAAGTTTTGTGTCTGCAAGGATTATCCCTCTTGAAAACGCATATTCGTTAGCTCTTTTATAAAGAACTAATGATATACTTTTTAAATCTTGTGCTGTTTTTTCCCCAATTCTTTTTATTGTTTCTTCAAAAGTAATATTTTCATCATGTCCTCCGCTATCTTCTTTGCTAGATGGAGTAAATATAGGATTTGCTATTTTAGAAGACTCTTTTAAGTCTTTGGGTAACTTTACACCACAAACTGTTTGTGATACTTCATATTCTTTCCAGCCTGATCCTGCAAGATATCCTCTTACTATACATTCTATATCAACCCTTTTTGCCTTTTTTACAATCATAGACCTGTCTTTTAAATATTCATATTTTTTTAATGCTGAAGGAAAACTGTTAAAATCTCCAGTAATAATATGGTTTGGTACTATATCTTTTACAAAATCAAACCAAAACATAGATAATTTATGTAAAATTTTACCTTTATTTGGAATTAGTGTCGGGATAATATGGTCAAATGCAGAAATTCTGTCGGTTGCAACTATTAAATAATTCTGGCCTAAATCATAAACATTTCTAACTTTACCTTTGTGTACTAAAGGGAACTCTATGTCTTCTTTATTTTCTGCCATCTTAAACTACACCTCCTACAAATTTCTTCTTAAAATTACACTTTTGAGTTTATCTACTCTATTATTTCCCAATAGCCGTTTTTATCAGCACCAACTCTCTTTATTTTATTCTTCTTCTGTAATTCCTGAACTCTTCTTCCATATGTATTTCTTTTTTTGAAGAACTAATAGATCTAAGTGGACCTGTAACCACGCACTTTAGTACAGGTCCACTAGCTTATGATTGGCACATATTTCGAGGATAGGGACTTCATTCCCTTTTATGTTTATAAATCTTTAAAAACTTTTAACTAAATTTAACTACAAAACTTAATGCCGCTATTAATCCAGATGCGTCAAATTTTTCAGCATTTTCCATATTTTCATTTATATCTTTTGATAATCTGCACCCCAAATCAACACCTATTCCAAATCCTTTTGTTAGAAAATACGTCGCTCCTACAAATAATTCTGCCTCTGAAACTACGCTTGTTACAAGGTATTTTTCTGTATCATTATTTTCCCTAAGCTCGTTGTGAGTATACACCCCCCAAACCGAAAAGTCCTTTCACATTAAACGAAACTTTTTCGTTTATTATGAGTTCAACAATTTCAATAAACTTAAGAGAAGTATATTCAACTTTGCTATTTTCAATCTTATCATTCTTTCTTTTTATTTTAGAAGCACTTATTCTCCATCCTAGCTTTTCTTTTACACTTTTCTGTTTTGAATTTTCACGCTCACCTATACAAAAACATGAATCCAGACTTAATATACCTGCGCCGTCCATAGTTTTCCCGCTGGGAAAACCAACAGATGCACCCATTTCTTTATGTATCGCTGCAAAAAGACATGAAGAACTAAAAAACAGAAACAATACCACTAAAAGAATATTTTTTTTCATTTCTTTTTCGCCTTTAAAATTAGTAGAACTAGCCTACCATGTTCAGCGTTCTACTAAACTTATTATATCTTGTAATAGGTAACCACTCCCTAAAGTACGTGGTTACCTATTAACAACACTGGCAACAACTATTCTTAATTCTATGCACAAATCATACCTTTTCTTGTAAAGGGATACAAGTCCCCTTTGCAAATTCGTGTGCCATTTCTCCCCAGTTTTTTAAGACTAAGGTCTCTCGCTACCTGACGTGGCATTAACTACTGTAATTGCTCCAGTTGCTACTACTCCAAATTGCGCTACTCCTTTCACTATACCATTAGTTTCTCTGTCCACATCACGAGCAAACCTTGCGGTCTCTCTGCTCACATCACCAGCAAAATCTTGTAGTTTCTCTGCCCACATCATGAGAAAATCTTGTAGTCTCTCTTTTTACGTCTTCCCACGCTTTACTCACCCCTCCACCAGCATGTAGGTTGTGTAAAAAAGAGTGTGTAAAGTTCCTTTGGTATAATGAAACTAAAGGGGCGAAAAGATGGATAAAGAATTATTGAAGAAATTGAAAGGAGACGCGAAAAGTTTGAGCGATTTGAACAAGATATTTGTAGAAATGAAGAAAGGGCTGATAGAATTGATGTATGATGAAGAGATGAAAGAACATTTGGGATTTAGTAGGAGTGAAAACAAAGAAGGCGGGCGAGAAAATTACAGGAATGGGAGTTATAGGAAGATAGTAAAGAGCAAAGATGGGGAGATAGAGCTAGAAGTACCCAGAGATAGACAAGGAGAATATGAACCAAAAATAGTAGCTAAAGGTAAAAGGGACATATTTGAAATAGAGGATAAAATAATCAGGTTATACGGGATGGGACTTAGCACGCGAGATATATCAGAAAACATAAAAGAGCTATACGGGTTTGAAGTAACAGAAGGGACGATAAGTAACATAACAAACTGGGTTCTTGAGAAAGTAAAAATATGGCAAAACCGGCCGTTACAAGAGAAGTATGCAGTAATGTTTTTAGATGGACTATATTATAATGTAAAAGAAGAAGGAGTGGTAAGAAAGACAAGCGTGTATGGACTAATAGGGATAGACATGCAAGGACGAAAGGAAGTACTGGGATTATATATTGGAGCATCAGAAAGCGCGAAGTATTGGTTAAATGTATTAATGGAAATAAAAGGAAGAGGAGTAAAAGAAGTACTGATATTTTGTACGGATAATTTAGCTGGGATAAAGGAAGCAATACAAGGGGCATACCCTGGAAGCGATCATCAGAAATGCATAGTGCATCAAATAAGGAATTCAGTGGTGCATAGATTTGAAGGAAGTATGCGCAGATTTAAGAGGTATATACGTATCGTCTAGCCAATAGAAGGGGTATGAAAAGCTTGAAGAATTTAGAGCAAAATGGGATAATAAGTATAGATATGTAGGGGAGAGTTGGCAACGAAACTGGGTAGAACTTAGTGCCTTTTGGAAATACTCAATGGAAATGAGAAGACTTATTTATACAACAAACCCAATAGAAGCATTTAATCGTTCGATGAGGAAAGTAACCAAGAACAGAGGGTTGGTTTCCAAGCCATGAGTCATTGCTTAAATGCTTGTATTTGGGCGTTCAAAGATTGGAACAGAAGTGGTGTTCAAAGATTCATAATTGGGGTCAGATTTACAATCAGTTGCTTATTATTTCAGACAAAAATTAACAATACTAAAAGGTAACTTTACACAAACTTTTTTACAGTCCCAGCATGTACAACATTAACGCTTCCCAAGAAAAAATAAAACACTACCATCAATCCTAAAGCCTTTTTTTTCATTTCTTTTTATCCTTTTTATTCTATCTCTTTCTTATTTTTATTATAATACCTCCTTATTAAAAAATTGTCCTACCTGACTTTTACGGTTTTTAAAAATTTGAAAAAATAGATGCTTTAATCTTATACACACCCTCCTTTTTTAACAATAAATAAAATGCAAAAACCGCTGAAAGTGCCTAAACTAGCACTCTTAAAGGCTAAATCTTAAAAATTAAATTTACTGTCCCCATAAAACCTGAAAGGTTAAATTTATCGTCTGTTTTATAGTTTAAATCTCTGCAACCTCTATATCCTAATTCCAATCCTATTCCAATCGTCTTTTTGAGAGCGTATTTCATTCCAACTGACAAATTCCACTCATCAGAACAAGTTACTACATACGTTACTTCCTTTTCCTGTTCTTCAACCTTTCCTTCTCGCTCATAACATCCTAATCCTACAAAAATTTTGGTATTAAATGTAAAAATTTTACTTATCTCAACATTATAAGTCCCACCAAAGAGAATAGGAAAATATGAACACTTGCCATTTCCTGCTGTATAGTTTTTCCTTTTTGCATTTAGACTAAACACTCTGCAGCCTAAGTCTAGATTTTTCCCTACATTGAAGAACACTGCGTCCACACCAAAAACATATGTGCCTTCTATGTCTCTGCCTCCGGCATACCCATTCCATAAAACTAATCTTTCTGCAAAACTATTCCCCACACAACAAGACATCAACAAAAGAAAAAATAAAAACACTCTCTTTTTATTATTCATGATAATCCCTTCCCTATTCTTTTTTATTTTCCTTTATCAGGATAAACCTGATAAAGGAAAATAAACTTAGTTATTATTCTATAATAATCCATCTACTGCAACATCTAAAACTTTATCTTAACCGGCCCTACTGCTCCCCCTATTAATCCAACAGCAGCTTGAACATTTTGATCGTGAGCAGCATTCGTGGATTCTCTCTTAATATCTTCCCATGCTTTTCCTATCGTTTTCCCAGTATTATGAGTGGCCTTAGTTGATTCTCTTTTTACGTCTTCCCACGCCTTACTCACCCCTCCACCAGCATATACAACATTAACGCTTCCCAAGAAAAAATAAAACACTACCATCAATCCTAAAGCCTTTTTTTTCATTTCTTTTTATCCTTTTTATTTTATCTTTTTCTTTTTTTTATTACAATACCTCCTTTTTTAACAATAAATAAAATGCAAAAGCCGCTGTCTGAAAATATCAGACAACGACTTTACTTTTTTATTAAAAAATGCTTCTGCGGAATTTATTACATTATATGCTGTATGCTGTATGCTGTATGCTGTATGCTGTATGCTGTATGCTGTATGCTGTATGCTGTATGCTGTATGCTGTATGCTGTATGCTGTATGCTGTATGCTGTATGCTGTATGCT